>NZ_JAUNRW010000081.1 GCF_030535495.1 Corynebacterium sp.
CGGGTGACCATGGCACGCGCCAGGGCGACGCGCTGCTGCTGCCCGCCGGAGAGCTGGCCGGGGGAGCGGTCGCCGAGGCCGGACAGGCCCATCTGCTCGAGGGCGTCGTCGACACGCGAGCGCAGTTCGGCGCGCTTGACGCCCGCGGCCTGCAGGCCGTAGCCGACGTTGTCGGCGACAGACAGGTGGGGGAACAGGGCGTAACTCTGGAACACCAGGCTGATGGGGCGCTTGTCCGGGGAGATGCGGGTGAGGTCGGCGCCGTCGAGAAGCAGCTCACCGGAGGTGGGGGACTCGAAACCGGCGATGGTGCGCAGCACCGTCGTCTTGCCGCACCCGGAGGGGCCGAGCAGGGTGACGAAGGTGCCCGGCGCGATGTCGAGGGTGACACCGTCGACGGCGCGCAGCCCCGAGCGGGGGTTGTAGATCTTGACCAGGTCGGTCAGGGTCAGTCGGCCTGCCACTGGCGGGCTCCTTCCATGCGGCGGGTGATCAGGTGGATGACCAGCATGGCGAGCAGCACGATGATGATCAGGATGGTGCAGAACGCGAAGGCGTTGCCGAAGCGGCCGCGGTCGACCTCAGCGTAGATCTGCGAGGTGAGGATGCGCTGCGAGGGGGTGGTGAGGAAGATGACCGCCGACACCGAGGTCATCGACCGCGCGAAGGCATAGGTCAGGCCCGCCAGCAGCGCCGGACGCAGCAGCGGCATGGTGATGCGGCGGAAGGTGCCGGCCTCGGACTGGCCGAGGGAGATGGACGCCTCCTCCAGCGAGGGGTCGATCTGGCGCAGGGCGGAGACACCGTTGCGCTGGCCCACCGGCGAGGAACCGGCGACAAAGACCATGATGATGGCGATCGCGCCGCCGAACACCGCGCCACCACCGGCCAGAGCAGGGATGAGCGGCAGTCCGAAGACGGTGGTGGAGGAGTTGTAGACGATGAGGTAGCCGATGCCCACGACCGTGCCCGGCAGCGCCATGCCCAGCATGCCGAGGAAGTCCACGGCTCCGGCGGTGCGTTGCAGGCGGGTGACCACCAGCCAGGCGATGAACACGCCCAGCAGACCGGCGATCGGGGTGGCGATGAGCGCCAGGATGGTGGTGTCAATGATGGCGTCGTTGCCCACGCCGGTAAAGATGTACCGGTAGTTGTTCAGTGTGAAGGTGTTGTTCACGCCGAGGATGCGCACGAAACCGCCGAGCAGGATCGCCCCGTAGATGAGCATCACCAGCAGGGCGACGGTGTAGGCGACGATGAGGGCGGGGATCTTCAGCCACGGGGTGTCGATGGCCACGTGGCGTCCCGTCGGTTTGCCGGACACCGACACCGTCGAGGCCCGTTCCGCCCAGTAGCGCTGCAGCAGGAAGAGCGCGACGGCCGGCAGGAGCAGCACCATGGAGTAGGCGGCACCGCCGGGGAGGTTGTACTCGCCGATGATCGCCAGGTAGGCGCGGGAGGCCAGCACCTGGAAATCACCGCCGAGCACCAGCGGGTTCGACAGGTCCGAGATCGTCTCCACGAACACCAGCAGGAAGGCGCCCGCGAACCCGGGGATGAGCATCGGCAGGGTCACCGTGCGCAGGATGCGCAGGCGATTGGCACCGAGGGAGAACGCCGCCTCCTCGTGCGCCGGGTCGAGTGCGCGCAGCATACCCAGCAGGTTCATGTACGCCAACGGGAGATAGGACAGGGTGAGGACGAAGAGCAGTCCCCAGAACCCGTAGATGTCCAGCCGGTACCCGAACACCCCCTGCGTGATCATGCCGGAGCGTCCGAACAGGGTGATCGTGGCCGCCGCGACCGCGAACGGCGGGGACACGATCGGCAGGAGGGTGAGGAAGTGGATGAAGCGACGGCCCAGGAAGTGCATCCGGGCCTGCGCGAAGGCCAGCACGAACGCCAGGGCGGTGGTCAACAGCGCCACGGAGATGCCCAGCTGCATGGTGTTGAGCAGCAACTGGCGGTTGGTGCGCGTGGTGAAGAAACTGCTCACCACGGCCCAGCCCTCGACCGACAGCGCGTAACGGAACACCCCCCACAGCGGCCAGCCGATGAGCGCGAGGATGACCAGCAGCACCAACGCCAGCAGCACCCGGCTGCTGCGCGTCGGCCTGCCCGGGCCTCGCTTCTGCTTCTCGACGCCCGCTGCCGGCGCCGCGGTCAGTGCGGTCATGGTGGGTTAGTTGGACTCTTCCTCGGCGGGCTCCTCGGCGACCTCGGCGTCGAAACGCGCGGTCAGGCCGGAGCGGGCTTCACCGGCGGCGGCGAAGTCGTAGTCGATGAGGGTGATGTCATCGAAGGAGACCATGCGCGGATCCTCGACGGCATCCGGGTGGGTGAGGATCTGGAAGGCGTTGTTCTCCGGGCCGAGATCCTGGGCGGCCGGGGTCAGGGCCCAGTCGATGTAGGCCTTGGCGGCATCCGGGTTCTGGGAGCCCTTCATCAGGGCGACGCCGCCGACCTCGTAGCCGGTGCCCTCCTCCGGGAAGGAGACGACGAGGTCCTCGAAACCCTCCTCCTGGTGGGACACGCAGTCGTGGGAGAAGACCATCGCGACGGCGACCTCGCCGCGGCCGGCGGACTGGGCCGGGGCCGAGCCGGAGCGGGTGTACTGGAGGATGTTGGTGTTGAAGTCGCGCATGTAACCGAGCGCCTCATCCTCGCCGCCGAGACGCTCCACCTGGGTCCACAGGGTGGTGAACGCGGTGCCGGAGGTGGACGGGTGGGCCATCATGAGCTCGCCCTGCAGCTCCGGGGCGGTCAGGTCATCCCAGGAGGTGGGGACGTCGACACCGAGCTCCTCGAGGCGGGACTCGTTGGAGCAGAAGCCCAGGGCGCCGAGGTAGACGCCGGCCCAGTAACCGTCCGGATCGACCACGTCGGGGTCGAGGTCGGCGGCGTTGGGGGACTCGTACTGCTCCAGCAGACCCTCCTTGGTGGCGGCGATGAAACCGTCGACCGGGCCGGCATGCCAGACGTCGAACTCCGGGTTGTCGCCGGCGGCCTGGAAACGGGCCACGGCCTCGCCGGAGGACATGCGGACGTAGTTGGTGGAGACGCCGGACTCCGCCTCGAAGGCGTCGGCCCAGGCGGCACAGAGGGTCTCGTCGGCGGTGCAGGCGATGGTGATCTCACCGTCGGCAGCAGCGGCGGTGGCGGCGGTCTCGGTGCCCGTAGCCTCGGCGGTGGTGGTGCCGGCGGCGTCATCCTCGACGCTGCCGCAGGCGGCGATGGTGAGGGTGGAGGCGGTGAGCAGAGAGAGGACGGCGAAACGGCGGGACTTCAGAGCGGTCATAGCGGATGGACTCCTGGGATGAGCGGACTCGAACGTGCTGTACTTTTCCATTGCAAACTTAATGTACCGTCAACCGCACATTAATATGGGGTGAACTTGCCTAATACCCCTCCCGCCGCTTCACCCAGGCGATGACCGCGTAGGTCACCGGCAGGAGCGCGACCTCGATGAGCGTCTTCCACAGGAAACCCACCACCACGTAATTGGCCAGGTCGGAGACCGTGGCGATGCCGATGACCGGGGCCGCGATGAGGCAGAACAACAGGGTGTCGCCGAACTCGCCGACCACCGTCGAACCGATGAGGCGGGCCCACAGGGATTTCTCGCCGGTGCGCTGCTTGATCTTCACCAGCACCCAGGAATTGAGCAACTGGCCCACGAGGTATCCGCTCAGTGACGCCAGCACGATCTGCGGGACCAGGCCCAGGATGTGGGCGAATTCCGACTGGGAGCCGTAGAAATCGGCCGGCGGCAGCCAGATCGCCACATAGAAGGACACGACGGCCAGCAGGGTGACCGCGAAACCGGTGAGGATGGCGCGCCGGGCCGCCCGGAATCCGTAGCATTCCGCCAACACGTCGCCGAGGACGTAGGCCAGCGGGAAGAGGAAGAAGGCTCCGTCGGTGATGAGGGGGCCGATGGACACGCCCTTGGTGGCCAGGATGTTGGAGACGAGGAACACCGCGACGAACAACGCCACGATGACGGGGTAGTAGCTGCGCTGCAGGGGGATGAACCGGGTGCCCATCCCCTGCCCAGGTGCGGGGTCGGAAGTAGTCACGGGGGAGATCTTCGCACACCCGCTACCCTGGAACCATGACTGAGCATGCCGGCCGTTACGCCCCGTCGCCCTCCGGAGACCTGCACTTCGGCAATCTCCGCACCGGCCTCATCGCCTGGCTCTTCGCCCGGCACACCGGCCGGAGGTTCCTGTTGCGGGTCGAGGACATCGACACCCAGCGCTCGACGATCGACTCGGCCCACCGCCAGATCGACGACCTGCTCACCCTCGGTCTCACCTTCGACGGGGACATCCTCTACCAGTCGGATCGGTTCCCGGCGTACCAGCGGGCGCTGGACATGCTCGATGCCCGCGGGCTGGTCTACGAGTGCTACTGCTCGCGCAAGGACATCCAGGATTCCGCCCGCGCCCCGCACACCCCGGCCGGTTCCTACCCGGGCACGTGCCGGGATCTGGACGAGGGGGAGCGGGCGGAGCGTCGAGAAGCTCTGGCGCAGCAAGGACGCACCCCGGCCCTGCGCCTGCGGGCGGATGTCGCGGAGTTCACCATCCGGGACCGCTACCACGGCCCCTACACCACCGATGTGGATGATTTCGTGTTGCGGCGTGGTGGGCAGGCACCGGACTGGGCGTACAACCTGGCGGTCGTGGTCGACGACGGTTTCCAGGGCATCGACCAGGTGGTCCGCGGTGATGATCTGTTGTCCTCCACGCCGCGCCAGGCCTATCTGGCCACGCTGCTGGGCATCGACCTGCCGGAGTACGTCCACGTCCCGTTGGTGCTCAATGAGCAGGGCCAACGCCTGGCGAAGCGCGACGGTGCGGTGACTTTGAGAGAGATGCTTTACGACGACCCCGTGTTCAAGATCGTCGAGAAGCTGGCAGCCTCCCTGGGGTATCCCGGCGTGAACACCCTGCAGAAGTTGCAGGACGTCTTCGACCCGGAGGATCTGCCGCGCGCGCCCTTGGTGTGGAGATAACTTTCCGCTGGGGGTGAATAAGCGCTTATCTATTCCGGTCGGGAAACAATTCGATTACAGTTTCCGGGGAACTGGAGTCCACCTGTGACACACGTGGTTTTCACAGGTGGCTACATCGACACTGAACGGGTCCTGATATGTCTCGCCGCCGCATTCCTGCTGCCACCCTTGCCATTGCCCTTGTGGGAACTGGTCTCACCGTCCCCGCGATCGCCCCCGACACCCTGGCCTTCTCCACTCCGGTCGCACACGCGCAGGACGTGGGGCCGGTCAACCAGGCACAACTCGACCAGGCCGCGGGCATGCTCGGCCCGACGGTGCCTGCCCCGACCAGTCAGGCTGGTGCCGCGCGCATCGCCTCGATCCCCAGCGGTACCCCCGGTCTCGGTTCCTGCGTGGTCGACATGTGGGCGCACACCAAGTCACAGCCGATCGGCACCAACGGCATGTCTGCCGACGTGGACCGTAACCTGCAGGTCAATCCCCAATCGATGGGTGAGCTCTTCGACAACCAGCCGCTGGCTGATGGCTCGCTCATCTCCCGGTGGGACGACGAGGGCAACCTGATCCCGGTCACCGGGGCGGACGCCGGATTCACCACTTTTGTGCTGGACGGGTGGACGAGCGGTTCGCGCCAGAACACCATCCAGAACTCCCGCCTGCGAGTCTCCACCGAGCACGGGCTCGACAACGTGCGCATCGTCTGGCGCATCGACTCCAAGGCAACCATGAACATGGGGCCGATCGACCTGGTCAGCGCCAGCTGGGACAACTGGTGGGCCAGCGGATACTCCAGTGCCGCCAGCTCGCTGACCACCGGTTATGAAACGGCTGCGGACGGGACCGTCTACGCGGTCATCTCCGGATCCATGCCCCCGAAAACCCGTATCCGCGCGCAGCTGACCGGGCGCCTCAATCCCGAGGCATGGACGGCGAATCCGACCATCTACGCCACCGCGGGCATGTCCTCGTCCTCGACGCAGATCAACTGTGCTCCTCCCGCCGAGGAATCCGTCAACACTCCCGAGTACCCGCCGATCACCGTCGGCCAGGGTCAGGAAGTGCCGGGCATTCTGCCGCGTGAGACCGTCGACGACGTGTTCCCGGACGGCACCACCTTCGCGGGCGGAGACAACTGGCAGCCCTGGGCGGACATTGATCCGAACACCGGCGCAGTGACGGTCCGCCCCGCCTTCGATACCGCGGTGCAGGACTACCCCATGGAGGTGATCGTCACCTACCCGGACGGCTCTTCCGAGGTGGTCACGGTGACGGTGACCGTCACCCCCGCACAGGCCACCGAGATCGACCCCTCTCCCGTGGTGGACTCCGTGGTCCAGGGCACCACCAAGGACATTGCTCCTCCGGCAGAGATTCCCGAGGGAGCAACCTACGAGCTTATCGACGCCCGCCCCTGGGCCACGGTCAATCCTGACACCGGTGTCATCACCGCCACCCCGGAGGCCACCGAGCCGCCGGGTGACTACCAGATGACCCTGGTGGTGACCTACCCGGACGGTTCCGTCGACCTCGTTCCGGTCACCGTGACCGTCCAGGAATCCGACGTCAACAGCGTGGATCCGCACTGGCCCTCTGAGGTCGTTGACTGGGACACTCCCACGGTCGTGGGAACCCCGACCTCGACGACGGGCGACATCCCCGAGGGAACGACCTACGGTGAGGTCACCGATGCGCCGGCCGGGATCTCCGTCCAGGTTGACCCGAGCACCGGCGAGCTCACCGTGACCGCGGACGGCAGCACTCCGACCGGCCCCGCATCCTTCACCGTTCCCGTCACCTATCCGGACGGCACCACCGAGAACGTCCTGGTGACCGTGGTGGTCAACAACCCGAACACCCCGCACTACGACGCCGTCGAGGTGCGGCAGGGTGCCGCCGGCGAGGTCGGCCCCCACGACGTGGACGTCAACGATGTCGAGAACTTCGCCCTCGCCCCCGGTGCCCCCACCTGGGTGAGCATCGATCCCGCCACGGGAGTCGTCACCGTCACCGCTGGTGCAGACGCCCCGCTGGGCCCGCTGACGGTCGACGTCGTGGTCACCTACGAAAGCGGTGACGAACAGACCGTCCCCGTGACCATCATCGTGACCCCGTCGGACGCCAACCTCAACGACCCCGCCGACCGCGAGGTCTCCATCACCCAGGGGGCGACGAAGATCGTTCCGGGACCGGCGAACGCGGACGGTTCCGCCATCCGCAACGTGGCGTCGGTGGACTTCACCGATGCAGCCCCGGACTGGGCCGAGTTCAACGCGGACGGCAGCGTGACGCTCACCGCTCCGGCCGACGCCCCGGTGGGCCGGACCGCATTCCCGGGTCTGATCACCTACCAGGACGGCTCCACCGCAGAAGTCACCCTGTTTGTGACCGTGCAGGAGTCCACTGCCTCGGCAATTGACATCAATCCGCTGGCGGTGACCGTGCGCCAGGGTGAGGTCAAGACCACCCAGGCGCCGCGTGACGCCGACGGCAACCTCCTGCCGCAGGGCACCACCTACGCCATCGCCTCGGGGCCGGCCTGGGTGGGAGCCAATGCCGATGGCTCGGGCATTCTCACCCCCGGGGTGGATGTCGCCCCGGGTGATTACCCGGTCGAGTTGCGGGTCACCTACCGCGACGGTTCCTGGGAAATTGTCCCCGTCACCGTCACCGTCGTGGAGCTCAACTCCACCACCTACGATCCCGCCTACGGCGACCCGGTCGTGGTGCGACAGAACCAGCGCGGCACCGTCGAGGCACCGACCTCTGATCCGGCTGTTCCTGAAGGCACCACCTTCAGCCCGGAAGCGTCCACCCCGGGCTGGGCACAGGTCAACCCCGACGGTTCCATCGCCCTGAGCCCGGGCGCCACCGTCGCCCCCGGTAACTACCAGGTGCCCGTCACGGTCACCTACCCGGACCGCACCACGGAGACGATCACCGCCATCGTCGTGGTCGAGCCGACGGAGGCCGTCGAAAACAACCCCCAGTACGCTGACACCACCGTCCGTCAGGGTGGCACCGCCACCGTCGCTGCGCCCACGGACGCCCCCGATTCGGCCACTTTTGCGGCCGGTGCGGACGTTCCTTCCTGGGCGACCGTCAACGCCGACGGCACCATCACCCTGCAGCCCGAGGTCGCTGTTCCGGTCGGTGACTACACCATCCCGGTGGTGGTGACCTACGCCGACGACAGCGCGGAGACCATCAACGCCCGCGTGTCGGTGACCGAGGCGGACACCTCCGTCAACAACCCGGTGTACGTGTCTCTCGACGCCATCCAGGGCGAGACCACCACCTCCCCGGCCCCGCTCAACCGGGACGGCACCGCACTCCCGACCGGCACCACCTTCGAGTTCGAGGGTGACACCCCGGACTGGGTGGAGCTCAACTCCGACGGATCGGTGGCGGCCACCCCGGGTGACGATGTGGCTCCGGGACCGGTGACGGTGCAGGTCCGCGTGACCTACCCGGACGGAACCTCCGACCTCGTCCCCGTTGTCATCGACGTCACCAACCCCAACGCCCCCTACTACCTGGTCACGGAGGGTGTGGCGCAGACGACCGTCACGTCACAGCCCCCCGTGAACCCGGACGAGGCCCCCCTGCCGGAGGGTTCGATCTTCCGCCTGGATGCCGACGCCCCCGCGGGTGCCAGCATCGATCCCGTCACGGGTGTCATCACCTGGCCCATTCCTGCGGGACAGCCGGTGGGACCGGTCATGGTCCCGGTCACGGTGACCTATCCCGACGGCACCACTGCGCAGCTGTCGGCGACCATTGTCGTGGAGGAGGCCGACGCGGTACTGGTCAACCCCGTCTACCAGGAGACGTCCGTCAACCACGGGTCCACCGCCACGGTGCCGGCGCCGCTGAACTCCCAGGGCGTGCCGCTGCCCGAGGGGACCAGCTTCGCGGACGCCGCCGGGATCCCGGAGTGGGCCCAGGTCAACCCCGACGGCACCATCACCGTTTCACCCGGTGATGGCGTCGCGCCGGGCACCTACACCATTCCCGTGACCGTCACCTACATCGACGGAACCTCCGAGGTCGTCAACGCCACCGTCGTGGTGCGCGGCACCGACTCCGAGCAGAATCGTTCCCGTTGGGATCCCATCGAGGTGGCCGCCGGTTCCACCGGTGAGGTGGCGACGCCGGTGAACCCCGATCGTCGTCCCCTGCCGGAGGGCACCACCTTCGCCCCCGGCGAGGGCTTCCCCGAGTGGGCGGAGCTGCACCCTGACGGTTCTCTGACGGTGAATCCGCCGGCGGGCACGCCGGTCGGTGCGGTGAACATCCCCGTCGTCGTCACCTATCCGGACGGTTCCTCCCAGGACCGGGTGGTGACCGTGACGATCGTCGAGGCGGATGTCCCGATCTTCCCCACGACCATGGTCGTCCAGGGTCAGTCCTTCACCTCCCAGCCGCCGACCCTCAACGGAGCTCCCCTGCAGGGTGACCTGAGCGTTGTTCCCGTGGGAGACCTGCCGGCCGGCATGAGCATCGACCCGGTCACCGGCATTGTCACCTGGGATGTCCCGGAGGATCAGACTCTCGGCGCCTTCAACGTCCCCGTGCAGGTCACCATCGACGGCGAGACCTTTGACGCCACCGTGCCGTTCGTGGTGCGGGCGGCGGACGTCACCGTCTTCAACCCCTCCTACCGTGACACCACGGTGTCCCAGGGTGAGACCGCGGTCGTGGCTCCTCCCGAGGCGCTGACCGGGCCGCCACTGCCCAGTGGAACCGTGTACGAGCCAGGTGAGAACTTCCCGGCCCCGGATGCCCCGGGCACCTGGGTGTGGCTGACCCCCGACGGCAGCATCCTGGCCACTCCGGGAGACGATGTGGCCCCGGGTGTCTACGAGTTCGAGGTGGAGGTGAGCTACACCGACGGCACCGGCGAGACGATCACCTCCGTCATCGAGGTGACCATTCGCGTGACCGCCGAGTATGACGATGTCACCGTGGTGTCCGGTGGGCCGCGCGTGACTGTTCC
>NZ_JAUNRW010000187.1 GCF_030535495.1 Corynebacterium sp.
GGCCGGACGGAACTTTCGCGTGAGCATACTCGACGCCTGTGGGCGCTCCCAACCGACGGTGTGGTCACACGAGAGTCCGGCCGACCCTGCCGAGGGACAGCCCTGGCAGTGCATCTGGCCTTCGCGGGAACCTCGTGCAGCCCGCGGAGCCCTTCTATCGGTCGTATATCTCGCGGCGGTGCGCGGCTCGCACGACGGAGACGATCAGCTCCGAGTCGAACACGTCATAGATCACCCGGTAGTCACCGATTCGGATGCGCCAAGCGGTCCGCTCTCCGACGAGCTTCGTCGCCCCGTGGGGCCGGGGATCCTCGCCCAGATCCTCGATGGCAGCGAGCACGCGATCACGCGCTGGACGGGGGAGCTTCTTCACCTGCCGTGCGGCCGCCGAGGTGAACTCGACGTGGTAGCTCACGAGGTGAGGTCGGCGCGGAGCTCCTCAAGTGTCACCCGAGCGCCGTCATCGGCAGCCTTGGCCTCACGGTAGGCGGCCACGTCCTGCGCCATCTCGAACTCCTCGAGGGCTTCGACATCGGCCACGCTGACAACCACGGCGGCGAGCTTGCCGTTGCGGGTCACGCCGATGCGCTCCCCCGCGTACATCGCCCGGCCGAGTACGTCGGAGAGCTGATTGCGCAGCTCTCGCGTCGAGACTTCGGTCGTCACGGTGTCCATGCCGGCGAGTGTACGCATCTGCAATTGTGTACACAAGCGCCACACTCAGGGCAACGAGCTCCGCAGTGTCAGCGTCGAAGACCTCCCCTCGGATCCACTCACCTAGGTGCGCCCGGCCATCAGGCTGTTCGCCGTCGGCTGGCTGGTCGCCGGGTACATCTAGAGCAGGTGCCACCGAGCCATGTACGTCCTCGCCCCTCGTTGCGCTCATCCGCCATGGCGCGCGCCAGAGCAGGTGGACGCGAAAGGGAGCGAGGATCTCGCGGCGTGGCAGCTGCTAGTGCAAACGCCACCTGCGGGGCTGCGGCGCTCGCTCAATATGGCGCCAACGCCCTGGCCGGGTACACCTAGGATGAGTGGATGATGCGTGCACTCCTCCCGTCGCTTGCGGCCGGTGTCCTGGCGGTCACAACAGCCTCTCCTGCACTGGCCCAGAGCTACTTCAACGAAGCGGACACGCTCGGTAGCGCGAACGCGTTGGCGGGGGCCGGGTCGACGGCGACCGCGCCGGTGTCGGTGGCGGTGGTTCGCGCGGCATGGTCTGCGGGGTTGCAGGTCGTCGAGGTCGTGAAGAACCCGACGGATGTGTGCTGGCCTCCAACTACCAAGGGTGGCTGGACGGTGGAGGCGCGTGTCGTCACCGACCCCGCTCGGTTCGATGCGCCCACGCCCAAATTGGTCGTCGTGGCGGGACCGCCCTTGCCGGCGGTGTCCTACCTCCAGGGGTCGGGCGGCTCACACACCGTCTATGAGGCGACCCGAGCTCCCGCATACAACCCGTCGCTGCGGTGCGCGGAAGCCGGTCTCCGGCCGACCGGGCAGCATCCTCTCGTTCTTCCGTCCGGTGCAGACCGCCGCGACCCCTCGATGAACGGGATCATCATCAATCGGTAGTCGTCGTCGGGTGCAGGGAGGCAGAACTCGCTCGCCCCAGTAGATGCGATGCCCCCAAATGCACGAAAACCGGCCTTCCGGCCGGCTTCGCTGGCAGTCAGATCAAGCTCCAACTGCTCCGCGTGGGCGAAGGGGGACTTGAACCCCCACGTCCCGAAGGACACTGGCACCTGAAGC
>NZ_JAUNRW010000082.1 GCF_030535495.1 Corynebacterium sp.
CTCCAGGAGGTACGCGCCACCGTCGAGGAGTCCGTCGCGGCCCTCCAGCCGGCGCTCGACGCCGGGTGGCACTACGTCGGTGCACCGGCCGCCGCCCGCGGCCGGGCGGGGGTGGGCATTCTCTCCCGCTCCCCGCTTATCGACGTCCGCGTCGGTCTCGGTTCCTTCCTCGATTCCGGTCGCTGGATCGAGGGCACCTATGAGGGTGTGCGGGTCGCCTCCCTCTACCTGCCCTCCGGTTCCGCGGGCTCGGCCAAGCAGGATGAGAAGTACACCTTCCTCGACGAGTTCGGCCCCTACCTGGAGGGCCTGGCAGAAGAGCACCCGGACATGGTCATCGGTGGTGACTGGAACATCTGCCACCGCCGGGAGGACCTGAAGAACTGGAAGACCAACCAGAAGAAGTCCGGCTTCCTGCCTGATGAGAGGGCGTTCATGGATTCCGTCTTCGGCGCTTTCCCCGAGGAGGACCCGCAGGACAAGCCCGGACTGGGGGAGTACTTCGGGGTGGTGGACTACCCGGGGCGTACGATCCGAGGGGCAGCCACCGAACCGAGGTGGTTCGACGTGGCCCGTCGCCTTCAGCCGGAGGGGGAGGGGCCCTACACCTGGTGGACCTACCGCGGTCAGGCGTTCAACAACAACGCCGGCTGGCGCATCGACTACCAGGCGGCCACGCGGAGCATGCTCGCGCGAGCCGAGCGCAGCTGGGTCGACCGCGCACCCTCCGTGGAGACCCGCTGGTCCGATCATTCCCCGCTGAATGTGACCTACTCCTCCGAATCCTAGGACGCCCATGGACGCTGTCGATACCGCGCAGCTGCTCGTCATCACCTTCGTCATCGGCATCACCGCCGAGGCGATCACCGCCGCGCTGGCGGCCGGCAAGCAGAAGATGGACCTCTTCGGGGTCGTCGCGCTCGCCGCGCTGACGGCCCTGGGTGGCGGCACGATCCGCGATATGGTGCTGGACACCTACCCCCTGACGTGGGTGGAGGATCCGGTCTACCTCATCATCGTCGTCGTCACCGCGCTGGTGACGGTGTCGCTCGGCTTCCTCATGCACTACTTCCGGAAGGTGTTCCTGCTGGCCGACGCCGTGGGTCTGGCCACCTTCTCCGTCATCGGCACCCAGGTGGCACTGGAGAACGGGCACGGCTTCGTCATCGCCTGCGTGGCGGCCGTCCTCAACGGTGTCTCCGGCGGTATCCTCCGCGATCTCATGAGCGACCGCGTGCCGCTGGTGTTCTCCAAGGAGCTCTACGCCACCATCTCCATCATGGCCACGTGCATCTACATGGGCCTGCTGGAAATGGGGGTGGGGGAGAACTGGACCATCGTCATCACGCTCGTCGCGGCCTTCGCCATCCGCGTGGTCGCCATGTACTTCGGACTGGCCCTGCCGGTGTTCGAGTACCAGGCCGACGGGCCGGCGAAGAACCCCCGCGCCTCCCTGCACTACCAGTCCACCCGCCGCAGCCTCCGCCGCTCACGCAACAGCATGGGCTTCGACACCTCGCGCTACTCCCTGCTGGGGAAGAAGCGTCCCAAGGGTGAGAAGAAGCAGCGGTGGGTCCTGCCGGAGGATGACCCGGACAGTGGTGAGAATCCGGATGCGCAGTCGCGCCCCCGGGCCTAACCCCGGGTGCTACAGTGTTGCACGACTAACGAACCCCCCAAGAGAAGTGGAACTCACATGCGCGCTCTCATTTACCTGGTCCTCGGTGCCGCCCTCCTCATCGCCGGCTGGTTCTGGGCCGCCGCCCTCGGACACGCCGTGATGGCGATCGTCGCCGCACTCCTCATGGGTGCCGGTGGCGCCCTGATCATCGTCGCCATCGCGATCGGTCTGGACAAGTACAGCCCCACCTCCCGCAAGCTCTAACCAGCTCCCGCGGGGTGCAAGGCGGCGTCGATAAGCAGGTGATCGACGCCGCCTTCGGCGTGGCGGGCTAGACTCAACACCCATGAACGAGCAGAACCCGTCGACCGACCACCGCCAGCGTGTCCTCTCCGGCATCCAGCCGACCGCGGACTCCTACCACCTGGGCAACTACCTCGGTGCGCTCAAGCAGTGGATCGATCTGCAGCAGAACTACGACGCGTTCTACTTCATCCCCGACCTGCACGCCATCACCGTCGAGCAGGACCCGGAGGAACTGCGCCAGCGCACCATCGCCGGTGCCGCCCAGCTCATCGCTCTGGGCATCGATCCCGACAAGTCCACCCTCTTCGTGCAGTCGCACGTCCCGCAGCACGCCGAACTGACCTGGGTCCTCGGCTGCCTCACCGGCTTCGGCGAAGCCTCGCGCATGACGCAGTTCAAGGACAAGTCCGCCAAGCAGGGCGCGGACCGCGCCACCGTCGGACTGTTCACCTACCCCGTGCTCATGGCCGCCGACATCCTGCTCTACAGCCCGCAGCTCGTGCCCGTCGGTGAGGACCAGCGCCAGCACCTCGAGCTCACCCGCACCCTGGCCGAGCGCTTCAACTCCCGTTTCGGCGAGACCTTCGTCGTGCCCGAGAGCTTCATCCCGCAGGGCTCCGCCAAGATCCAGGATCTGCAGAACCCGACCGCGAAGATGTCCAAGTCCGGCGAGAACCCCAAGGGCTGTGTCAATCTTCTCGACGCCCCGAAGACCTCCGCCAAGCGCATCCGCTCCGCCGTCACCGACAACGACGGTGTCATCGCCTACGACAAGGAGAACAAGCCGGGAGTGTCCAACCTCCTGGTCATCCAGTCGGCGCTGACGGGCACCCCCGTCGAGGACCTGGTCGCCGGCTACGAGGGTGCCGGTTACGGCGCGCTCAAGGTCGACACCGCGGATGCGCTCGAGGCGTTCACCACCCCGCTGCGCGCGCGTTTCGACGAACTCATGTCCGACCGCGGTGAGCTCGAGCGCATCCTCGCCGCCGGTGCGGAGCGGGCCCGCGAGGTGGCGGAGCCGCTCGTACAGGACGTCTACGACAAGGTCGGGTTCCTGCGGCCGCTGCGGTAGGCAGGTAACGGTTCAGCCCCGGAGGGCGCCGCAAGGTGCGCGCCGCCCCGATTTTCCTTAACGTTGAAGTGATATCAACAGCAGTGACTGACCGAGACGTCTTCGAGGAGCGCCCGTGGCTACGAGCACACATTCCGATCAGCGGTACACCGACGAGTTCGGTATTGAACGGGCCCGGGACGATGAGCCGGGCGCCGTCGACAAGGTGCGGGACAACTCCGCGGTAGTGGACCGCGCCCTGCGCATGCAGGACCGCTACTCCTCCATGGGTGGCAACCAGTACTCCGCCGGCATCACCTACTTCTCGGTGCTGGCGATGTTCCCGATCCTCATGCTGGTGGTCGCCGGCATCGCCACCTTCCTCGCCGCCCGCCCGGAATCCCTGGCCGAACTGCAGGAACAGATCACCGGCTCCGTCGACGGTGAAATGGGTGCGCTGCTCAACGACATCCTCGAGACCGCCATCGAACAGCGCGGCACCGTCGCCGGCATCGGTGCGTTGACCGCCCTGTGGTCGGGCCTGGGGTGGATGAACAACCTGCGCTACGGCGTGTCCAAGATGTGGAAGGTCGATCCGACCGCGGTGGGCAACTTCTTCAAGAACAAGATCTCCGACCTGCTCGGCCTCATCGGCCTGCTGCTGGCGCTGCTGCTGGCCTTCGCCGTCACCGCCATCTTCAACTCCGGTCTGACCCAGTACGTCCTCGACTTCTTCGGCCTCGGTGACGTGCCGGGCATCCGCTTCGTCACGTTCCTCGTCTCCATCGTCGTCGGTGTCCTGGCCAACTTCCTCGTCATGGCGTGGCTGGTGTTCTACCTGCCGCGCACCAAGGTGCCCAAGCGCTCCGGACTGCAGGCCGCCGCCCTCGGTGCCGTCGCCTTCGAGGTGGTCAAGCAGCTCGGTTCGCTGTTCGCCTCCAACGCCCTGTCCAACCCGGCGGGTGCCACCTTCGGTCCGATCATCGGTCTCATGGTCCTGCTCTACCTGGTGTGGCGCCTGGTGCTCTACGTGTCCGCCTTCGCGGCCACCTCCGATGAGTCGCTGGCTATGGCCCAGATGCCGACTCCGGAGCCGGCGATCATCCGCGTGCGCCAGGAGGTCAACCGTGGCCCCGGCGCGGGAACCGCGGCGGGCCTGGGAGCGGCGGCCGCTGCCGTCGGCGCCGGCGCCATCGCACTGCTGCGCCGCCGCTAAATTCAGGGCCGGAATTCAGGGCTTCACCCGATGTGGTGGGGCCCTGTCTGCCTTTAGCCTGGAGGTCACACACCCAGCGACAACAGGATAAGGTGACCGTCATGACCTCTCCCATGCCCAACCTCTACGAGATTCACGGCCTGGACCGTTCCGCCACCTGCGAGGAACTGGGACGCGAGATCGCGGCCCGTGATCTGGAACTCGATCAACAGCTTATCGACGACACGGACCCGCGGCGCCGCCAACTGCAGACCGCCTTCGCGGTGCTCGCCGACCAGTCCCGGCGCGCGACCTATGACGATGCCCTCACCGCCTCGTTGCGCCTGAGCTGGGAGGACCTGGAGTACCTGGGCAACTTCGGGACGTTCCCCGACGCGAGCATGCGGCCGGGGCCACAGCCCGGATACCAGCCACAGCCGGGGCCGGACGCCTACGGATACCCGACCTACAGCCCCGAGGCACCGCAGCCGGGCGCGACGCATAACCCCTTCGACTATCCCTCCTCCTACGTGGGGCCGTCCCCGGCGGTACAGGGCTTGCAGGGCTATGGTGCCGTGGCGGGAGCTTATGTCGACCGGCCGTCAGCGATGAAGCGCCTGGGCATGCTCTTTATCGACGGCCTCATGTTCTCCCTGGTGACCAGCGTGCTGCTCATCGGCATCGACACCGACGCCGCCTTCGGTGCGATGCTCACCGCCCTGCTCGGTGCGGCGTGGTTTCTCGGCTTCGAGGTGCTCACCGGCGCCTCCCCGACCAAGCACGCCTTCGGTTACGAGGTCCGCGACCGGGAGACCGGCGACAAGCTCACCTGGGGGCAGTCGGCCAAGCGCCAGTGGTGGCGCCTGATCAACATCGTGCCGGGCATCGGTTCCCTCATCAGCTTCATCGGCATGATCGTCATCGGTATCTCCATCAAGGAGGAGAACGGCTTCATCGGAGCCCACGACCGCTGGGCCGGCGCCGAGGTCGCCCGGAAGTCCGGACGCTGAGCACCGACGCCACCAGCGCCAGCAGCGCCACCGCCACCACCGCGATGATCCCCGGTTCCTCCCAGAATCGGGGATCCTCGGCGTCGTGGACACCCGGGACCTCCACCGGTTCCTCCTCCGGCTCCGGGGTGGGGGCGGGTTCCTCGGTGGCCACCGGCTCGAGCAGGCCGACGCCGTCGCCGGGGGTGGTGCGGAAGGCGGCGTCGAGAAGCATCTGTGCCTGCTCCCAGGGCCGTGCCTTCTCGGTGGTGGTGTCGAGGATGATCGTGAACAGTCGGCGCCCGTCCCGTTCCTTGGCGCCGACGAAGGTGTGGTTGGCGTCGTCGGTGTAGCCGGTCTTGCCGCCGAGGCCGTGCTCGTCGTTCATGAGCAGGCCGTTGTCGTTCCAGACCTCGAACCCGGGCAGGTCGTCGAAACCGGGGAACGGGACGTGGTCGGTGTTCATGATCTCGTTGAGGCGCGGGTGCGCATACGCCGCCCGGTAGATCAGACCCATGTCGAAGGCGGAGGTGGACATACCGGGGGCGTCGAGGCCGGAGTAGCTGGCGGCCACGGTGTCGGTGGTGCCCAGGTCCCGGGCGAGCGCGTTGATCTGGGCCAGAGTGGAGGTATCCCCACCGAGTTCCTGCGCGAGGGCGTGGGCGGCGTCGTTGCCGGAGGCCAGCATGAGCCCGTGCAGCAGCTGGTCGACCGTGTAGGTCCCGCCCTCGCCGATGCCCACCGCGGAGCCGATCTGCCCGGCGGATTCGCGGCTGACCACCACCTCCGCGGCGGGGTCGAGCCGGTCGAGGACCACCATCGCGAGCAGCACCTTGATGATGCTCGCCGGGCGGTACCGACCGTGCGGATCCTTGGCCGCGATGACCTCGCCCGAGTCCATGTCGGCGACCAGCCACGCACTGGCGTGGACCTCCTCGGGGACCTCGAAACCCCGCGGGGCGGTCACCCCGCACGGCCCGTCCACCACCACCGGCAGGGGAGTGGGTGTGGCGCCGGGCTGTGCGACCTCCGAGGTCGTCTGCGGTTCCGGCGGGAGGAGTGCGTGGGGGCAGTCGTCGGTGTCGGGCGCGTGCTCGCGGGTGGTGATCTCCGGTTCGGAGGGCTCCGGCGTGAGGGCGGGCGGCGCCGAGAGCGCGGCGATGAGCGTGAGGGTGGCGAGCATCTTCATGACGAATGCCATCGTAGGCCGCCGTTAGGATGGTCCCCATGAGCGACATTTCCCAGCTTCCCAAGGTCCTCCTCCACGACCACCTCGCGGGCCCGCCCGCCCAGACCCCAGCCGAGCTGAGCGCCCAGGTCACAGACCACCTCCAGCGTCTCGCGGAGGACCGCGTCGCCTACGTCGAACTCCGCATCTCCCCGCACCTGCACACCGACGGTGGGTTGACGCTGCAGGAGGTCATCGACTGCGCCGTCGCCGGACTGGACAACCCGCTTATCGACGCCCGCCTCATCCCCACCGCCCACCCCGGACAGGACGTCATGGCCGTCGCCGAGCTGGTCGTGGCCAACCACGGCCGGACGGTCGTCGGGTTCGATCTGGCCGGTGACATGACCCGTCTGGACGAGTACGCCGACGCCTTCCGCCTGCTGCGGGAGAACTATGTGCCGTTCACCATCCATGCCGGACTGCACGGCGGCCTCGACGAGATCGGCGCGGCAGTGCAGGCCGGGGCGGTGCGGCTGGGGCACGCGGTGGCGCTTATCGACGATTTCCACATCGACACCGACGGCTTCGAGGGCGTGCTGCCCGGGCGCATCTCCGGCTGGGTGCGTGACCGCCACCTGGTGATCGAATGCGCTCCCTCGCTGGAGGTCTCGCTCGGCGTGGTCGACGAATTCTCCGAGCATCCTCTGACGCTGCTGCAGCAGCTCGGTTTCACCTGCACCGTCAACACCGCGCAGCTGGAGGTGGCGGGCTCGGTGAGCGCCGAATACGAACGCCTCGAGCAGATCTTCGGATACGGTCTCGAGGAGTTCTTCGACCTGACCGTCAACGCGGTGCGCGGGGCGTTTCTCACCGAGGTGGAACGCCAGGACCTGCTCGAGCGCGTCATCCTGCCGGCCTACGAGTCACAGGACCTGCAGGCCGGGCTGGATGAGTTCGGCGGGGAGCAGTCGTAAAGACGACGCTCGTTTTTGCGAAGGACCGGCAGGCCCTTAGGTCTGCAACGCCGGGCCTAAGACGCCTGGTGGCCCTCGTTATTACGACGATCGTAAAAACGAGGGCCACGGGGCGTCGATAAGCAACCTAGAACTTGGAGAAACGCCGGACCAGCATCTGCTCCAGCTCCTTCCACGCGTTCGCGTGATCGGAGTAGGGCTTGGACGGCACATACCCCGGGGTCTTGGTGGATCCGAGCATGTAGGACAGGTAATCCTGCGTGCGCGGGTTGGCCAGCAGGTAGGAGTTGAGGGAATCGTCGGCGGCCCAGTCGGCGGCGTCGGCGAACAGCTCGTAGCCACGGCTCATCTGGGCGGTGTCGACGGCCTCCGGGCCCGAGCCGATGTCCGCGACCAGTCCCTGCAGGGAGTACTGGTTGTCGGGGTGCACGGTGACGTCGAGCTCACCGGCGTTGGCATGGGTCATGACGGTCTCCCAGGTGGCCAGGCCCGCCAGGTCGTGCTCGTCGTTTTCCACCAGCCAGCGCGCGAGCTGACGGGTGGTGGGGAACGTGAAGATCTCTCCGTGACGGCCGAGGAACACCGGTGCGCCGTCGACGTAGGTGCGCAGGGTGTAGACGGACTTGCCGTCGACCGTGATCTTCACCGGATCGATGCCGGCCAGGCCCCACACGGAGGAGTCATAGGGATCGGACTGCTCCTCCGCCTCCTGGGCGGCGGCTTCGGCGGCTGCCCGGGCTTCGGCGGTACGGACGCGGGCGTCGTCGATGAGCTGCTGCGCCTGCGCGGTCGCGGACTCGTCGACGTCGATGACGCGCACCTGCTTGTCCAGGGACTCGACGACCTTGCCCCAGTTGCTCAGCACCGCCCGGCCCACGGCGGACCACTCGCCCATGCCGTGCTCGCCGGCGTAGTGGTCGGCGCCGCGCTGGACGTTGCCCAGCACGGAATGGGAGGCGAAGAAGAGAACGGCGTCATCGGCACCCGTGACCTCAGCCAGCGAGCGAGTCACCTGGAAGATGCGGCCCAGGGTGCTGACGTTCTCGTACGAGGGGCGACCCGCCAACACCGCGGGCGCACCGATGATGTCGAAGGTCTCCTTCTTCTCCGGGACAATCTGATCCGCCGGCTGGGACGCGAACGCCCCCCACTTCGGGTGCGAGCTGAGATCGTGGCGCTTGCCGGACTGCAGGAAGGCGTACATCTGCGCCGGGGAGGTGAAGAGGAACAGCCCGGCGTCATCCCCGAGGAAGGCCTGCCACTCGGAGCCGTGCTCCTTCCAGGTCGGCGCCCACAGGGTGTAGAAATCGCCCTCGGTCAGAGACAGTGTCACGGGAATGATCGCACGGGAGGTCATGGGGCGGAATTCTACCGGAGACCTACCCCGTCGGCCGCCAGAAGCCCTTGAAGGCCATGCCCATGTTGGAGGTGCGCACCGGATTGAGGGACACCGGGTCGCCGGCCTCGATGAGCTGGCCGTCGCCCGCGTACATCGCGACATGACCGTCCCACACCGCCAGATCGCCCGGCCGGAGCTGATCCGCGCTCACCTGCACACCGACGTCCTGTTCCTGCGCCAGCCGCGGCAGCTCCACCCCGGCCTGGCGGTACGCCCACTGGGTCAAGCCGCTGCAGTCGAAGCCGCCGGGCGTCGTGCCTCCCCACAGATACGGGGTGCCCAGGGCAGTTTTCGCCGCCGCGACGGCAGCCTCGCCTGCCGCATTATCCGGGCCCGCGATGTCCGCGGAGGTGGCGGCAAACGACGGGGTGGGCGCCGCGGCCTCCGGGAGAGCCGCCGCATGGTGGGTGGCGGTGACCCGGTCGAGATCGTCCGCCAGCGGATCGAGAACGTGCTGCAGGTCGGTGACCCGGGCGCCCGCCTCCTGCACGAAGGTCAGCGCCAGGTTCTGCAGCTTGTGGAACGCGGCGACCTGCGCGCCGGGCACGGGGGAGAGGAACATCGGCAGCACTCCCGCTGCCTGCTGCAGTACTCCTTGGGTGAGATGCACTAGTTCCGCACGGGTGGCTTCCACCTGGGCGGCCGCCCGGTCGGTGATGCGGGCGACCAGGTCCCGATCGGCACTGAGATGCCCGGCGACCTGAACCAGCGTGGCCCCGCCGGGGGAGCCGTGGGCGATCATCTCCGCCAGGGGTACCGCGGCCCCGAAATCCGGCAGTGGCGCCAACGGTATCCGCGTGATCTCCGGTGGGCTGAGATCAACGATGTGCTGGATCGCCTGCACGATCTCCCTCATGACAGACTCCGCAACTCGGCCGCGAGGGTGCGGTCATGCAGGTCAGCGGCGTCGATGACGCGGTGCGAACGTTCCCCGAGCACACGGGCGCGATCATGGACCCGGCGGGTCTGGGAGTCGAGGTGGTGGAGGGCGTCGATAAGCGACGCCGCGAAGCGGCCCGGGCCGGTGGCGGTGACGGGGGTCAGCGGTGGGCGGGCGGCGGCGTCGAGAAGCTCGGTCGCGAGCAGGCGGGCGCGGACTGGTTCGAGGTGGAGAGTGCTCATGCACTATTGGACTGAGAAAACCGGCGAAAGGTTCCCCGCT
>NZ_JAUNRW010000188.1 GCF_030535495.1 Corynebacterium sp.
CCGCCTGCGTCCCACCGTCGCCGCGCCGCGTACGTGGGAGGAGCTCGCCGATCCCGATCTGTCTCAGCTGGAATACGAGGAGGTCCTCGAACGCGTCGCTGACGGCCTCGACCCGCTCGGGCCTCTCCGCGCGCAGGCACCTGACCGCCTGGAAACCTACCGCTCCATGCGCGACCCGGCCAGGACCGCGGAGCCGGTGCCGGTGGATCCTCCGACGAAGCGCACCGAGGGTGCGCCGACCTTCGTCATCCATGAGCACCACGCCCGCCGCCTGCACTGGGACTTCCGGCTCGAACACGACGGCGTGCTCGTCTCCTGGGCCGTGCCCAAGGGCCCGCCGCTGGATCCGGAGGTCACCCGTCTGGCCGTGCAGACCGAGGACCACCCGTTGGAATACGGCGACTTCGAGGGGACCATCGCGAAGGGCGAGTACGGCGCCGGGGAGGTGAGTATCTGGGATGCCGGCACGTGCGAGATCGAGAAGTGGCGCGGGGGCACGGAGGTCATCGCCGTGCTGCACGGCCGCGAAGGCGGTGGCCTCGGCGGCGCGCCACGCCGCTTCGCCCTCATCCACACCGGCGAGCGGAACTGGCTGCTCAAGTTCATGCAGGACCAGCCGGAGGATGCTTCTCGACGCCCACCTGTCACCCTCGCCGATCTGCCCGCACCGATGCTCGCCACCCCGGGCACACCGGCCGATGTGCGCCTGGGCGTGCAGGACGGGGAGGAGTGGGTCTTCGAGATGAAGTGGGACGGCTACCGCATCATTGCCGGGGTCGGCGGGGGAGCGGTGGTGTTGGCCAGCCGCAACGGCCACGACTACACCGCACTGTTTCCGCAGGCCGCGGAACTACTCGAGTTGCTTCCTCAGGGCGGAATCCTCGACGGGGAACTGGTGGCCCTCGACGAGCGTGGACGCCCGGATTTCGGGCTGCTGCAGGCGGTGGCCGCGGGGGAGGAGGTGGAGACGACCCTGCGCTACATGGTCTTCGACCTCCTGCGGCTGGGTAAAAGTCCGCAGCTGCGGACTCCGTACCGGAAGCGACGGGCGCTGCTGCGGGAGGTACTCGCGGAGGGCGAGCACGTCACCGTCCCACCCGCCCACACAGGTAGCCTCGCCCAGGCGGAGAAGGTCAGCCGCGACCTGGGACTGGAGGGGGTGGTGGCCAAACGCGCCGACTCGACCTACCTGCCGGGCAAGCGCGGGAAGGCGTGGCTCAAGCTGAAGACGCAGCTGCACCAGGAGGTGGTGGTCATCGGGGCGCGCCACGGCAAGGGCGGGCGCGCCGGTGGAATCGGATCCCTGCTGCTCGCCGTTCCCGACGACCAGGGAGTATTGCGCTACGCCGGGCGGGTGGGCACCGGATTCACGGCCGCGCAGCTCAGCGACATCGAGAAGCTGCTGCGCCGCCTGGAGAGGAAAACCCCGCCCGTCGACGATGTCCCCGCCGCAGATGAGAAGGATGCCTGGTGGGTGACTCCGCGGCACGTCGGCGAGGTGGCCCTGGCCGGGCGGACCCGCGAGGGTCGGGTGCGGCAGGCCGTGTGGCGGGGCTGGCGCGCCGACAAGGACCCGGGCGAGGTGCGTTGGGAGCTCTAGAATTCAAGCGATGAACGTCACCCTCCACGACAACCTCGGCACCGCGGACTCCCCGTCGCAGGCGGCCCTCGATGCCGCCGCGATCGGCGAACGGGCCGAGCAGGAACGCTTCGGGCACACCGACTTCCATTACCGCG
>NZ_JAUNRW010000189.1 GCF_030535495.1 Corynebacterium sp.
CGACCGTGACCGCCAGGCGCGCGGCACCCGCCTGCGTCGCTACAGCGGCCGCACCACCGACCCGGTCACCTACGATGACGATCTCAGCGGCACCACCGGCCGGAGCATGCGCGAGCAGCATGATCCGCGGGACCTCGGCAACGTCGACGCCGATGGTCGCCCCCTCGACGATGGTGATCAGCACATCCCGCGCTCGAACTACTAGGGAACGTCCGACAACGCCCTTCCGCATCTCCGCGGGAGGGCGTTGTCATTGTGTCACTCCTCCTCGAGCAGGCCCGGCCACATCTCCGGCTGGAACGCCGGGGTCGCGGAGGTCGGGGCGAGGGCGGCCAACGCGGACTCCCGCGACCACCCGCTCACCTCGAGCAGATCAGCGGTGATCGAACGGGCCTGCGCGAGGATGACGTACTCGGAGAGCACCGCCCGCTCACTGACCGCGTCCATGCCGGAACGGGCACCGATGATCTGCAGGCGGCGGACGATCCCGGGGATGTCCTGCGCCTCATTGGAGGCGGTCTGGACATCGAAGACATCCGAGAGCTCGGCGGCGATGTCGGCGAGTTCGTCGACGATGTTGACCAGCCGCGTGGACACCCGGTCCCCGTCCTGGCACAGGACCAGGGCCCGCCTGGCCAGCACCCGGGCGTTGCGCATCGTGTACTCGACGGAGGGCAGGATGCGCTCGAGGGAACGCACCCGGCGGCGCGAGCCCCACAGCAGCGGCGACAGCAGGGCCATCTCGCGACCGTGGGCGGCGGCGGAGAGCATGTTGTTGATGTCGGGCTGCGTGTTGTGGACGGCATCCATCGCCTTGTCCAGCGCTTCGGCGTCGCGGGTGTCGAGGGCGAGGGCGACGTCGTCAAGCACGGACGACGCGATACCCAGCAACTTGGACACCTCCTGCCGACCGGAATTGAGCGGCGACGAGGGCAGCAGCGCGATGGTCGCCAGACCGATCGCGGCGCCGACGAAGGCGTCGAGCATACGGGCGGGCCCGCCGCCCTCGGTGCCCGGCGGCAGGATCGTGGCGATGAGGATCGAACCGATCGCCACCTGGTTACTCACCAGGGGCGACTGCGAGAGAAACGACGCCACCAGCAGCGACACCGCGACCACCAGGGGGATCATCCACGGTCCGTCGGGGGTGTAGTGGACGAGCAGATCGCCCAGACCGACGCCGACGATGACGCCGAAGGAGAGCTCCAGGGCCTTGCGGATCCGCTCGCCGCCGGTCAACCCGAGGATGATGACGACGGTGATGGGGGCGAAGAACGGCAACGGGTGACCCAGCAGGGAACGTGCCACCCAGAAAGCCAGCCCCGCGGCGATGGCGACCTGCAGAATCGGGAAAAGGTTCTTCCGCACGCGCTGGGCCCGGGACTCCAGGGATCCCTCGACGCGGCGGAGTCGCTCCAGGGTGCCGACTCTCAACTTCGCCATGAAGCCTCAGCGTAGTGGAAAAGGGAAAAGCCCCGCACGAATGGCGGGGCTTCGGCAGCGGGTGAGACTACTTGACGGTCTTGCCCACGGAGTGGAGATCCTGGCAGGCCTCGATGACGCGCTCGGCCATGCCCTGCTCGGCCTTCTTCAGGTAGGAACGCGGGTCGTAGACCTTCTTGTTTCCGACCTCACCGTCGACCTTGAGGACGCCGCTGTAGTTCTCGAACATGTGGCTCACGATCGGGCGGGTGAACGCGTACTGGGTGTCGGTGTC
>NZ_JAUNRW010000083.1:0-5161 GCF_030535495.1 Corynebacterium sp.
GGAAGTCCAGCAGGCGGTCGAGGACGAGGAAGGTCTGGTCGTCGAGTTCGCCGCTTTCCCGGGAGGAGGTGACGATGTGCTCGAGGTCCTCGGCGGTGGCGGTGGAATCGATGTCCTCCACCGGCTCGATGCGCAGCATGCGCAACAGGGCGTTGGAGGAGAAGTCGAAGAACCTGATCAACCAGCCGAAGACGGCCAGGTAGATGTTCGTCGAGCGGGCCAGTGCCCGGGAGGACTTCAGCGGGGCGGCGATGGTGTAGTTCTTCGGGAAGAGCTCACCGAAGATCATCTGCACCACCGTGGAGATCGCCAGCGCCAGGATGGTGCCCACGCCGATCGACACGGCCACCGGCACGCCGACGCCGCCGAGCAACACGCCCAGTGCCTCGCCGACCAACGGTTCGGCGATGAAACCGACCATGAGGCCGGTGACGGTGATGCCCAGCTGCGCGCCGGAGAGCATGAAGGAGGTCCGCTTGGTCACCTTGAGGGCGGCGGCGGCCTTGTCGTCCCCGGCCTCGGCACGCGAGCGCAGCTCGGTGCGGTCGACGGACATGAAGGCGAACTCCTGGGCCACGAAATAGCCGTTGGCCACGATGATCAGACCGATGATCACCAGTCCCAGGACGAGCAGGGCGACGGCGGTCAGCATGTGATCACCTGCCTCAGGCTGAGCTGGGACGATGTGGGTCTGTCAGGGGGAGGCTCCATGGAGGAGGCGGCCGCCTTTCGGGTCGTGTCGATGAAAACAGGAACAGCATACAGGAACGGACACGGTGTCGAGAAGATCTCTGCAACCGGGGAACAATCTGCGCCTTTGCTACGTTGTACGGGGTAGAAACACCAAGCGATCAGAAAGGACCGGGGTTTTATCGTGCGTAGCAGCAACCCTGTCATGAACTCACTCACCACCGCCAAGGGTGGCATCCAGACCGGTGCCTACCCCTCGGGTGCGCCGCAGGGTTACCAGGACCCGTACTCCGGCTACGGACAGTCCCCGGCCACCACGGGCGAGCGCCCGATGACCGTCGATGACATTGTGGCCAAGACCGGCATGACCCTCGCGGTCATCGTCGCCTTCGCCGTGCTCAACGTCGGCGTCCACGCCTTCATCAACCCGGGCCTGGCGCTCATCCTCACCGTCGTCGGTGCCATCGGTGGTCTCATCACCGTGCTGGTGGCCACCTTCGGCAAGAAGTACGGCTCCGCGGCCGTCACCCTCATCTACGCCGCTTTCGAGGGCCTGTTCGTCGGCGGCATCTCCCTGCTGTTCACCGGCGTCACCTTCGAGGGCATGAACGCCGACGCCGGCGTCATGATCGGCCAGGCCGTCATGGGCACCCTGGGTGTGTTCCTCGGCATGCTGTTCGTCTACAAGACCGGCGCCGTCAAGGTCACCCCGAAGTTCAACCGCATCCTCACCGGCGCCATCGTCGGCGTGCTGGTCCTGGTGGTGGGTAACCTCCTGCTGGCCATGTTCACCGGCATGAACCCGCTGCGTGACGGCGGCATGCTCGCCATCATCTTCTCCCTGGTCTGCATCGGTCTGGCAGCCATGAGCTTCCTCTCCGACTTCGACGCCGCCGACAAGATGATCCGCGCCGGCGCGCCGTCCAAGATGGCCTGGGGCGTGGCCCTCGGCCTGGCAGTCACCCTGGTCTGGCTCTACACCGAGATCCTGCGTCTGCTCTCGTACTTCCGGTCGAACTAAGCTCCACTGAAAAAGGGCCCCTTCGGGGGCCCTTTTTTCATTCCAGGATCAATGCCGTGGTGCGTTGCGCCTGGTGCTTATCGACGCTCCACTCGGCCACCACCCGGCGGAGGAACTCCTCGTCCTCACCCTCGTCGTTTTCGGCGTCCATCGCCAGGTGCAGGGCGAGGGCGGCCAGGGCCGCGTCCCACCCGATGCCGTGGATCGCGGGGCCGTAGGTCTCCCACAGCTCGTTGCGTTCGGTGGAGTAGGTGAGTGTCAGCGTGTTGTCGTCGATGGTGACGCCGAGTGTGCCGGACTCCCACCTGATCTCCAGCCGCTCCTCCGCCCGGCAGGTGAGGATCTCGATGTCCGCCGGGTCAACGGGCTCGAACCAGTGCTCCAGGCGGTGCGGATCGGTGATCGCCTCCCACAACTCGCGGGCGGAGGCGGTGTAGGTGCGGCTGAGCTCGACGCCGACGGTGGCGGCGTCATCGATCACCCGTCGGGTGACCAGGGGGATCTGCGCGAGCAGGCTCATCAGAAAATCACCTCGTCATCGTCGACGGTGACCCGGGAGTACACCAGGCCCTGCGGGCTGTTGACCGGATCGTGCAACCGCACCTCGACGTCGCGCGTGCGTTCCGTCCGGCCCTGCCGGCGGGTCTCGCGGGTGGCGGTGCCGGTGGCAGACGTCGACGTCCAGGACTCCCAGTCGATGCCGACCAGGCGATCGTCGTCGTCCGCACAGGACAGAGCCAGTGACGTCGGCTCGAATTCCGGGGCGCCGACGCACTCGATGACTCCGGGCCGCGGGCCTGCCGCCGCTGATGTGGTGGTGGCCGGGGTGGCGCGGAAGACCGTCGCCGTGTCGACCTTGAGGTCGGAGGGCTGCTCATTCGGCGGCGAGCAGGCAGCAAGCAGAACACCCAGGCCGAGGATGACGGAGGCCTGGGTGCGCGCAGATGGTGACACGGTCGTACTAGTTCTGGACCGGAGCTTCCTCGACGACAACGCCGTCCTGTCCGACGGTGTCCTCCTCGACCGGCTCCACCTCAGCCGTGGTGGCGGTGGCGGTGGTGGCCGTGGTGGTCTCGTCAGCGTCGGTCTCCGCCGGCGGGGCCTGGAACTCGGTGGCGGTGTCGACCTTGACGTCGGACGGCTGCTCGTTCGGCGGCGAGCAGGCGGCGAGAGCCAGGGCAGCGGCGGCAGCGCCGACGACGGCGGCACCCTTGCGGGCGAAGGTACGGGACGTGCGGGACATGGTGGGGATCCTCCGGGTAGTCACTGATTCGTATGTGAGATTACTTGCCCGAACGCGGCGTCGCGGCAAGTTGGGAGTCGTAGGGCTTCGCGGACTCCAGGGTCACAGTAATGGTGGCCCCGTTCGGGGCGGTGTACTCACGGGACTCGCCCTCGCGGGCGCCCAGGAGCGCGGCACCGAGCGGGGAGTGCTCGGAGTAGGTCTCCAGGTGCTCGTTGTCGGTGGCGGCGGCGCGGGTACCGATGAGGAAGGTCTCCTTGACGCTCTCGTCGCCGTTGTAGAAGACGTGGACGACGGAACCGACGAGGGCGACACCCTCGACGACGCCCTCGCGCTCAGTGGTGGAGTTGGCCAGGAGCTCGGAGATCTGCTTGATGCGGGCCTCCTCCTGGTCCTGCATCTCGCGGGCGGCGTCGTAACCGGCGTTCTCCTTGAGGTCACCCTCCTCGCGGCGCTCGTTGATCTCGGCAGCGACCACGGGGCGGTGGTCGATCAGTGCCTGCAGCTCAGCCTCGAGCTTCGCCTTCATTTCCGGGGTGATGTACTGCTTGCTGTTCTCAGCCATAGCTACGTAGCGTCCCTGCCTTCCCTGTACCTCGGGCCGGTGGGGGTGCACCTCCGGCGGGGATCCCCCGACGCGCACGTCACCCACCGGTGTGAACAATTGCCACGGATTTTAACACACGCCACCGGGAGTCGGGTCACTCAGTGGCCAGTGCCGGGCCCTCCGTGAGGTAGGCGGGGACACTGGTCGAGCAGCCGTAGACACTGCCGGAGACGGGCAGATCGCGGGAGGGGATGTCCACCTCGAAGCGCTGGACGGCGTCACCACCCGGCTTCACCAGGATCTCGCGGCGCCCCACCTCGGCCATCTCGTAGTTCATGGCCGTGACGATGCAGTAGGACTCCACGTTGGGATCCTCGCGGGTCACGTCCACCCACAGCCGCATCGTGTCGTCGGCCACGCGCTCATGGGAGACCATGGAGATGGTCACCTCACCGCGCTCGGCATCGGCCGCCATGTAGCGGGCGATGGCCACCGCCAGGCCCGCCAGCAGCACGACCGCCATAATGGCGATGGCCTTGCCCGTGAGGTTCCCCCGGGACTTCCGGGGGCGTTCGCCGCCGTAGCGGGCGGCGGAACGGGGCTGCGCGGGAGTGCTCATCAGTCTTCCTCTAACGACGGGGTGGGGTATCGGCCTCATCCTAGTCGCCGACACCTGGAAACTGCCCCATCGACTACCATGAGACAGGTTGCATACCCACGACACCACAGGAAGTGAGCGACGTTGAGCGGATTCCGGCTCCTGGCGATCCACGCCCACCCCGATGACGAGGCCTCGAAGGGGGCGGCCACCACCGCCCGCTACGCGGCGGAGGGCAACCGGGTGATGGTGCTCACGTGCACCGGTGGTGAGCGCGGTGACATCCTCAACCCGGCGATGGACAGGCCCGGGATCCTCGAGGACATCGTCAACGTCCGCCGCGCCGAGATGGCCACCGCGGCTGCCGCCCTCGGAGTGGAGCATGTGTGGCTGGGCCACGAGGACTCCGGCCTGCCGCAGGGGGATCCGCTGCCCCCGCTGCCGGAGGGCTGCTTCGCCCTCGAGCCGGGGCTGGAGGTGGCGAAGGAATTCGTCGGGATCATCCGCGAGTTCCGCCCGCACGTCATCGTCACCTACGACGAGAACGGCGGTTACCCGCACCCCGATCACCTCAAGGTGCACGAGGCGTCCATGCTGGCGTGGGAGAACGCCGGTAATCCTGACTTCGCCCCGGAGCTCGGGGAACCCTGGACCCCGCTGAAGCTGTACTACACCCACGGTTTCGTGAGGCAGCGGATGAAGATGTTCCATGACCTGCTCATCAGGGAGGGGCGCACGAGTCCCTACGGTCCGATGCTGGAGCGCTGGGAGCAGAACAAGGCCGACATCATGGCCCGGGTGACCACCCAGGTCGAGTGCTCCGCCTACTTCCCCCACCGGGAGGCGGCCCTGCGGGCGCACGCCACCCAGATCGATCCGGCCGGTGCCTTCCTGGCCACCCCCGCCGAGGTGCAGCAGCAGCTGTGGCCGACCGAGGAGTTCGAACTGGCCCGCACCCGGGTGGCGACCTCACTGCCGGAGGACGATCTTTTCGCCGGCATCACTGACATCACTGACCTCACGGACATCACGGAAGAAAACGATGCTTGATCTCACAGAACT
>NZ_JAUNRW010000083.1:5261-9618 GCF_030535495.1 Corynebacterium sp.
GACATCACGGAAGAAAACGATGCTTGATCTCACAGAACTGATGATCTTCGCCCAGCAGCAGCAGGGCGGTCCGCTCGGCCCGGAGTTCGGTAAGGCCTCTCCCATCGGCATGACCGTTCTCGTCGTGCTCGCCGTCGTGGTGCTGTTCATCGGCTGGTCCTTCCACCGCCGCTACAGCCGCTACAACCGGCGTCGGGCCTTCGCCGAGGCGCACGGCCTGGATCCCTTCGACCGCGAGGCCGTGGACAAGGCGATGGCGGAGGCAGGTCTGCTCGACCGCCGCAAGCAGAGCTGGTTCTAGTGCTATAGTGCCAGTCATGTTCGTCGCACGATTTTATTTTGACGGGGCTCCGGAGCTGAGCCTCGTTGGTGCGCACGCACGCCACTGACGACGAACACCCCCGGAGCCCCAGCAGCACCTCCCCGAGAAATCGGGTCGAGGGGCTGCTTTTTTCATACCCACCCACAGAAAAGAGCCACCCCCATGACCACTGCGACCTACCCCTCGACCGCCAACCGCCGCGTCGTCGCCTTCCATGACCTGCCCAGCCCGGCGGAGCTGCGCACGCGCTCACCGCTGACACCCGAGCAGGAGGAGAGGGTGGAACGGGACAGAACGGAGATCGCCGACATCTTCCGCGGCGCCGATGACCGCCTCGCCGTGGTGGTCGGACCCTGTTCCATCCACGACCGAGAGGCCGCCCTCGACTACGCGCACCGCCTGGCTCCGCTGGCGGACCTGCTGGCCGCGGACCTCAAGATCATCATGCGCGTCTACTTCGAGAAGCCGCGGACCACGATCGGCTGGAAGGGCCTGATCAACGACCCCCACCTCGACGGCTCCTACGACATCAACCACGGCCTGCACCTGGCCCGGGAGGTCTTGAGCGAGGTGGTCAATCTGCGTCTGCCCACCGCCGCGGAGTTCCTCGAGCCCAACTCCCCGCAGTACTGGGCGGACCTGGTCGCCTGGGGTGCCATCGGGGCCCGGACCACCGAATCGCAGGTGCACCGGCAGCTCGCCTCGGGGCTGTCCATGCCGATCGGCTTCAAGAACGGCACCGACGGCACCCTGCAGGTGGCCATGGACGCGGTGTCGGCGGCCTCCCAGCCGCACTTCTTCTTCGGCACCTCGGACGGTGGTCGCCCCTCCGTCGTGCAGACCGCCGGCAACGAGAACTGCCACGTCATCCTCCGCGGCGGAACCGCGGGGCCGAACGCGGATGCGGAGTCGGTGGGACGGGTCGTCGATAAGCTCGCGGAGCGCACCGACCACCCGCGCCTGATGATCGACGCCTCCCACGCCAACTCCGGCAAGGACCACGTCCGGCAGGCGGAGGTGGCGCGCGATGTCGCGCAGCAGATCGCCCGGGGCAACGAGCACATCGCCGGCATCATGCTGGAGTCCTTCCTCGTGGCGGGAGCGCAGACCCTGGATCCGCAGCGACTCGACGAACTCACCTACGGTCAATCGGTGACCGATGCCTGCATGGACATCGACACCACCGTCGACCTGCTCGGCGAACTGGCGGCGGCGGTACGGACACGACGGGCGGGCCAGACACTAGACTGAGAGCCGTGAAACTGACCCGTCTGCTGTATCCCCTCTACGAGCAGCGCCTCGCGCGCGAGCTCAAGGGCGCGCGCCAGCCCAAGCACATCGCGATCATGGCCGACGGCAACCGCCGGTGGGCCCGCGAGGCCGGGCACGCGGACATCAGCCACGGCCACCGGGTGGGGGCGAAGAAGATCGGCGAGGTCGTCCACTGGTGTGAGGAAACCGAGGTGGAGGTGGTCACCGTCTACCTGCTGTCCACGGAGAACCTGGGCCGGGAGGCGCATGAGCTGGAACTGCTCTTCGGGATCATCGGTGATGTCGTCGACGAACTCTCCGGGGACGACCACTCCGCCCGCGTGCGCCTGGTGGGGCACCTCGACCTGCTGCCCCCGGAGGTCGCCGCCCGCTGGCGCGAGTCCGCCCGCCGCACCGTCGAGCGCACCGGAATCACCGTCAACATCGCGGTCGGCTACGGCGGGCGGCAGGAAATCGTCGACGCGGTCCATGAGCTGCTCGCCGAGGAGATCGCCGCCGGCACCCCGGCTGAGACGCTGGCGGACAAGGTCACCGTCGAATCGATCTCCCATCACCTCTACACCTCCGGCCAGCCGGATCCGGACCTGGTCATCCGCACCTCCGGTGAGCAGCGGCTGTCCGGTTTCCTCCTGTGGCAGGCCGCGTACTCGGAGATCTGGTTCACCGACACCTACTGGCCGGCGTTTCGCAGGATCGACTTCCTCCGCGCGCTCCGCGCCTACTCCCACCGCAGTCGACGATTCGGAAAGTAGGGTCCTTCGTGATCACCGTCTTCTATGAGTCCGCGTACGGCTCCACCGCCGACTACGCCCACGCGCTGGCCGAGCGCCTCGGAGTCACCGCCACGCCGCTTGCCGACGCCCCCGTGCTCACCGACTCCACCGACCCCCTGATCGTGCTCTCCTACGTCCACGGACCGATGATCCCGGCGGCGAGTTTCGTGGCGAAGCAGGACACCGGGTCCCGGCCGGTGGCGGTGTGCGCGGTCGGCATGACCCTGCTGGAGGAGTTCCGTGAGAAGGACCAGCTCGCCGGCTCCGTGCCGGAGGGCGCGGCCCGCTTCTACCTGCCCGGACGCCTGAGCTACTCGACGATGAACCGCAAACACAAGATGATCATGTGGGGCTTCGTCAAGGCACTGAAAGCCAAGCGCGAGGCGGACCGCAGCGCCAATGACCGCGCCATCATCGACGCCTACGACCGGGACATCGACCGGGTCGACCTTTCTGAGCTCGACCAGGTCGTCGCGTGGGTTAAGGCCCAGCGCTAGATCTTGCGCATGCGGACCTGCTCCACCAGGTGATCCGCCCCCTTGCGCAGTACCAGGGAGGCGCGGACGCGGGTGGGCAGGATGTTCTCCACCAGGTTGGGCAGGTTGATCGACTGCCAGATCTCGCGGGCCTCCGCCCGGGCCTTGGCGTCGCCGTAGTCGGCGTAGTGGCCGAAGTGCGCGCCGGGCTCACGGAAGGCGGTGGAGCGCAGCTGCAGGAAGCGGTCGATGTACCACTTCTCGATGTCCTCCGTGCGCGCGTCGACGTAGACGGAGAAGTCGAAGAGGTCGGAGACCATGAGCGTCGGGCCGGTCTGCAGCACGTTGAGACCCTCGACGATGAGGATGTCCGGCTGGGAGACGGTGAGCACCTCGTCGGGCACCCGGTCGTAGAGCTTGTGGGAGTAGACGGGGGCGTCGACGGCGGGGTGACCGGACTTCACGTCGGTGACAAAGCGCAGCAGCGCCCGCTGGTCATAGGACTCCGGGAAGCCCTTGCGCTTCATCAGACCGCGTCGGTGCAGCTCGGCCGCCGGGTGGAGGAAACCGTCGGTGGTCACCAGGTCCACCCGGGGGTGAGAATCCCAGCGCTGCAGCAGTACCTGCAGCAGTCGGGCGGTCGTCGACTTTCCCACGGCCACCGACCCGGCCACGCCGATGACGAAGGGCACGTGCCCGGAGGAGGCGCCGAGGAAGGTCTCGGTGGCGGCGATGAGCTTCTGGCGCGCGGAGACCTGCAGGTGGATGAGACGCGACAGCGGCAGATAGACCTCGGCGACCTCCACCAGATCAATGGATTCACCGATACCGCGCAGCTCCTCGACCTCGGCCTCGGTGAGCACCTGCGGCATTGATTTGCGCAGGGCACGCCAGGAGGAGCGGTCGAAATCCACGTACGGGGTGGCATCCTTGGGCCGGGACATGTCTTCCATTGTGTCACCTGTCCTCCGGGGGCAGGGGGTATGGGCCCGCACTGGGGCGGTAAGCTGTGCGTCGAACCTCGTGTCCCCCGAGAAAGGTTGGCGTAAACGCCCATGACCGCTGAGTCTTCTGACCTTCGCTACCAGGAACTGTCCGTTCTCGACCCGGAGATCCACGCCGCCATCGGTGGCGAGATCACCCGTCAGCGCGATTTCCTCGAGATGATCGCCTCCGAGAACTTCGTTCCCCGCGCCGTCCTGCAGGCGCAGGGTTCGGTGTTCACCAACAAGTACGCCGAGGGGTACCCGGGGCGCCGTTACTACGGCGGCTGCGAGAACGCCGACATCGTCGAGGACCTCGCCCGCAACCGCGCCAAGGAGCTTTTCGACGCCGAGTTCGCCAACGTCCAGCCGCACTCCGGCGCACAGGCCAACGCTGCCGTCCTCCACGCCCTGGCTGATGCCGGCGACAAGATCATGGGTCTGTCCCTGGCGCACGGTGGTCACCTCACCCACGGCATGAAGCTCAACTTCTCCGGCAAGCTCTACGACGTCGTCGCCTACGAGGTCGAC
>NZ_JAUNRW010000084.1 GCF_030535495.1 Corynebacterium sp.
CTAGCAGTCGTAGTACATCTCGAACTCGAGCGGCGTCGGGCGCAGGCGCGACGGGGAGATCTCGTTGTCGTACTTCAGCTGGATGTAGGTGTCGATGAGGTCCTCGGTGAACACGTCACCCTCGGTGAGGAAGTCCATGTCCTCCTGCAGGGCCTCCAGGGACGCCTCGAGGGAGGTGGGGGCCTGCGGGATGGAGGCGGCCTCCTCCGGCGGGAGCTCGTAGAGGTCCTTGTCCACCGGGGCGTGCGGCTCGATGCGGTTCTTCACACCGTCGAGGCCGGCGAGCATCATCGCGGCGAAACCGAAGTACGGGTTGCCGGATGGGTCCGGAGCGCGGAACTCGATGCGCTTGGCCTTCGGGTTGGAACCGGTGATCGGGATACGCACGGCAGCGGAGCGGTTACGCTGCGAGTACACCAGGTTGATCGGGGCCTCGAAGCCCGGGACCAGGCGGTGGTAGGAGTTGAGGGTCGGGTTGGTGAAGGCCAGGACCGCGCCGGCGTGGTGCAGGATGCCGCCGATGTAGTAGCGGGCGATGTCGGACAGGCCCGCGTAGCCGGACTCGTCGTGGAACAGCGGCTCGCCGTCCTTCCACAGGGACTGGTGGGCGTGCATGCCCGAACCGTTGTCGCCGGCCAGGGGCTTCGGCATGAAGGTGGCGGACTGGCCGTTCTTGAACGCGGTGTTCTTCACGATGTACTTGAAGGACTGCAGGTCATCGGCCGCGTGCAGGAGGGTGTTGAAGCGGTAGTTGATCTCCTGCTGACCACCGGTGCCCACCTCGTGGTGGAAGCGCTCGATGTCGAAACCGGCGTTGCGCAGGTGGCGGACCATCTGGTCGCGGACGCCGACGGACTGGTCGTACGGCGGGACCGGGAAGTAGCCGCCCTTCATGCGGGTCTTGTAACCGAGGTTGCGCTGACCGTCGATACGCTCCTCGGCGCCGCGGTTCCACCAACCCTCATCGGAGTCGACCTCGTAGAAACCGGAGTTGACGCCGGCCTCGAAGCGGACGGAGTCGAAGAGGTAGAACTCAGCCTCCGCACCGAAGAAGCAGGTGTCGGCGATACCGGTGGAGGCCAGGTACTCCTCGGCCTTGCGGGCGACGTTGCGCGGGTCGCGGGAGAAGGGCTCGCGGGTGAAGGGGTCATGGACGAAGAACTTCATGTTCAGCGTCTTGGCCTCGCGGAAGGGGTCGATCCTCGCGGTGGCGATGTCCGGCAGGAGGTTCATGTCGGACTCGTCGATGGTGGTGAAGCCACGGACGGAGGAGCCGTCGAATGCGAGTCCTTCCTCTGCCGCCTCCTCATCGAACATGGAGGCCGGGATGGTGAAGTGCTGCTCAATTCCCGGGACGTCCGTGAAACGGACATCGACGAACTCGACGTTTTCATCCTTGATGTACTTGACGACATCTGCGGTCGTGTTGAAGGCCACGATGACTCCTTGGTGTGTGCGCTCTCGGTCCTGTGGTATCGCTGCCAGTCTACAGACACTCGATTACCTGTCGACCACTCTAAACTATTTTCTGTCGAGTTATCAATAGTTGGGCGGGGCAGATCACATTTCCGCTGTCCGCACGCCCCCGGCTAATGTCTAGTGTATGGCGAACCCCAAGCGCAGCTGGCTCGACGGCCCCCAGATCCCCGGAGAACACGACGACCCCTTCGCACCCGGGCGCTATCCGGGTGAGAAGCTCGGCCTCCCGGAAGCCGGTCCCGGCTCGCTCGCCTCCGTCGCCCGCCGCGCCGGCGGCGTGATCATCGACTGGTTCCTCTGCCTCGGTCTGGCCATCGCCTTCACCAACTACTCCGACGCTCTCGGCTCGACCGGCACCGTCGTCTACATCTTCTGGGTCATCCTGGGCATCGTCTTCGGCTGGCTCTTCGCCCGCACCCCGGGCCACATGCTGCTCGGCATGGGTGTCGCGCGTGTCGACGTCGGCGGCGCCAAGGTCGGACTCTGGCGCGCCGTGGTGCGCACCCTGCTCACCGGCCTCATCCTCCCGGCCGCCATGGTCGACTCCGACGGCCGCGGCCTGCACGACCGCGCCACCGGCACCTCCGTCATCCGCGGTTAGAGACTGCGCACGGGCTGACGCAGTCGGTGCGCAGCCGCTCGGGGGCACTCCGACGCGGATCGCCGAGATAGATCTCGTGGTGCGGGCCGTTGAACGTCACCCCCAACCGGGGCATCACCTCGGCGTGGAGACGGGCCAGGGTCGGGCCCTCGTCGTCGTACGGGCCGGTGTGCATGATCTGCAGGCAGCGGCCTTCGTCGATAAGCGCCACGTCGACATCCACTCCCGCCAGATCCGACTCCACCACCTGGGCGGGCAGCGGGATGAGCATCTGCCACCGCCAGTTGTCCTTCCGGCGGGCGACAAAGTCAGCCGGGTCATCGGCCCACCACAGCCCTTCGAGCGGACCGACGACGAACACCTCCCCGGTCCGCGCGCGGAAGCGCTTCCGCACCGCATACGCGGCCGGGTACAGCTGCTCCAGGGCAGCGCGGTACAGGGGTGAGGTGTTGGGATCCCCGTGACCGCTCACCGAGAGATACCTCATCGGCGGTACGACCACCTCCACGAATTCTCTTCCCGACGGCCGGTACAGGCCAGGGAGGTCCTTCTTCAGGTCGATGGTCATGGTGCCCAGGGTAGCGTTAACCTTTTGGGCTGACATCAGTTCCGGAAAACCCCAGGAGGGGACTGATCCCGAGTCCAGATGTCAGCCAGAAGTGACAGTCCTGTCGCTACAGCAGCATGAACAGCAGGATCTGCGCGGCAAGGATCTTCGCCACCATCGACACCGGGTACACCGACGTGTAGCCCATGGCGGGCAGGTCATTCTTGGTCACGTCGGAGACATACGACAGCACGGCCGGGTGGGTCTGCATACCGGCGAGGATGCCCGCGGTCTCGCCGAAGGACAGCTTCATCACCTTGTAGCCGATGATGAGCACCAGCAGGGAGATGAGCAGGGTGATCAGCGCGCCGACACCGATGATGGTCAGCGAGGTCGGGTCGGAGAGCGCCGAGCGGAAACCGGCGCCGGCGGTGGTGCCGATCGCCGCCAGGAACAGGGTGATACCGAGCTGACGCAGCGCCAGGTTCGCACCGTAGGGGATCTGCCACACCACGCGGCCCGAACGCCCCAGGGCACCGAGGATGAGGGCCACGACCAACGGGCCGCCGGCCGTACCGAGCTTGAGGGAGGCACCACCGGGCAACGGGATGGCGATCATGCCGACGGCCACACCGATGACCAGACCGATGACCAGGGGGAGGAGGTTGACGTCGGACAGTCGACGGTAGGAGTCACCGAACAGGCGGGTGACCTTTCCCATGCGCTCGTGGGCGGCGACGACGCGGACGCGGTCGCCGAGCTGCAGGATGGTCTCCGGCGTGGCCACCATGTCGTGGTCGCCGCGGCGCACGCGGGTGATGAGCATGCCCGACAGCTGCGGGCGCAGCTTCGCCAGGGGGATGCCGACGAGGTCATTGTTGGAGACGAAGATGCGCCGGTAGTCCAGGTCGTGGCCGTGGAAGGGGTCGCCCGGCAGGGCCTCGCCGATGAGGACGGCGGCGCGGTCGAGCTCCTCGGCGGTGCCGACGACCGAGAGGACATCCCCCGGCTTCGCCCAGGCACCGTTGCCGGGCAGGCGCTGTTCGCCCGCGCGCTCGAGGCGGGAGACGATGACCTCCAGGCCGAGGTCCTCCGGCAGGTCGGCGATGGCGTGCAGGTCATCGCGCTGCACGAGGATGCGGCGGGTGTAGAGCTCGTGGACGGCCACGCCGTGGTCGATGGCCTCCTGCTGGTGGTCGATGCGGAAGGCCTTGCCCATGACGGCGATGGCGAGGATGACCACGATGACACCGAGCGGGTAGGCCAGGGAGTAGGCCACCAGGGGCAGGGCCTCGACCGCGCGGAGCTCGTCCGCGTCGGTGATCAGCGAGGGCAGGGCGTCGACGACCGCGGCCATGGCCGGGGTGTTGGTCAGCGCACCGGTGAACATGCCGGCGCCGGTGACGGCATTGATGCCCAGCAGCTTCACCAGCCCGTAGGCCGCGGCCGTGATGACCACGAAAATGCCGATGGCCAGGGTGTTGTTGCGCAGGCCCTTGGAGCGGAACGTCGCGAAGAAATCATGACCGGATTCCAGACCGATCGTGTACACGAACAGCGCCAGGCCGACGATGTAGATGAGCGGAGGAATCTGGATCGCCGGCTCGATGGCGGCCATGACCAGGCCGACGAAGAGGACGGCGGCGACGCCGAGACGGAACCCGAAGATCTCCAGGCGGCCGAGCACCAGGCCGACCGCCATGATCACGAGTAGGGCGAGAAGGGGATTCTCCACGAAAATGCTCACGTTGTCATCGTGCCAGACAACCCCTGAGAAGGCAGAACGTCCCGGGCTCCCTGCGGCAGGGATCACGGGACGTACTCAGTGTGGCAGAAGACCTACTTGCCGCGGCGCTCGCTCGCGCGTCGCATGCGACGGTTCATGCCGGAGATGTTGCCGCCCTTGGGCAGCGGACCCTTCGGCAGGCCGGCACCCGGCTGGGAGGAGCCGATGGTGTCCATGGCCTCGATCTTCGCGTTGACCGAGTAGACCTCGTTCTTGCGGTAGTTGCGCGGCAGCTTGAGCAGCTCGCGCTGCAGGTTCTTCAGCGGAACCTGGCCCTCACCGTCGCCGATGTACATCTCGTAGACGGGAACGTCACCGGCCAGCCGGTCCAGTCGACGCTTCTGCTCGTTGACCAGGGTCTTGGCGGCGTTCTGGTTGCCCTCGGCGACGAGCACCACACCGGGGTTGCCCACCACCCGGTGGACGATGGCCGACAGGGAGCGGTTCATGGCCACGCCCTGCTTGTTGTGCCACACGATGCCGACGGTGTTGCGCAGGTTGTCCAACGCCCAACCGGCCGCACCGGGCTGGTCGCCGATGCGGTCGTACATGGAGGTCTGCAGACGACGGGAGAAGATGTACATCGCCAGGACGGCACCGAGGCCGATGCCCAGGATGAGCATGAACCACTGTCCACCCCAGGCCAGGCCGATGAGGAAGAAGAGGGCGGCCACGCCCACGACGGACAGCACCATGAGCGGGACGAGCTTCTTATCCTGCTCGCGCTGCATCTTGAAGGCCTGCCAGAGCTGGCCGCGGGTCTCCTTGCCCTTCGCGCGCTTGGCGGCACGCGCCTCTTTCTTCGCGGCCTTCGCGGCCGCCTTCTGCTTGTCGTCTGCCATGGCCTCTACTTTAGGTCAGGGTTTCGCGGGCGCCTAACGGGAGGCGACCGGTGTGTCCTGGGAAGGACCGTACTTGGCCAGCAGTGTCGTGGCCTCCTGGTCGGTGGAACCCTGGGAGGTTTCGGCCAGGTGCTTGAGGTTGTCGGGGATCTCCCGGCCGCGGGCGGCCATCGCCTGCGAGTACAGGCGTCCGGCGCGGTAGGAGGACCGCACCAGCGGACCGGACATGACGGCCCCGAAGCCGAGCTCCTCGGCGAAGTCCTTGTGCTCGACGAACTCCTCGGGCTTCACCCAGCGGTCGATCGGGTGGTACATGGGGCCCGGGCGCAGGTACTGGGTGATGGTGATGATGTCGCAGCCCGCGCTGTGCAGGTCGCTGAGGGCCTCGCGGATCTCCTCGACGGTCTCGCCCATGCCGAGGATGAGGTTCGACTTGGTGATCAGCCCGTAGTCGCGTGCCTGGCGGATGACGTCAAGGGAACGCTCATAACGGAAAGCGGGGCGGATGCGCTTGAAGATGCGCGGTACCGTCTCCACGTTGTGGGCGAAGACCTCGGGACGGGACTCGAAGACCTGCTCCAGCAGCTCAGGCCGGCCGGAGAAGTCCGGCACGAGGTTCTCCACGCCGGTGTGCGGGTTGAGCTCGTGGATCTGGCGGACCACCTCGGCGTAGAGCCAGGCGCCCTCGTCGTCGAGGTCATCGCGGGTGACACCGGTGATGGTGGAGTAGTTCAGGCCCATCTCGCGCACCGACTCGGCCACGCGCCGCGGCTCATCGCGGTCCAGGGGCTCCGGCTTCGCGGAGTTGATCTGGCAGAAGTCACAGCGGCGGGAACAGTTGGCACCGCCGATGAGGAAGGTGGCCTCCCGCGATTCCCAGCATTCGTGGATGTTGGGGCAGCCGGCCTCCTGGCACACCGTGTGCAGGGAGGCACCGGCGACCTTCTTCTTCATGTCCTCGTACTCGGGCCCCGTCTTCACCGCGTTGCGGATCCAGCGGGGCTTGCTCTCGATGGGGGTCTGCGCGTTGCGCGCCTCCACGCGGAGCATCTTGCGTCCTTCAGGTGCGATAGTCACACCGCCACCATACCCCTTCTATTGATAGGGGCTAATGGCCAGGTCAGCGGACCTTCGTGGGGTCCGGGGCCGATCCGAAGGTGTGGTCGGCGACGGCGAGCTCGCCGGCCAGGGCGGCGGTGAGGGCGTCGATAAGCGGCTCGGTGACCTCGGCGACCGTGACCTCGCGGCCGGTCTCCAGGCTGAGCGTGGTCACGTCGGCGTCGTCGATGCCGCACGCCACGATGTGCCCGTAATGCTCGAGCGTGTTCGAGCAGTTGAGGCTCAGCCCGTGCATGGTCACCCCGCGCGTGACGCGGATACCCAGCGCGGCGACCTTCCGGTCCCGCCGATGCTCATCGGCGGGTACCCAGACCCCGGAGCGGCCGTCGATACGCCCCGCCTTATCGACGCCCACCCCACGCACCGTCGCAATGACCGCCTCCTCGAGGCGGCGGACATAGTCGACGACGTCGACCGGATCGGCCAGCTTGATGATCGGGTAGGCGACGAGCTGGCCCTCACCGTGCCAGGTGATGCGCCCACCGCGGTCGACGTCGACGACGGGCAGACCGTTGGTGGGGCGGTCCGCGGGCTGCGTGCGTTTACCGGCGGTGTAGACGCTCGGGTGCTCGAGCAGGAGGATCTGGTCACCGATCTCATCGGCGGCGCGTTGCGACGCCAACTCGGCCTGCAGATCCCAGGCCTGCCGGTAATCCACCACCCCGAGGTGGCGGATCTCCAGGGGCTCAGCGGAGGCGCGGATGGAACGGTCGGCGGGGAAGAAGGGGTCTCGCGGGGCTGTCATTACACGCCGTTGGCCTCTGCGTACTCGGCGGCGGTCATGAGGGCTCCGGCCTCGGAGACCTCGACCTCGAACAGCCAGCCCGCGCCGAAGGGGTCGGAGTTGACCACGGAGTAGTCGTCGTGGATCGCATCGTTGACGGCGGTGACGGTGCCGCTGACCGGGGCGTAGAGGTCGGAGACGGACTTGGTGGACTCCACCTCGCCGCAGGGCTCACCGGCGGTGACGGTGTCGCCGACCTCGGGCAGCTCGGCGTAGACGACCTCGCCGAGGCGTTCGGTGGCCACCGAGGTGATGCCGACCTTGACGGTGTCACCGGCGGCGACGTCCTGGCCGGTGTCGATCCACTCGTGGTCCTCGGAATAGGAGAAGTTCTCGGGCAGGGTGCTCATGGTTGTACCTTCCGTGGGGGGTGTGAGGTTGATGTTAGCTGTCGGCGCGGCGGTAGAAGGGCAGCGCGACGGTCAAGACGGGATGGCGTTTGCCGCGGATCTCCACCTCGAGTTCCATACCGGGCTCCGAGAACTGCGGGTGCAGGCGGGCCAGGGCGATGGGGTGGCCGAGAATGGGGGAGGGCTGGCCGGAGGTGACCACCCCGATCTTTTCGTCCTGGCGGAACACCTCGGCTCCCTCGCGGGCGGCGCGGCGGCCCAGCCCCTTGAGGCCGACGATGGCGGATGCTGGCTCACGCCCGTCGAGTGCCTGCTTACCGACGAAATCCGCCTCCTTGGTGGCAAACGCCCGCGCCATGCCGGCCTCGACCGGGGTGATGTCGGTGCCCAGCTCCTGGCCGTAGAGCGGCATGCCTGCCTCCAGGCGCAGGGAGTCGCGGGCGGCCAGGCCGGCGGGCAGCATGTCGTAGGCGGACCCGGCATTGAGCAGGGCGTCCCACAGATCGCCGGCCTGCGCGTTGGGGAGGTAGAGCTCATAGCCGTCCTCCCCGGTGTAGCCGGTGCGCGCCAGGAGGGTGTCGTAGCCGGCGACCGTCACGGGTGCGGCCGCGTAGTACTTCATGCCGCGGACCACGGTCTCATCATCACCGGCCACCAGGTCGGCGATGATCTCCTCGGCGCGCGGGCCCTGCACCGCGATGAGGGCGGTGTCGAGGGACTCGTCGTGAAGCTCGACATCGAAATCGGCGGCGCGCTCCTGGAACGCCTCCCACACCACGGCGGTGTTGCCGGCGTTGGGCACCACGAGGTACTCGTCCTCGGCGAGGCGGTAGGAGATGAGATCGTCGAGAATGCCGCCCTCGGCGTTGACGATCATCGAGTACTTCGCCTTGCCCACCGGGATGGTCGACAGGGTGGAGATGAGGGCGTGGTCGAGGAACTCTCCCGCCTGCGGGCCGCTCACGCGGATCTCACCCATGTGGGAGAGGTCGAAGATGCCGGCGGCGGAGCGGACGGCGCGGTGCTCGTCGAGCTCGTTGCCGTACTTCAGCGGCATCGTCCACGGGCCGAAGGGGGTGAAGGTGGCGCCGAGATCCTCGTGGCGCGAGTGCAGGGGGCTGTGACGCAGATCAGACACTTAGTTCTCCTGGGAATCGATGTCGAAGGCGGAGGGCGGCGGGCAGGAGCAGACGAGGTTGCGGTCGCCGTAGGCCTCGTTGAGGCGGCGCACCGGCGGGAAGTACTTCGTCCGGCGCAGCCCGGGCACGGGCCAGGCGGCCTGTTCGCGGGTGAAGGCGTACTCCCAGTCGTCGCGGGAGACACTCCATGCGGTGTAGGGGGCGTGGTGGAGGACGGACTCCTCGTAGGCGACCTGCCCGTCGATGATCTCGTCGATCTCCGCGCGGATGGTGCGCATCGCCTCGATGAAGCGGTCGAGTTCGGCGAGGTCCTCCGACTCGGTCGGCTCCACCATGAGGGTGCCGGCGACGGGGAAGGCCAGGGTGGGGGCGTGGAAGCCGAAGTCGATGAGGCGCTTGGCCACATCGGCGGCGGTCACCCCGGACTGCTTCGTCAGCTCGCGCAGATCGAGGATGCACTCGTGGGCGACCAGGTCTGCGCGCCCGGTGTAGAGCACCGGGAAGGAGTCCTGCAGGGAGCGGGCGACGTAGTTCGCGGCGAGGATGGCCGAGGCGCTGGCGCGGGCCAGGCCGGCGGTGCCCATCATGGCGATGTACGCCCACGAGATCTGCAGCACGCCGGCGGAACCGTAGCGGGTCGACGAAATCGGCACGCCGGTGCCTTCGGAGGTGGCGTCGATACGCGTCGGGTCCGTCGGCAGGAAAGGCACGAGGTGTTCGGCCACGCACACCGGCCCCACGCCGGGACCGCCACCGCCGTGCGGGATGGTGAAGGTCTTGTGCAGGTTGAGGTGGGAGACGTCGCCGCCGAACTGCCCCGGCTGCGCGAGCCCCGTCAGGGCGTTCATGTTGGCCCCGTCGATGTAGACCTGCCCGCCGA
>NZ_JAUNRW010000190.1 GCF_030535495.1 Corynebacterium sp.
AGGAGGCGCTCGAGGCCGCGGGCGTGCGGGTGGGGACGACACCGACGGAAACCGCGGAGATCATGCGGGGGATCGTGCGGTCCGAGCGACCCTAGCGCCGCACCATCTCCAACGACGCCAGTCGCACCTCGCCCTCCGCATCAGAGGCGTCGAGGTCGACGACCGCGACCAGCTGAAAGGCGTTGTCGCCCTCCGGGTCCTTGATGATCTGCCGGGCGGTCCACTCGCGGCCGTCCTGGGAGAGGGTGAAGTACTCGCCGGAGCGGGCGTCCTGGCCGGTGTCCAGGTCGGCGTACTCGTCGAAATAGGCGTCGAGCTCCACACCCCAGTCGGGCTTGTCCTCGCGCTCGAGGTAGTCCAGCAGCTCGGCGAGCTTGTCCTCCTTCTCCCAGGCGAACAGTTCCACCAGGCGCCACATGAGGTTGCGCACCATGATGGTGAAGGCGCGCTTGTTGGCGGTGAGCGCGGTGGGGTCCTCGAGGCCGAAGGCGAGTTCGCGCGCGAGGTCCTCCTGGGAGATGGGGGTGTCCTCGTCGCCCATCTGGGCCCATTCGTCGATAAGCGAGGAATCGACCTGGCGGATGAGCTCGCCGAGCCACTCGATGACGTCCTCGAGCTCGTCGTTAAGTGCCTCGAGGGGCACGGACTGGCGGAGGGTGCGCCAGGCGTCGGTGAGGTAGCGCAGGACGACTCCCTCGGAGCGGGCGAGGCCGTAGGTGGCGATGAGATCCGAGAATGTCATCGCGTGCTCGATCATGTCGCGCACGACGGCCTTGGGGGAGAGCTCGAACTCACGGGCCCAGGGGGCACCGGCGGTGAAGGTCTCGTAGGCGTCCTCCAGCTCCTCGGCCAGCGGCTGCGGCCAGGTGATGTCCTCGACGATGGCCATGCGCTCGGTGTAGTCCACGCCCTCGGCCTTGAGCGCGGCGATCTCCTCGCCGCGGGCCTGCTTCTGCTGGGCCTGCAGGAGGGGACGGGGGTCATCGAGAATGGCCTCGAAGGTGGAGATGACGTCGACGGTGTAGGTGTCGGATTCCTGGTCCAGCAGGGTCAGCGCGGCCAGGGCGAAGGGGGACAGCGGCTGGTTGAGGGCGAAGTCGCGCTGCAGTTCCTCGGTGAGGTGGTAGGGGCGCCCCTGATCGTCGGTCCCGTTCTCCGCCTTGACCACGATACCGGCGTTGACCAGGCCCTTGAACAACTCGAGGGTGTGCAGGATGTCGCGGTTCTGCTTGGCCCGGGTGTCATGGTTGGTGCGCAGCAGATGCTTGAGATGCTCGTAGCCGTTGCCGGGGCGGGCGATGACGTTGAGCAGCATGGAGTTGGTCATGCGGAACTGGGAGCTCATCGCCTCCGGCTCGGCGACGGTGAGGCGCTCGTAGGTCTTCTCCGACCAGGTCACCTCGCCGTCGCGGACGGACTTCAGGCGCAGCTTTTTCAGCTTCTTCGGGTCGGAGCCGGCGCGCTGACGCAGACGCCAGTTCTCGATCTCATGCTCCGGGGCCTCCACGACGACGGTGCCTTCGGTGTCGTATCCCGCACGCCCGGCGCGGCCGGCGATCTGGTGGAACTCGCGGGACTTGAGGATGCGCTGGCGGGTGCCGTCGAACTTGGCCAGGCCGGTCAACAGCACGGTGCGGATGGGCACGTTGATGCCCACGCCGAGGGTGTCCGTGCCGCAGA
>NZ_JAUNRW010000191.1 GCF_030535495.1 Corynebacterium sp.
AGCGGCCAGGAGAAGCTGCTCGAGTGGAAGGCTAAGTCCCACGTTCAGCTCGTGTGATCTTAGGATAATTGGTATGAACCTTCACCCCCTCGCGCAGCCACTGGAATTCCTGCTCGGCAGCTGGAGTGGTCCCGGACGCGGTCACTTTCCCACGATCTCCGATTTCAACTACACCGAGACCATCACCTTCGCGGCGATCCCGGGCAAGCCCTTCCTGCGCTACGAGCAGGTGACCTCCAGCCCGGAGGGAGCGCCGATGCACACTGAGCTGGGGTTCTTGCGTCTGACTGAAGGTGGGAGCGTGGAGTTCATCATCGCCCAGCCGACGGGGCAGGCAGAGTTGCTGGAGGGGACGAGCGAGGAGCTCGAGGACGGCACCCTCCTCCTGCATTTCGACGCCTCACAGGTGCACAACTCCTCCACGGCGAAGCGGGTGGACGGCACCACGCGCACCTACATCTTCAATGCACACCGCACGGCGGTACACACCGAGTTCGACATGGCCGCCGTCGATCAGCCGATGCAACGCCACCTCATCAGCGACCTGTCGAAGGTCTAGGAGAGCTCCACGCCGCCGGTGCTCACGACGAAGCCGTGGGGTCCGACGGCACACATGACGCGTGTATCACCCTCGGCGATCGCACAGGAGACACGACCGTTGGCGATGCGCTGACCGGGCGCGAGGGCCCGGGTGTCGGCGTGAGCCATGAAGATGCGGTTGACGTTGTGGGTGGTCGCAGGCTCGCCCTCACGGACGGACACGGCGTTGATGTCGCCCTCGCCCTGGTGGGTGCACAGCGCCACCGGGGATTCGACGTCCGGGGCGCTCTCGCCGTACATCTCACAGAAGGTTCCGTCCGGGCCCGTGAACTGCAGGCCGGACTGCGCGGGGAAGATCTGATCGGAACGGTAGGGGGTGGGGTCAGACTCCGGGATCTGGGCCATGGACTCCACGATGTCGACCGGGGGAGTCTCGGTGTCGGGAGGGGCCACGGCTGTCTCGGTGACGGTCTCCTCCTCGGGAGGTGTGTCCGTGACCTGTTCGGTGACGGTGACCTCGGTGGTGTCGACCACGGTGCTGGGGGCGGCTGCGGTGTCGCTGTCGCTGTCGGCGCAGGCGGTGAGCGCTGCGGCGAGGGCCGTGGCGGACAGAATTCGGACGGTTGATGTGATCGGTGTCATATTGACACGGTATCGCTTTCGCTGTGATAGGGAAAGGGGGGTCGTCGATAAGCAATGCCCGGACGGCGTACCCTGGGCGCATGGCTTTCGCAGCGGAACAACCCGTCCTCTCGCACTCCGAGCACCGCCCGGTGGGCGAGATTGAGCGTAGCGACGGGCAATTCGAGGTCATCTCCGACTACGAGCCGGCCGGCGATCAGCCCGCGGCGATCAAGGAGCTCGACGCGCGGCTCGACCGGGGCGAGCGCGACATCGTGCTGCTGGGTGCGACCGGTACCGGTAAGTCGGCGACGGCGGCGTGGCTCATCGAGCAGCAGCAGCGGCCGACGCTGGTCATGGCGCCGAACAAGACGCTGGCCGCCCAGCTGGCCAATGAGCTGCGGCAGCTGCTGCCGAACAACTCGGTGGAGTACTTCGTCAGCTACTACGACTACTACCAGCCGGAGGCGTACATCGCGCAGACGGACAC
>NZ_JAUNRW010000015.1:0-8885 GCF_030535495.1 Corynebacterium sp.
ACTCGCGACCCTCACCTTGGCAAGGTGATGCGCTACCAACTGCGCTACATCCGCACTGCACCGTGTGGTGCGAGACAGAACTTTATCCGCAACGGCGTTCAGAACACAAATCGCCTGCTCGTGCCGCAAATTCCGGGCTCTGTTCGCGCTTCGAATTACGACCATGTCATTCGCGGCGCCTGCAGGCGTGTTGACCTGCGGATTAGGTGCAATCCGGGGGCGGTGTGTAAGGTTTCTTAACGCACAAGGTCCTATGGCTCAGTGGAAGAGCGTTCCGTTCACACCGGAAAGGTCGCTGGTTCGAACCCAGCTAGGACCACCGCACAAGGCCCCGGTCGACGTCTTCAGTCGGCCGGGGTCTTCCGCGTTCTTCCGCGTTTTGGTCCGTCGTGTCATACCCACGTACGGTATGAGCATCCATCGGAAGTAGGAGGATCGTGCCGCGGATCACAGTTGTCTGCGGGTGGGTCCATCCCTGCAGGTACCGGCGGTGCGTGATGAAGCAACGTTCTGTGGAAATGAATGAAAATCAGCTGCGCCGGAACCGGCCCGGGAACTATGTTCCGCACCACAGCGACAGCTCTTATGATGCCCGCACCGTGCGGGTATCGTATGCCCCTGACCATTCCCTCAAGACGAAATGAAGGTGACTGTCTCCGTGTCAATGCCCCGCACCCGAGTACTCCGGAGCCTGGTGGCACCTGCAGCAGCGGCCGCCGTCCTGGCCCTGGCGGCCCCTGCGTCGGCGCATGATGTCGTCATTGGCGGTAACCCGGCCAATGAGGAGGTTGTCGAGGAGTTTCCCGAGGTCATCGAGCTGGAGTTCTCGGGTTACGTCAAGGAGGACTTCAATACCGTCGCCATTTCGGACAGCGATTCCGGTGAGGTGCTCTTCTCCGGTCCGCCGACCATCGACGGGCGCATGGTGAGCATCGAGGTCCCTGATGACGTCGATCCAGGTGCCGGCGATTACAACATCGGCTTCCAGATCACCTCCTCGGACGGTCACTCCACCCGCGGCATGACCACCTTCACGGTGGCCGGCGAGCCGGAGGAGACCACCGCCCCGGAGAGTGCAACACAGGAGACCACCGCGCAGGAAACCACCGCCCCGGCGGCGGACGAGGGAGCGTCGGCAAGCGCGGGGCAGGGTCCGCTCATGTGGATCCTGGCTGGCGTGGGCGTACTGGCGGTTCTCGGTGTCATCGTCATGATGGTGGCCCGGGGACGACACAACACACAGGAGTAGAAATGTTCACCCGCGGTCGTATCGCACTGTCCGTTCTCGCGCTGTCCGCACTCACCCTCGCCGGGTGCACCGACTCCGGCGATGCCGGTGACGGCGACACCGGTACCGACACCACCCAGACCACCGCCGCTGCCACTGATGTTGCCGCCGGTGAGCACGCCGGGTGGGTCACGTTCTCGGAGGCCTTCGTCAAGGCCAAGCCCGCCGACCAGGACATGACCGGCATCTTCGGAGTCTTCACCAACAACGGCGACGAGGACGTCGAGGTCGTCGGTTTCACCACCAACCTGGATGTCCCGCGCCATGAGATGCACGAGGTCGTCGACGGCGTCATGCAGATGAAGCCGGGCGGTTTCGTCCTGCCCGCCGGGGAGGACTACGAGCTCAAGCCGGGCGGGGACCACATGATGCTCATGGACTACACCGAGGCCATCGAGGCCGGTGACACCATCGACATCACCCTCGAGTTCGGTGACGGTTCCACCCAGGAGATCGCGGACCTGCCGGTCCGCACCATCGCCTCCGGTGAGGAGAGCTACGGTGAGGACGGCACCCTCCAGGGTCACCAGATGGGCGAGAACGACAATCACTAGAAGGAAGTGACACCAGCGCCATGTTTCCCCTGACCCGCCGTGGATTTCTCACCGGACTGTCGGTGACCGCCGGTGGAGCGGCACTGGCCGCCTGTTCCACCGGGGAATCCGATCCTGTCGCGACCACCAACCCGATGGCGCAGCAGGAGTCTCCGGATCCCGCTGGCGAGACCCCACGGCTCTATGACGCGATCGTCCCCTTCGACGGCGCGCATCAGGCGGGTATCGCCACCCCGGCGCAGGCCACCCTCAACCTCATCGGCTTCAATCTCATCGACGGGGCGGACCGGGGCGCGGTCTCCCGACTGATGACCACGTGGTCGGAGGACTCCCGGCGACTGTGCACGGGAGAGGCCCCGTTGGGCAGCCTCGAACCGGAACTGGTGGTCGCCCCGGCGAACCTCACCATCACGTGTGGCTTCGGGCCGCGGCTGTTCGAGGTGATCGACGCCGTCGACAAGCGGCCGGAGTGGCTGGCGCCGCTGCCCGACTACAACCTCGACCAGCTGGATGAGAGGTGGGGGCAGACCGACCTGGTCATCCAGGTCTGCTGCGATGATCCGACCATGCTCTCCCATGCCACACGCCACCTGGTGCGCTCCGGTGTCGACTACGCCCAGGTCCACTGGATGCAGCAGGGCTTCCTGCGGGCCGACGGTGCCCACACCCCGGGGGAGACCCCCCGAAACCTCTTCGGTCAGGTCGACGGCACCGTCAACCCCCGCACGGAGGAGGACTTCGCGGAGCAGGTGTGGATCTCCGATGACGGCCCCGAGTGGATGCAGGGCTCAACGACCATGGTCGTGCGCCGCATCGCCATGAACCTGGACACCTGGGAGATGCTCGACCGCCCCTCCCGCGAGGAGTCCCTGGGACGTAACCTCCGCAACGGTGCCCCGTTGACCGGCGAGGACGAGTTCGACGAGCCCGATGTCGAGGCCACCGACCGTTTCGGGCTGCCGGTGATCGACCGGCAGAGCCACGTCTTCCGCTCCCGACCGCCCGCCGACCACCCGGAGCAGCGCCTGCTGCGCCGCCCCTACAACTATGATCTGGCCCCGGAACCGGGCAGTGGTCAGCTCTCCAATGCGGGCCTGGTGTTCCTCTGCTTCCAGAAGGACCCGCTCCAGCAGTACGACCCCATCCAGAAGCGTCTCGACGAAGCTGACCGCCTCAACGAGTGGATCACCCACATCGGTTCCGGCGTCTACTGGATGCCCCCGGGCACCAGCGCCGACGGCCAGGGCGGCGACGCCTACTGGGGTCAGCGACTGCTGGAGGCGTGACGCTTACTCACGCCCCCGCGGGGTAGTATGTTGCGCGTAGCGTCTGCGCCTTAGGGTCGCAGCCGTGCCCGTCAGGAACAAGCAGGCAGCGGCCAGGTATGCCGCCGCCTGCGCAAGCGCAAGTTAAGGAGCGCAGCACACTCATGGTGAACACCACCGCCCCCGTCTTCCCGTCCTTCACGGTCCCGGCCGGCACGCCCGTCGGCGCCGCGATGCGGGAGCTGGACCTGCCGAACAAGGGCCCGGACGCGATCGTCGTGGTCGCAGACGCCGAAGGCACCCTCCGCGACCTGTCGCACACCCCGGAGACCGACGCCGAGTTCACCCCGGTGCCCGCCAGCTCCGAGGCGGGCCGTTCCGTCATCCGCCACTCCTGCGCCCACGTGCTGGCGCAGGCCGTGCAGGCGGAGTTCCCGGGCACGAAGCTGGGTATCGGCCCGGCCATCGACAACGGTTTCTACTACGACTTCCAGGTCGCCGAGCCCTTCACCCCGGAGGATCTCAAGGCCATCGAGAAGCGGATGAAGAAGATCATCAAGTCCGGCCAAAAGTTCGAGCGCCGCACCTACGCCTCCACCGAGGCCGCCGCCGAGGAGCTGGCCAACGAGCCCTTCAAGCTGGAGCTCGTCGCCGACAAGGGCAACATCGACCCGGATTCCGATGAGGCCACCGAGATTGGTGCCGGCGCCCTGACCGCCTACGACAACCTCAACCCGCGTACCGGTGAGGTCGAATGGTCGGACATGTGCCGTGGACCGCACGTGCCCACCACCCGGTACATCCCGGCGTTCGCCATCACCCGGTCATCTGCCGCCTACTGGCGCGGCAACCAGGACAACGCCGGACTGCAGCGCATCTACGGCACCGCCTGGGAGGACAAGGAGTCGCTCGAGGAGTACCAGCACATGCTGGCCGAAGCGGAGAAGCGCGACCACCGTCGCCTGGGCTCCGAGCTCGACCTGTTCTCCTTCCCGGATGAGATCGGCTCCGGCTTCCCGGTGTTCCACCCCAACGGCGGCATCATCCGCCTGGAGATGGAGGAGCATTCCCGCCGCCGCCACATCGCTGCCGGATACTCCTTCGTCAACACCCCGCACATCACCAAGGGCGACCTGTTCGCCAAGTCCGGCCACCTGGACTTCTACAAGGACGGCATGTTCCCGCCGCTGCAGCTCGACGCGGAGTACGACGAGGACGGCAACGAGACGAAGCCCGGCCAGGACTACTACGCCAAGCCGATGAACTGCCCGATGCACAACCTCATCTTCGCCTCCCGCGGCCGTTCCTACCGCGAGCTGCCGCTGCGACTGTTCGAGTTCGGTACGGTCTACCGCTACGAGAAGTCCGGTGTCATCCACGGCCTGACCCGCGCCCGCGGCTTCACGCAGGACGACGCCCACATCTACTGCACCGAGGACCAGCTCGAGGCCGAACTGACCTCGGTCCTGGACTTCATCATCTCCCTGCTCACCGACTACGGCCTCGACGACTTCTACCTCGAGCTGTCCACCCGGGACCCGAAGAAGTCCGTCGGCTCCGACGAGATCTGGGAGCGTTCCACCGAGATCCTCCAGCGCGTGGCCGACAACTCCGGCCTGCACCTGGTGCCGGACCCGGAGGGCGCGGCCTTTTACGGTCCGAAGATCTCCGTGCAGGCCCGCGACGCCATCGGCCGTACCTGGCAGATGTCCACCGTGCAGCTCGACTTCAACCTGCCCGAGCGTTTCGACCTCGAGTACACCGCCAACGACGGCACCAAGAAGCGCCCCATCATGATCCACCGTGCGCTCTTCGGCTCCATCGAGCGCTTCTTCGGCGTGCTCCTCGAGCACTACGCCGGTGCCTTCCCGGTGTGGCTGGCCCCGCACCAGGTCATGGGCATCCCGGTGGCCGAGGATTTCGCCCCGCACCTGGAGAAGGTCACCGCGCAGCTGCGTCAGCGCGGCATCCGCGCCGAGGTGGACACCTCGGATGACCGCATGCAGAAGAAGATCCGCAACCACACGACCGGCAAGGTGCCCTTCATGCTGCTGGCCGGTGCCCGCGACGTGGAGGCGGATGCCGTGAGCTTCCGTTTCCTCGACGGCACCCAGGTCAACGGCGTGCCGGTCGCCGAGGCGATCGAGCTCATCGACACCTGGGTCACCGACCGCGTCAACGTCCAGCCGAGCGAGGAAGCCCTTGCAGCCCGCCGATAACGCCGGTTCCACCTGGACCGACACCGGGGTGGGGGAGGAGGACTCCCTCACCCGGTTGTGGGCTCCGTACCGAATGGGCTACATCAAGAATCGGCCGGCCGGCTCCGACAAGCCCGCCGCCCCCTTCCTCGAGGCGCCGAAGATGTCCGACGAGGACGCACTCATCGTCGCCCGCGGCGAGCTCGTCTACGCGATCCTCAACCTGTACCCATACAACGCCGGGCACATGATGGTCATCCCGTACCGCCAGACCGCGGACCTGGAGGATCTCACGGCTGCGGAGATGACGGAGCTGATGAGCTTTGTCACCACCGCGGTCAAGGTGCTCAAGAAGGTCTCGAATCCGGAGGGCATCAACGTCGGGTTCAATCTGGGCAAGGCCTCGGGTGGCTCCGTGGGCGATCACATCCACATGCACATCGTCCCGCGCTGGGCCGGCGACGCGAACTTTCTCACCATCCTCGGTGACACAAAGGTGCTGCCGCAGTTGCTGCGTGACACCCGCGCCCTGCTCGCCGCCGCCTGGGTGGAGGTCGAGAGTGCTTAGCACCCGGGGACGGCGTCCCGCGTCAGTGATCGTGGAACCGGTGGCGCGTGCCCTGCTGCGCCTGGGCTTGAGCCCCAACGTGGTCACTGTCATCGGGGCGGTGGCCACCTGCGCCGTGGCGGTGGTGCTCATTCCCGCCGGTCACCTGTTCGCCGCGGCCCTCCTCTCCGGGGTGTTCGCCGCCTTCGATCTGGTCGACGGCACCATGGCCCGCCTCCGGGGTGGTGGCACCCGCTTCGGGGCGACACTCGACGCCACGTGCGACCGCATCACCGACGGCGCGCTGTTCGCCGCCATCACGTGGTGGCTCGTGTTTTCCCATGGCGCCCACCCGGCGTTCATCGTGGCCTCCTTCGTGGTGCTCATCGCCTCGCAGGTCACCTCCTATGTCAAGGCACGCGGTGAGGCCAGTGGCTTCACTATCCAGGGCGGGCTCATCGAGCGCCCCGAGCGTCTCATCATCGGGCTGGTGGGCATCGGACTGCAGGGGCTGGGGGTGCCCTACGCCATCGAGGTCGCACTCGTCGTCCTCGCCGCCGGCTCCGTCTACACCGTCATCCAGCGCCTGATCACCGCCTCGCGGAATCCGGAGGCACTCGAGCACATCGCCCCGCCGCCCGGTACCCGGGACGTGGACCCGCAGGGAGCTGCCACCCGATGAGCATCGATCCGGTGGCCCTGGGCTACCTGGCCGGGTGGAAGGTGGTGCGGCATCTGCCGGAACCGGTCGTCGAGAAGCTTTTCGACGCCGCCGCCGACCGGGCCTGCGACCATGGCCGCGGCATGGAGATGCTGCGCCGCAACCTCACCCGGGTGGTCGGCGCCGAGAACGTCACCCGCGCGCTGGTGCGTGATTCGATGCGTTCGTACGCGCGTTACTGGCGTGAGGCCTTCCGCCTGCCGGCCATGCTCGACGCGCCGCTGAGCATGGACGTCACCGGCCTCGAGCACCTGCACGCCTCGTTGGAGCGGGGTCAGGGGGTCATCCTCACCCTGCCGCACTCGGGTAACTGGGACATGGCGGGGCTCTACCTCACCCGCATCAACGGCCAGTTCACCACGGTGGCGGAACGGCTGAAACCGGAGGTTCTCTACCGGGCGTTCGTCGATTATCGCGAGACCCTCGGATTCGAGGTGCTGCCCCTGACCGGGGGCCCCGCCCCCTACCCGCGGCTGCGCGAGGTGTTGGAGGGCGGGGGCGTGGTGGCGCTGATGGGTGAACGTGACCTGCGTGGCACCGGTGTCCCGGTCGAGTTCTTCGGAGAGCAGACCAGCTTTCCCCGCGGCCCCGCGCAGCTGGCGCTGGACACCGGCGCGAGCCTGCACGCCGTGCACTGCTGGTTCACCGACAGCGGCTGGGGGCTCAGCGCCTCCGCGCCCCTGGAGGTGGACACCCTCGAGGCGACCACCCAGCGCGTGGCGGAGGTGTTCGCGGCCAACATCGCCGCCCACCCGGCGGACTGGCACATGCTGCAACCGCAGTGGCCGGTGGACCGGAGGCGCCGATGAGGATCGGCGTCATCTGTCCCTATTCCTTCGATGAACCCGGGGGAGTTCAAGCCCACATCCTTGATCTGGCGCACGTGCTGCGCGCCCGTGGGCATCACGTGGAGGTGCTCGGCCCGGCGGCGGAGGACACGGCGGTACCGGAGTTCGTCACCCGTGGCGGGCGCAGCGTACCCATCCGCTACAACGGCTCCGTCGCCCGGCTGAGCATCGGACCGGCGGTGCGAGCGAAAGTCCGCGACTTCATCACCCGCGGGCGTTTCGACGTCCTGCACATCCACGAGCCGAACTCGCCGAGCTACTCCATGGTGGCGCTGTGGATGGCCACCGGGCCGATCGTGGCCACCTACCATGCCTCCAGCTCGGGGTCGCTCATGCTGCAGCTGGCCCGCCCGCTGCTGCGCCCGGCCCTGGAGAAGATCCGGGGCGGGATCGCCGTGTCCGAGATGGCCCGGCGGTGGCAGGTCGAGCAGGTGGGCGGCGATCCGGTGCTCATCCCCAACGGGGTGGACACCGCGCGTTTCGCCGCCGCCCGGCAGGCCCCCGGGCACCCTCCCGAGATCGTCTTCCTGGGCCGGCTCGATGAACCCCGCAAGGGCCTGGACATTCTTCTCGACGCCGTGGCCCGGCTCGACCGCGAGGTCCGCGTCACCGTCATCGGCGGCGGGCGCCCACGCGATGTGGCGGGGGTGGAGTTTCTCGGTCGGGTGAGCGAGGAGGAGAAGGCCGCCGTGCTCGGTCGCGCCGACATCTACGTCGCGCCCAACACCGGCGGGGAGAGCTTCGGGATCGTCCTCGTCGAGGCCATGGCCGCCGGTTGCGCCGTGGTGGCCAGCGATCTCGAGGCCTTCGCGGCTGTCGGCCAGGACGCGGCGGTGTATTTCCGTACCGGATCCGCCACCGATCTCGCCGCGCAGCTGCGCGGGCTTATCGACGACCCCCAGCGCCGCGCAGAGGTGATCGCCGCCGGTGAGCGCCGGGCCGAACGCTTCGACTGGGACACCGTGGCCGCGGATGTGCTCACCGTCTACGAGACGGTCGCCGACGGCTCAGTGGTGGGGGTGGAGTGATGGTGTGGTGGATCCTGCTCGCGGTGGCGCTGACGGCGCTGCTGCTGTGGGCGTACTTCACGGCGCAGCGCCTCAACCGCCTGCACATCCGCACCGACGCCGCGCTCGCCTCCCTGCAGGCGGCACTCGACCGGCGGGCGGCGGTCGTCGCCGCCCTGCTGCCGGAGGTGCGCGCGGTGGCCGTCGCGGCGGAGGAGGTGCCGCTGGTGCACGGGGACGTGGATAAGCGCATCTCCCGGGAGCGGGACCTGTCCCGGGCGCTGTCACCGCTGGAGTTGCCACCGCAGCTTATCGACGCCGAGGTCCGCGTCCAGCTCGCGCACCGCTTCTACAACGACGCCGTGGCGGACACCCGCGCCCTTCGTCTGCGACCACTCGTGCGCTCCCTCCGCCTGGGCGGTACCGCTCCGCTGCCGGAGTTCTTCGAATACCGGAC
>NZ_JAUNRW010000015.1:8985-16874 GCF_030535495.1 Corynebacterium sp.
GTCACCTGCCAGAGCCACAGTGCAGACAGCACCGTGATGACCAGGATGAGCACGTTGCGTACCGCCAGCACGACGATCGCCGTGGTGGCGCTGGTCGGGTCCGCCCAGATGGGGGTGTAGTGGAAGGGGAAGACATAGAGCCCCAGGGCCGCCGTCACCACGGTGAGCACCGCCATCGCCGCCACCAGCCGGGAACGGGTGATGGTCAGGCACACCGCCAGCAGCGGGCCCACCCACACGATGTACTGCGGGGAGAACACCTTGTTGGTCACGATGAGCAGTAGTGCCAGCAGCAGCATGAACGCCACGGTCTCCCGCGGGTGCCAGCGGTCCGCCAGCAGCTGCCACGCCGCCCACACCACCGCGAAGACCAGCACGGCGATCATTGCACCATCGGCGATACTGACCGCGAAATCGGTACCGGGGCCGTGGATCTCGAAGCTTTTCGACGCCGCGAAGCCCATCCAGTAGGCCTCCGGATCCTCGTGGGCCGCGAACAGAAACGGGGTGGCCGCGAGGGACTCGATCTGGATGCCGCGATCGCCCTGGTAGTTGAGGGGACTGAGCAGGCGGTCAAGACCCGAGGTCAGCCACGTGATACCGGCCAGCAGGATGAGCGCCCCGAAGAAGGCGCCGACCCGCAACCAGGTGCCCGCCCGGCGGATCCCCCCGACCAGGCCGGCGGCCAGCACCGCCGGCCACAGCTTCACCGCTGCTGCACCGGCCAGCACCGCGGCACCGATAACCGGGCGGGTGAGCAGCAACGCCGCGGCACCGGCCACCAGGACGCCGGGGAACAGGTCGAGGCGCAACCAGAGGACGTGGCCGGTGGCCACGCCGAAAAAGACCCAGAACCAGGCGGCGGTGAAGCGGCGGCGACCGCCGAAGTGGAGGAGGACGGCGAGGACGGCGGCGTCGATAAGCACGCACATGACGGTGAAACCGGCGAGAAACGCGGTGATGTCGGGAGTGGTGATCCACCCCATCAGCCGCAACGGCCACACGCCCGCGTCCGGGTACTCCGTCATGGCGGTGGGGTCCGGACCGTAGAGGCCGAAGTGATAGTAGTGAACGTCGCCGAAGGGGACCGAATTCTCCACGATCAATCGCGCCAGGACTATGCGCGAGAGAATCCAGCCACACCACACCGCGGGAACCGACATGAGTTTGTGCACCGTCACATACTAGCCCCCGGCGAATGAAAACCCCGGGTGATTGGGCCGCGTCACAATTCACGTCCTACAGTTTCGGGGGCAAGAATAAACTGAGCGGACAGGAGCACCATCACAGTGAGCACCACGATCACCGGCCGGGCCAGGCGCGGTTATGCAGAGCAGTTCACCGGAGGCGTCATCATGGATGTCGTCACCCCCGAACAGGCGAGGATCGCCCAGGAGGCCGGAGCGGTTGCCGTCATGGCGCTCGAGCGCGTGCCCGCCGACATCCGTGCCCAGGGCGGTGTCTCGCGCATGTCCGACCCGGACATGATCGACGGCATCATCGCCGCCGTGGACATCCCGGTCATGGCCAAGGCGCGCATCGGACACTTCGTCGAGGCGCAGGTGCTGGAGTCGCTCGGCGTCGACTTCATCGACGAGTCCGAGGTGCTCACCCCGGCCGACTACGCCCACCACATCGACAAATTCGCCTTTGAGACCCCGTTTGTCTGCGGAGCCACCAACCTCGGTGAGGCCCTCCGGCGGATCAACGAGGGCGCGGCCATGATCCGCTCCAAGGGCGAGGCGGGCACCGGTGACGTCTCCAATGCCGTCACCCACATGCGCACCATCCGCGCCGAGATCAACCGCCTCACCTCCCTGGCCGAGGACGAGCTCTACGTCGCCGCCAAGGAACTGCAGGCCCCCTACGACCTCGTCGTCGAGGTGGCCCGGGAAGGCTCACTCCCCGTGCCGCTGCTCACCGCCGGTGGAATCGCCACCCCGGCCGATGCCGCCATGATGATGCAGCTCGGCGCGCAGGGCGTGTTCGTCGGCTCCGGCATCTTCAAGTCCGGCAACCCCGAGCAGCGCGCCCGGGCGATCGTCACCGCCACGAAGAACTACGCCGACGCCACCGTGGTCGCCGACGTCTCCCGCGGCCTCGGTGAGGCGATGGTGGGCATCAACGTCGATGATCTGCCCGTCTCCCACCGCCTGGCCGAACGCGGCTGGTGACAGCAACAGGCCCCGAACGCCGTGACGTTCGGGGCCTGTGTCGTATGTGGTGCTAGCTGACGGAGCCGGCGATGGCATCCGGGTCATAGGGCGGGCCCATCATGACGAGGATGGTGAAGATCACCGCGATGACCGCCAGCAGGATCGCGATGGAGCGACCCGGGTGGCGGACGAACTGGGCGAGGACCTTCTCCGGCAGCGTGCGCGGCTGCTCGGCCGCCTCACCGGTGTCGGAGAAACGCCAGCCGCCCTCGAGGAGCCCCTTGCGGTCTGCCCACATGGTGAACGGCCACGCGGCGAACGGGATGACCGAGACACCCATGCCCACGATGCCCTGGACCGCGCTCCAGCGGTTGTTGATCCACAGCAGCGCCGTGATGGCGATGAAGGTGAGGAAGCCGAAGCCGTGGATGCCACCGGCAATGGGCATGAGGGCATCGGTGGTGCCGGAGTACTTGAGGATCATGCCGACGATGAGCAGCGCCCAGGTGAACATCTCCAGGGCGGCGGCGAAACGGTGGAACTTGGCGGGGGAGAGGCCCTGCCGGGAGGCAGGTCGGGTCGCGGTTGTCATAAGTGCCCAGCCTACCGGGTGCAGGCGGAAACTCCATGGTCCGACGGGTCAACCGACCGGTTGATTCTCGGGGGTAAGGTAGCGGGTCATGGACATCGAGTACATCCTCGGGCTGGAGAAGATCGACACCGACATCTACCGCGGACCCGCGGTGGAATCGCAGCTGACCCGCACCTTCGGCGGCCAGGTCGCCGCGCAGGCGCTGGTGGCGGCGACGGAGACCGTCGAGCCGGTAAAGGCGGTGCACTCCCTCCACGGCTATTTCCTGGCGGCGGGGAAGGCGGCTGACCCGACGGTGTTCCTCGTGGACCGCCTGCGCGACGGACGCAGCTTCTCCTCCCGACAGGTCCGCGCCGTGCAGAACGGGGAGACGATCTTCTCCATGCAGGCCAGCTTCCATGTCCGCGACGACATCGGCCCGGGCCATTCCGATGTCATGCGCACGGTGCCGATGCCGGAGGAGATCGCGAGCGGGGACGACACCCTGCCCGTGTCCTCCCGCGCGTTGCTGGAGGAATGGGGCGACTGGGAGATCCTCGTCGTCCCGCCCGAGCGCTACGAGCACAACAAGTACACCCCCTCCCAGCAGGTGGTGTGGTTCCGTTCCCGCAAGCCGTTGCCCGACGACGACACCTTCCACGTGTGCACCCTGGCGTACATGTCGGACATGACCCTGCTGCATTCCTCCCTGGTCCCGCACCCGGGCCACCGCGTGCAGATGGCCAGCCTCGATCACGCGATGTGGTTCCTCCGCCCCTTCCGCGCCGATGATTGGCTCCTCTACGACCAGGTGTCACCGTCCGCCCACGCCGGCCGCGCACTGACCCACGGCCGCATCTTCGACCGTGCCGGCAATCTCGTCGCCGTGGTCACCCAGGAGGGGCTGACCCGCACCCTGCGTGAGGGCGCGCAGTCGATTCCCGTGGCGACGCCGGGCTCGGACTAGCAATCGGGGCGGGTGGCCTGTGTAAAATCGGACGGGTCAAAACTCGTGTCGTTCCTGTTCGCCCGTCGTTGCCCGCTCCCGCGGCCTGCATTGTCTGTGCTGCCGTGGTCGAGCGCCGGTGCCCGTCACAGCGGTGAACAGGGCAGGAAGAAAGGTAACCGATGGCAGGCCATTCAAAGTGGGCGACCACCAAGCACAAGAAGGCGGCGAACGACGCCAAGCGCTCCAAGGAGTGGGCCAAGGCGATCAAGGCCATTGAGGTGGCCGCACGCATGGGTGGTGGCGATCCGGCCGGTAACCCGACGCTGGACGACATGATCAAGAAGGCCAAGAAGGCCTCCGTCCCCAACGACAACATCGAGCGCGCCCGCAAGCGTGGCGCCGGCGAAGAGGCCGGTGGCTCCGACTGGGAGAACATCACCTACGAGGGTTACGGCCCCAACGGCGTGGCCGTGCTCATCGAGTGCCTCACCGACAACCGCAACCGGGCGGCCACCGAGGTGCGCACCGCCATGTCGAAGAACGGCGGCAACCTCGGCGAGTCCGGTTCCGTGGCCTACCTGTTCACCCGCACGGGCATCGTCCTGGTGGACAAGGGCGAGCTCACGGAGGACGACGTGCTCATGGCCGTCCTCGACGCCGGTGCCGAGGAGGTCAACGACCTCGGTGAGAAGTTCGAGGTCGTCTGCGCCCCGACCGATCTGCAGGCGGTCAAGGCCGCGCTGGAGGAGGCCGACATCGCCGTCGACGAGGCTGACCAGGATTTCCGGGCCTCCGTCGAGGTGCCGCTCGATGCTGCCGGGGCGAAGAAGATGTTCCGGCTTATCGACGCCCTCGAGGACTCCGATGATGTGCAGGACGTCTACACCAACATGGACCTGAGCGACGAGGTGCTCGCCGAGCTCGACGCCTAGTTCGGACGTGTGTGCTATAACTTGGGGGACACTTGGCACACACAGGAAGGCGGGCGCGTGAGTCTCACGGGACTGCGGGTGATGGGCATCGATCCGGGTTTGACCCGGTGCGGGTTGTCTGTCGTCCAGGCCGGACGGGGGCGGGAGGTGCTGCCCGTCGCCGTCGGGGTGGTCCGCACCCCGGCCGGCACCGACCTGTCCGAACGGCTCCTGCGGCTGTCGCGGGCCGTCGACGAGTGGATGGATGACTACCGCCCCGACGTGGTGGCGGTCGAGCGCGTGTTTGAACGCGGCAATGTCTCGACTGTCATCCACACCGCCCACGCCTCGGGTGTCCTCGTCCTGGCGGCGGCGCAGCGGGGGATTCCGGTGCACATGTACACCCCCTCGGAGGTCAAGAAGGCCATCTCCGGCAACGGCCGCGCGGACAAGAAGCAGATGACCTCGATGATCACCCGGATTCTCGGGCTGTCGGAGGCCCCGAAACCCGCTGACGCCGCAGACGCTCTCGCCCTGGCCGTGTGCCACTGCTGGCGGGCCCCGCTGCTGGCCCGCACCACCGCCCTGCTCAACCCTGGAGGACCATCGTGATCGCATCCGTTCGTGGCACCGTCATCGCCCTCGGCCTGGACCATGTGGTCGTGGAATGCGCCGGCGTGGGCTACCGGGTGGAGACCACCCCGGCGACGTTGGCCACCCTGCGCCGCGGGGAGGAGGCCTTTCTGCTCACCAGCCTCACCGTGCGCGAAGACGCCCACATCCTCCACGGCTTCGCCACCGATGAGGATCGAGGGATGTTCCACCTCCTGCAGACCGTCACCGGTCTCGGCCCACGCCTGGCCCTCGCCTGCCTGTCCGTGTTCGACGCCGGGGAGATTTCCGCGGCGATCGCGGGGGAGGACGCGAAGACACTGCAACGCATCCCGGGCGTGGGCAAGCGCATGGCCGAACGCCTGGTCCTCGAACTCAAGGACAAGGTCGCGGCCTACGTGCCGGTACCGGCAGCGGGGGAGGAGCAGGTGGCCCCGCTGCCTGCGGCCGCCGAGTCCGTGGCCCTGCAGGTCACCGAGGCGCTGGTGGGTCTCGGATTCACCGACCGTGTGGCCCAGCCCGTGGTCGAGGGCGTGCTCGCCGAGAACCCGGACCTGGACACCGCCGCGGCCCTGCGGGCGTCGCTGACCCAGCTCGGTCGGAAGTAGGCTGGTCACGTGAGTGACATGGAGCGCACGGAATTCAGGGTGCCGGACCGGGAGGTCGATACCACCATCCAGCTGGGGGAGCAGGAGTCGGAGACCACCCTGCGTCCGAAGAACCTCGACGAGTTCATCGGCCAGCAGAAGGTGCGTGACCAGCTCTCCCTCGTGCTCACGGGTGCGAAGAACCGTGGTGTCACCCCCGATCACGTGCTGCTCTCCGGCCCGCCCGGCCTGGGCAAGACCACCATGGCGATGATCATCGCGCAGGAGCTCAACACCAACCTGCGCATGACCTCCGGCCCGGCGCTGGAACGCGCCGGTGATCTCGCCGCGATGCTGTCCAACCTCATGGAGGGGGACGTCCTGTTCATCGACGAGATCCACCGCATCGCCCGGCCGGCCGAGGAAATGCTCTACATGGCCATGGAGGATTTCCGCATCGACGTCATCGTGGGCAAGGGCCCCGGCGCCACCTCCATTCCGCTGGAACTGCCGCCCTTCACCCTGGTCGGGGCCACCACCCGCTCGGGCATGCTGACCGGCCCGCTGCGTGACCGCTTCGGTTTCACCGCGCAGATGGAGTTCTACGACGTCGCCGACCTCACCCGGGTGGTCACCCGCGCAGCGAAGATCCTCGAGGTCACCATGGATGCGGACGCCGCGGTGGAGATCGCCTCCCGGTCGCGGGGGACACCCCGTATCGCCAACCGGCTTTTGCGGCGCGTGCGGGACTTCGCCGAGGTCAACGCCGACGGTCACATCGATCTGGCGGCCGCCCAGGGGGCGCTGGAGGTCTTCGACGTCGATGAGCTCGGGCTCGACCGCCTCGACCGTTCCGTACTGTCCGCGCTCATCCGCGGGCATGGCGGTGGGCCGGTCGGCGTGAACACACTGGCCATCGCGGTCGGCGAGGAACCGGGCACCGTCGAGGAGGTCTGCGAGCCCTATCTGGTGCGCGCCGGACTCATCGCCCGCACCGGACGGGGTCGGGTGGCCACGGCGGCGGCCTGGCGCCACCTCGGGCTCGAGCCCCCGGAGGGCGCGCTCGGCCTGTTCTGAGGTGGGATCACCCGTGTCACCGCAGTGTCGCGCGGGGCTGGGGGCCAGCCCCGCGTCGGCTGGTATGCAGACACCTTGATCTGGCACACTGGCTGACCATGGAACTCCTTCTTCTTCCCCTCATCATCGCGATCTTCATCCTGCCGTCCTTCCTCATGATGCGCAGCCAGCGCCGTCGCCAGGCGGAGATGCAGAGCATGCAGGCCGCCATCGGTGCCGGGGACCGCGTGGTCACCGTCGCGGGCATTCACGGCACCATCACCGCCGCGCGCGACACCCAGGTCGAGGTGGAGATCGCCCCCGGCGTGGAGGTCACCATGGACCGCATCGCCATCATGCGCAAGGCCACCCCGGAGGATCTCGGAGTGGTCGGCGGTACGGCCGCCGCCACCGGTGCCACTGGCTCCACTGCCGCCGGTGAGCAGGTCGGCTACCAGCACCCGGAGTACCCGGAGACCACCACGGAGCGGGCCGAGCATCCGGAGAACGCCCCCGAGTTCCCGGATCACCCGGAGAACAACCCCGGTGACCAGGGCCACCCGGAGAACCGCTAGCCCATGTCCGAGATGATCGGCCCGCTGATCGGAGTGCTCACCGTGGCACTGTTGTTCGGGCCGGTCGTTCGTGCCGCCGCCCGCGGTGAATTCGATCGCGGCGGACTGGTCGGTATCCGGACCCGCCACACCCAGCGCTCGGACGCCGCCTGGCGGGCCGGCCACGCCGCGGCGCTGCCCTGGGCGCGGCGGTGCCTGGTGGTGGCTGCCGCGGTGGTCCTCCTCGCCGTGGTCGCGCAGTGGACACTGGGGGATCCCGCCGGACTGGTGGTTGCGCTCTGCGGACTGGTCGGTCAGGTCGGGCTCGTAGTGCTGGCCACCTGCGCCGCCAACACCGCCGCCCGGGAAACCTGAACACATCACCGCCGCCTCCGCACCGGAGGCGGCGGTGTCGCCTTTCCGACGCCAGTGTTTTCCGCGGGGTCACACTCGGACTCCCGGTGTCTGATGACGTAGCATGATCGGTTGTGCA
>NZ_JAUNRW010000015.1:16974-35554 GCF_030535495.1 Corynebacterium sp.
GCGGGGTCACACTCGGACTCCCGGTGTCTGATGACGTAGCATGATCGGTTGTGCACCTGCCGCCTTAAGGGCCGGGCAGGTGGGAGATGTAGAGACAAAGATGGAGACCGTTCATTGTCCGTCACAACCCGACGCGAGAAGGCAGGGACCCAGAGGGCCTGGCCGAAGCGTGCCCTGGCGCTGTTTGCCCTGATCGTGGCCGTGGTGTGGGCGCTGGTGCTATTCACCGGTGACCGCCAGGCCAGCCCCCGACTGGGCATCGACCTGCAGGGTGGAACGCGCGTGACCCTGGTGCCGCAGGGTCAGGAACCGACGCAGGATCAGCTGTCCCAGGCTCGGACCATCCTGGAAAACCGTGTCAACGGCATGGGTGTCTCCGGTGCCAGTGTGGTCACGGACGGCAACACGCTCGTCATCACGGTGCCCGGCGAGGACACCTCGGAGGCCCGCGCCGTCGGCCAGACCTCCCAGCTGCTGTTCCGCCCGGTCGCCGTCCCGGCCAACCCGGACATGGGCTCGCTCGACGAGACGCTGGGGGATATGGCCAACCGCTGGGTGGAATTGGGCATCATCACCGCCGAGCAGGCCGAGTCGTCGATCACCACCGTCATCGACGCGGTGAACAATCAGCAGCCGGAGGGCACCGACCCGGTGGAGGCGCCGGAGGTTACGGCCACCCCGCTGCCGGAGCCGGCGAACTCCATCGAGTCCACGGAGCGCCGCCAGGAGATCACGGAGCAGCTGCGCACCGACCGTCAGTCGACTGACCCGACCGTGCAGGCCGCCGCCAGCACCCTGCTGCGCTGTGACGGCCCGACCGATCAGCTCGCCGGTTCCGATGAACCGCACCTGCCGCTGGTGACCTGTGAGCCGGGCACCGGCCAGGTGTACCTCCTCGATCCCGCGCCGCTGCTGTCCGGGGTCGCCGACGAGAACGGTGCCCGTCTGACGGGTAATGAGATCGACACCGATCGTCCCATCACCGGTGGTTTCAACCCGGATTCGGGCCAGATGGAGATCAGCTTCGCCTTCAAGACCGACGGCGCGAACTCCGGTTCCCAGACCTGGGCGGATCTCACCCGCGACTACCTGCAGCAGCAGGTGGCCATCACCCTGGACTCCCGGGTCATCTCCGCGCCGGTCATCCAGTCGGCCACCCCCTACGGTTCGGCGACCTCGATCACCGGTAACTTCACCCAGGAATCGGCCGCCGAGCTGGCCAACAACCTGCGCTACGGCGCGCTGCCGCTGTCGTTTGCCGGTGAGGACGGCGAGCCCGGTGGCACCGCCCAGTCGGTCCCGGCCTCCCTCGGTGCGGCCTCGCTGCAGGCGGGCCTCATCGCCGGTGTCGTGGGCATCATCCTCGTGGCCATCTTCGTGTTCGCCTACTACCGGCTCTTCGGCGTCATCTCCCTGATCACCCTGTTCACCGCGGGTGTCCTGGTCTACGGCTCGCTCATCCTGCTGGGCCGCTGGATCGGCTACTCGCTGGACCTGTCCGGCGTCGCCGGCCTCATCATCGGTATCGGCACCACCGCCGACTCCTTCGTCGTGTTCTACGAGCGCGTCAAGGACGAGGTCCGCGAGGGCCGCACCTTCCGTTCGGCCGCGCAGCACGGTTGGGAACGCGCCAAGCGCACCATCGTCACCGGCAACATGGTCACCCTCATCGGTGCCGTGGTGATCTACTTCCTCGCCGTCGGTGAGGTCAAGGGCTTCGCCTTCACCCTGGGCCTGACCACCGTCTTCGACCTGTTGGTCACCTTCCTGGTCACCGCACCGCTCATGCTGCTGGCGGCGCGCAAGCCGTTCTTCGCCAAGCCGGCCGTCAACGGCATGGGCCAGGTGTTCGCGCTGGCCGAGCGCAATCGTCGTCAAGCAGCCGAGACCCAGGCAGCCACCGTCACCCCGGAGGAGAAGTAGATGAGCACCAGCACTTTCAATCGTCTCTACACCGGTGAGGGCGGCGTCGACTTCATCGGGCGCTCGCGCCTGTGGTACTGGATCACCGCCGCCCTGCTGGTCATTTCCGTGGCGGCCATCGGCATCCGTGGTTTCGACCTGAGCATCGACTTCGAGGGCGGCACCAAGATGAACATGCCGGCCGGTGAGCTGGTGGTCGAGGAGGTCGAGGAGACCTTCATCGAGGCCACCGGGATCACCCCGGAGATCACCCAGATCGTCGGCGCCGGTGAATCCCGCACCCTGGAGATCAACTCCGAGCGACTGACCACCGAGCAGGTCGACAGCGCCCGCGCGGCCATCTACGAGGAGCACCAGCCCCTCGATGCGCAGGGCCAGCCCTCCCCGGACGCGATCGGTGACTCCACGGTCTCCGAGTCCTGGGGATCCACGATCACCCAGCGCATGCTCATCGCGATGGCCGTGTTCCTCGGCCTCGCCTTCCTCTACATCGCCTTCCGCCTGGAGAAGGAGATGGCGGCGGCGGCGATGATCGCCCTGCTCGTCGACGGCATCATCATCGCCGGCATCTACGCCCTCTTCGGCTTCGAGGTGTCCCCGGCGTCGGTCATCGGCCTGCTCACCGTGTTGTCGTTCTCCATCTACGACACCGTCATCGTCTTCGACAAGGTGCGGGAGAACACCGCCGGATACCTCAACTCCCGGCGCTCCACCTACGGGGAGGAGGCCAACCTGGCGGTCAACCAGACCGTCATGCGTTCGATCTCCACCTCGGTCATCTCGGCGCTGCCGATCATCGCCCTGATGATTGTCGCCGTGTGGCTCATGGGCGTCGGCACGCTCAAGGACCTGGCGCTCATCCAGCTCATCGGTGTCATCGAAGGCATCTTCTCCTCCATCTTCCTGGCCACCCCGATTCTCGTGGGCCTGATGAACCGCCGGAAGGACACCAAGGCGCACAACCAGGAGGTGGCGGACTACCGCGCGGGCAAGCTCAGCGGTGAGGACACCGACCGCCCGCTCGCCGACGCCGCCCCCAAGCGCCATGTCGCGGGACCGGAGACCCCCGGTGCCGGCCCGATGACCCCGGGCGTGGGCAGCACCTGGCGCCCGGATCGTCGATAAGAGTTCGTGGCCCGGCCAAGCGCCTATACTGGACCGATCAACATCCGGTGCTGCTGGCGTGGGCCGGGGGAGTAGGAAAGGCGGGGTCGTGTCGATGCACAAGAGACTCGGGGCCAGGGCGGTGGCCGCCGCGACGGCACTACTCCTGGGGGCCGGCCTGCTGACGGCGTGTTCCGACGGCGGCGGGGATTCTGCCGATCCGCCAGAGCCCGGGCAGGCCAGTACCGACCACTTCGGATACCTGCTCGACACCCCGCTCGTGACCTCCAATGCGGCCTCGCTCGTGGGCACCTCATCCAACACCGAGGCCCTGGCGGGGCGCCTGTACCCGGCCGTGTTCGTGCCCGGCCCCTCGGGGCAGATGATCCCCAACACCGACCTCGTGCAGACGCAGGTGCTTCCCGGGGCCAACCGGCAGGTGATCTACACCCTCGCCGAGGACGCCTCCTACTCCGATGGCACCCCGGTCACCTGCACCGACTTCCTCCTCCACCATAAGGCCGGCGTGCACGCCGGGCTTTTCGACTCCCACCTGCCGCAGACCGCGGAGGTGCTGCGCCTCGACTGCGAGCCGGGGCAGAAGCGCTTCACGGTGGTCTTCGACGAGGATTCGGGCGGTCGGTGGCGTCATCTCTTCGGCCCCGGTACGGTCCTGCCGGCGCACGCCGTTGCGGCCAAGGCCGGGGTGAGCATGGAGGAACTGCATACCGCCCTTGTTGCGGATGACGTGGTCACCCTCGCCGCCGTCGCCCCCGTGTGGCGCGACGGCTTCGATCTGGCCACCTTCGACCCTGAGCTCCAGGTCTCCTCCGGGCCCTTCGTCATCGACCGGGTGGGGGAGGACGGGGAGGTGGTCCTGGTCCCGAACGAGCACTACTACGGTGACCAGCCCAACCTGGACACCATCGTCGTGTGGCCGCGGGGCACGGATCCCCGACACCTGGTGGAGACCGGCGCGCTGCGGATCGCCGACGTGCGTGACGGCGAGGCGACGTGGGTGAACCGGGATGAGCCGACCAACACCCTGGATGTCTCCCCGGTGGTCGGAGATCTCACCGACACCCTCATGCTCGGCGATCAGGGCGTGTTCGCCAGTCCGTGGTCGCGCCAGGCTTTCGCCGCGTGTGTGGACCACCGGGCGGTCGCGGAGGCGTCGTCGCGCGTGGCCGGCGTGGAGGTCCCGCCGGTGGGCCTGCACACCCTGCCCCACCACGATCCGCTGGCCCTGCAGCTGGCGGAGATTGGGGAACGCCAGCTGGGGACCGACATCCCGCGCGCCCAGGGCATCGCAGGGTCGACCGTGCGCATCGGCTACGCCGGACCTGACGAGCGCAAGGCCGCCATGGTCGAGGCGATCCGGGTCTCCTGCGAGGAGGCCGGCATCACCGTCATCGATGCCTCGGAGGCCGGCGGGACCCTGGCTGATATCACCCGTCTGGGGACCGGCGAGTGGGGCGAGCAGGTCTATGTCGAGGGCGCACTCGACGCCGTGCTCATGGCGGTGGACCCGATGGCGGAGTTCGGCGCGGCCTCGGCACGGTCGAACTCCCTGCCCTTTCTGCGGGAGCGGGAGGAGGGCCTGTGGGAGACGGTTCCCAGCATCCCCCTGTCGGCTCAACCCCGCCGATTCGTGATCGACCGCACAGTGGGTAACGTAGTGGTGTACACAGGTCTGGCCGGTATCGGCTGGAACATGGACAGATGGCTGAGCGAGGACGACGGTGCTGGAGCGAACGCAGATGAATAAGTACGGCAGCGCCCGCGAGGCGCTCGCCGCCCGGATCCGCTACGTGCAGGACTGGCCGGAGGAGGGGATCCTCTTCGAGGATCTCACCCCGGTGCTCGCGGATGCGGATGCGTTCCAGATCGTCGTCGATGAGCTTGCCGACGCCTGCGTCGAACTCGGCGCCGACATGATCGGCGGCCTCGACGCCCGCGGCTTCCTCCTCGGCTCGGCCGTGGCCTACAAGCTGGGTCTGGGCATCCTGGCGATCCGCAAGAAGGGCAAGCTGCCGCCCCCGGTGGTCACCGAGTCCTACTCCCTCGAGTACGGCAACGCCGCCCTGGAGGTGCCCGAGGACGGCCATGAGCTCGAGGGTGTGAAGATCGTGCTCGTCGACGACGTTTTGGCCACCGGCGGCACCCTCGTCGCCGCCCGCAAACTCATCGAGCACTGCGGTGGCGAGGTCGTGGGCAATGTCGTCGTCCTGGAGGTGGCCGAGCTCGGTGGACGCCAGCGCCTGTCGGATCTGCCGCTGGTGGTGATCAACGAATGACCGAGCGTTCTCGCCCCCGTTCCAATGTCGGCGTGCGCGGCATGTCGGCGCGGCTGGCACGGTCGCTCACCGGCACCCGGGCGAAGACGAACCCGGTGCTCGACCCGATGCTGTCCATCCACCGGCAGTTCCATCCGCGGGCGGATGCCGAGCTGCTCTCCCGCGCCTACAATCTCGCAGAGACCCTCCACGAGGGGGTGTTCCGCAAGTCCGGGGACCCCTACATCACCCATCCGCTGGCGGTGGCCACCATCGCCGCGGAGATCGGCATGGACACCACCACGCTCGTCGCCGCGCTGCTGCACGACACGGTGGAGGACACCGACTACTCCCTGGACCAGCTCACCGATGATTTCGGTGCGGAGGTCGCGCGTCTGGTCGACGGGGTGACCAAACTGGACAAGGTGGCTCTCGGTGCGGCGGCGGAGGCCGAGACCATCCGCAAGATGATCGTCGCCATGGCCCAGGATCCGCGCGTGCTGGTGATCAAGGTGGCCGACCGCCTCCACAACATGCGCACGATGCGCTTTCTGCCCCCGGAGAAGCAGGCCAAAAAGGCCCGCCAGACCCTCGAGGTCATCGCCCCGCTGGCCCACCGTCTCGGCATGGCGAGTGTGAAATGGGAGCTGGAGGATCTCTCTTTCGCCATCCTCTACCCGAAGAAGTACGACGAGATCGTCCGACTCGTCGCCGACCGGGCACCCTCGCGTGACCGCGCGCTCAAGGAGATCGTCACCCAGGTGACCTCGGCGCTGCGGGAGAACAACATCGAGGCCGAGGTCATGGGTCGGCCGAAGCACTACTGGTCGATCTATCAGAAGATGATCGTCCGCGGCCGCGACTTCGACGAGATCTTCGACCTGGTGGGCATCCGCATCCTCGTCGACAACGTCAACAACTGCTACGCCGCGATCGGCGTGGTGCACTCCCTGTACTCGGCGCTGCCGGGTCGGTTCAAGGACTACATCTCCTCACCGCGTTTCGGCGTCTACCAGTCGCTGCACACCACGGTCATGGCCCTGCAGGGCCGCCCGCTGGAGGTGCAGGTGCGCACCCATGAGATGCACTACAACGCAGAGTTCGGCGTCGCCGCGCACTGGCGCTACAAGGAGACAAAGGGATCCCACAAGGGCGACCGCGACGAGGTCGACCAGATGGCGTGGATGCGTCAGCTCCTCGACTGGCAGAAGGAGGCCGCGGACCCCAACGAGTTCCTCGACTCCCTGCGCTACGACCTCACCGCCAAGCAGATCTTCGTGTTCACCCCCAAGGGGGACGTGGTCAACCTGCCGGCCGAGTCGACCCCGGTGGACTTCGCCTACGCCGTGCACACCGAGGTCGGCCACCGCTGCATCGGCGCCAAGGTCAACGGCAAGCTCGTGGCCCTGGAATCGGCGCTGAAATCCGGTGACCGCGTCGAGGTGTTCACCTCCAAGGACCAGAACGCCGGGCCCTCGCAGGACTGGCAGGCGTTCGTCGTCTCGCCGCGCGCGAAGGCGAAGATCCGGCAGTGGTTCGCCAAGGAACGTCGGGAAGAACATCTCGACGCCGGCCGCGACGCCCTGGCCGCCGAGGTCCAGCGTGGTGGCCTGCCGCTGCACCGTCTGTTCACCGCGCAGTCGATGAAGACGGTGGCCACGCAGCTGCACTACCCGGATGTCGATGCCCTCTACACCGCCATCGGTGCCGGCAGCGTCTCGGCCCAACACGTGGCGAACCAGCTCATGGCCGCCTTCGGCGATCAGGACGACGCCGTTGACGCCCTGGCCGCCCGCACCCCGATCTCCGAGATCATCTCCTCGCGCGCCCAGGCCAAGGATTCCGAGTCCGGCACCGGGGTGCTCGTCGAGGGCAGCCCGGATGTCATGGCGAAAATGGCCAAGTGCTGCCAGCCGGTTCCCGGTGATGAGATCTTCGGTTTCGTCACCCGCGGCGGGGGAGTGTCCGTCCACCGCGCCGACTGCACCAACACCGAGAAGCTGCGGGAGGAACCCGAGCGCCTCATCAACGTCTCCTGGGCCGCCGCCGGCGTGCCCGGCGGTGCTTTCGCCGCCACCCTGCAGGTGGAGGCCCTCGACCGCCAGGGGCTGCTCTTCGAGATCACCCGGGTGTTCAGCGAGCAGAAGCTGTCGGTGATGTCGATGAACTCGCACGCCTCGGATGACCACATCGCCACCGTGCGTCTGACCTTTTCCGTCTCGGACACGAAGCAGCTGGGTCAGCTGCTGACCACGCTGCGCAACACGGAGGGCGTGTTCGACGTCTACCGCGTCACGGCCTAAGAACCATCCGTCACACCACCCCCACGAGTGCTCACACTTGTGGGGGTGGCCTTTTCTTAAGCCACCGTGACGGTGGTGAATTGTCAGACCACGGCGGGTGACGGGGAGGTGAATTCTCGGCGGAGTAGGGATGAAGCCGCAGGGGGAGGGCGGGGGACGTCGAGAAGCTCGCCCCGGCAGGGGATAGAACTGGAGCTGTTGCCCATCCCTGACATCGCACTCCAGGAGCTGTTCCGTGTCTCTTCGTCGCATAGGCCGTGTCCTCGCCGCCACGACCACCACCGCCCTCGCCTTCACCCTCGCCCCGGCGGTTCACGCCCAGACCACCGTGGAGTTCTCCGTCTCCAACATCACCGACTTCCACGGCCGCCTGGAGCAGGACGAGTTCAACAAGGAGATGGGTGCGGCGCTGCTCGCCGGCCTGAACAACCACATCAACGGCCCGGAGAACGTTTTCACCACCTCCGGTGACAACGTCGGTGGCACCGCCTTCATCTCGGCGATCACCAACGACGAGTACACCATCGACTTCCTCAACGCCGCCGGTGTCGACGCCTCGGCTGTGGGCAACCACGAGTTCGACCAGGGCCAGGACGACCTGATGAACCGCATCGTCCCCAACTCCGCGTTCCCGATCCTCGGCGCCAACGTGTACAAGGCAGACGGCACCCACCTGCTTCCGCCGTCCGTCGTCCTCGAGCGTAACGGAGTGAAGATCGGCTTCGTGGGTACCGTGGCCACCTCGACCGTCCAGAAGGTCTCCCCGGCCGCCATCACCGGCCTCGACTTCCGTGATCCGGTCGCCGAGACCAACGCCGAGGCGCAACGTCTCAAGGATTCCGGCGAGGCTGACGTCGTCATCTCCCTCTTCCACGAGGACGCGGAGGTCTTCGCCCCGGGCTTCGACGCCGAGTACGTCGACTTCCTCTTCGGCGGTGACTCCCACCTGCAGTACGCCAACGACGCCGCACCGGTGCCTTACGCCCAGTCCCTGGAGTACGGCAAGATCCTCACCGACGTCGACTTCACCTTCAACACCGCCACCCGGGAAATCGAGTCCGTCCGCATCGAGCAGTACGACCTGGCTGCCGCCCAGGCCACCGGAGCCACCCCGGATGCTGCGGTCGCCGCCGTCGTCGCCGAGGCCAAGGCACAGTCCGATGTCATCGGGCAGCAGGTCATCGCGTCCCTGGACAACTCCTTCTACCGCGGTTCCAACCACGCCTCCGCCACCGGTTCCAACCGCGGTGTCGAGTCCACGCTCAACCACCTCATCGCCGAGGCCCAGCGCGCCTCCCTGGTCGCCGCCATCGACCAGGAGATTGAGATCGGCTTCATGAACGCCGGCGGTGTCCGCGCCGACCTCCCGGCCGGCGACGTCACCTACGCCGACGTGGTCACCATCCAGCCCTTCGGCAACGAGGTCTCCGTGGCCACCATGAACGGCCAGGCCATCATCTCCACCCTGGAGAACCAGTGGAAGACCACGGGCGATCGTCCACGCCTGGCACTCGGTGTGTCCGAGGGCCTGACCTACAGCTACGATCCCGCCGCCCCGCAGGGTGAGCGCATCATCGACGCCCGCCTCCACGGCGAGCCGATCGACCCGGCCCGTGACTACCGCGTCGCCGCCTCCACCTTCCTCTTCGAGGGCGGCGACAGCCTCATCAACCCCGCCGATGTCCGCGACCTCCTGCTCGTCGGCTACATGGACGTCCAGGCACTCATCGATTACCTCAAGGCCAACGAGTCGATCACCCCACGCACCGCACAGTCCGATGTGGCCGTGACCGTCACCGACGGCGAGCTGAAGCCCGGCCAGACCGTCACCCTCGACCTGGCGTCCCTGAGCTACTCCTCGGAGGGCGAGACCCAGGCCACCACCGTGACCGTCACCGCCGGTGGGGAGAGCGTCACCGCCGACGTGAACAACGACTTCTCCGGCATCGCCACCGGCCTGGGCGAGCACGGCACCGCCACCGTCACGATCGCCCTGCCGGCTGACGCGACCGAGCTGGTCCTCACCACTGACGCCGGCACCGAGGTCGTCATCGCGCTGACCGGGGCCACCACCCCGCAGCAGCCCTCCGGCTCCGGTGTCTCCTCCGCGTCCTCCCTGTCCTCTGCTTCCTCCCTCTCCTCCTTCGGCAGCTCCCGCTAAGCTCCCGAAAAACTCCTCCGGCCGGGCACCGCTTCACCGCGGTGCCCGGCCGTGGCACGTTCCGGGACTACGGTGGACAGCGTGGACCGTTACCTTGACGAACTGCTCATCGAACCCTGGCGCATCCCCGTCATCATCCTCACCGCCACGGGCATCTACCTGGGTTTCATGCTCCTGGCGAAACTCTTCGGATCCCGGGTGCTGCTGGCGATGACCGCTTCCGACGCCGTCATCGTCATCATGTTCGGCGCCGTCGCCGGCCGCGTCATCCTCGGTCATCCGCCGACCCTGGTCGCCGGACTCCTCGGCCTGACCACCCTCATGTGCCTGGAGGCGGCCTTCGGCACGCTCCGCCGCTTCACGGGGTGGGGCAAGGCGCTGAGTCGCCGACCCGTCCTCGTCGTCCACGAGGGTCAGATGCTTGTCGACGCCATGCGCCACGCCCACCTCAGCCGCACCGACGTCCTCACCGCCGTGCGCCGCGCCGGTCTCGGGTCCATCACCCAGGTCCAGGCGATGGTGCTGGAACCGGTGGGCACCATGTCGGTCATCCGCACGGGCCAACCCTTCGACCCGGAGGTGCTGCGCGGGGTCGCCGGGCGCTGATCCCCCGACAACGACGCAGGCCGCCCACCCCGTGACGGGGTGGGCGGCCTGCGGAATGTCAGCGCGAAGCGCCGATACTAGTTGCCGAGACGCTGCACGAAGACGAAGGCAGCGGAGAGAGCACCGATGACGGCGGTGAAGACACCGACCCACTCACGGATCTCCTTGGCCTCCATGTCCTCGGAGGAACCGGCGAAGCTGGAGCCCTCCTCGGCCGGAGCCTCCGGGGTCTCGGTGTCGCCCTCGCCCTCGCCGGGTTCATCCTGAGCCAGCACGATGACATTGTTATCCGGGGTGGAGGACACCTGAGCGAAAGCCGGGGCGGACAGGCCTGCGGTGGTCAGGGCGACGGTGGTGGCAACGGCGGCGATGGCCTTGCGGGAGAGAAGCTTCATGGGATACCCGTTCCTTGGAGGTGTGGAAGAACGTATGAACAGTCCACACTCTATATGTCGTTCAGCCGGGGTGCAACAGTTTGGTCACGAATAGTCACGATTGCTCACGGGGTGAGAAAAGGGCCCGCCCACGCACCTGTGGAGGGGTGCGCGGGCGGGGTGGAGGGGGACGTCGATAAGCGAATTACTCCACGTCAGCGGTCTCGATGCGGACCTCCTCGGCGGGGGCGCCATCGGCGGCACCGCCTTCGGCACCGGCCGCGGCGATGGCGTCGAGGGTCTCCAGGCCCTCGGCGGAGATCTGACCGAAGTAGGTGTAGTCGGGAGCCAGCGGGGAGTCGTCGTAGTTGAGGAAGAACTGCGAACCGTTGGTGTCCGGGCCCGCGTTGGCCATGGCGATGGAACCGCGCGGGTAGATCACCGGGGAGGACGCCGGGCCGTCGAGCTCATCGGTGGGGTACTCGTTGGCGAACTGGAAGCCCGGGCCGCCGGCACCGGAGCCGGAGGGATCGCCGCACTGCAGCACGTGGATGCCGGAGGTGGTCAGGCGGTGGCAGACGGTGTCGTCGTAGTAGCCCTCGGAGGCGAGGTGCTCGATGACGTTGACGGTGCAGGGGGCCACGGAGCGGTCGAGCTCCATGCCGATCGGGCCCTGGTTGGTGGTGAGGGTGACGGTGGCGGTGCCCTCGGTGGAGATGTCGTCCGTGGCGGGGGTGGAGACCTCGCGGGAGGCGTCGCCGCCCTCCGGGTACTCACAGGTCACGGTGGCGGGCAGGGCCTCGGCGCGGGCCATGGTCAGCGGCTCCATCTCGGGAGCCTCCGTCGTGGTGGCGGTGGACTCGTCCTCGGCGGTGATCTCCCCCTCGGTGTCGCGGGTGGCGAGGAACCAGATGCCGGCGACAATCGCCAGGATCACCACGGCCGCGGCGGCGCCGATCTTCAGCGGACGGGACTTCTCCGCACGGTCGCGGGACTTCAGCTCGCGGTCGAGCTGGGCGAGGGCATCCTCGCCGCGTTTCCTGTTGTCGGTCACCGGGGACTTCTCCTGACATCGTCGGACATGTACGGTCAGTCAGTCTAACCGGCGGGCTCAAGCGGTGGTGCACCGTGGCAGGGTGTGGTGGAGATCTCTATTGTGGGGGCATGGCAAACGTCACCTTCAAAAACGAGTCCACCTCCACCTCCGGCGAGCTGCCGGCCGTCGGCGATCAGCTCCCCGACTTCACCCTCGTCGGCAGCGACCTGTCGGAGATCACCCCGGCCGATGTCGCCGGCAAGCGCGTCGTGCTCAACATCTTCCCCTCGCTGGACACCGGCGTGTGCGCGGCTTCCGTCCGCGAGTTCAACGAGCGCGCCACCTCCCTCGACAACACCGTCGTCCTCGGCGTGTCCCAGGACCTGCCCTTCGCGCACGCCCGCTTCTGCTCCGCCGAGGGGATCGACAACGTCACCACCGGTTCCGCCTTCCGCTCCTCCTTCGGCGAGGATTACGGCCTCACCCTGCAGGGTTCCCCGCTGCAGGGCCTGCTGGCCCGCGCCGTGATCGTCGCGGACGAAGGCGGCAAGGTCGTCTACACCCAGCTGGTCGACGAGATCACCGACGAGCCGGATTACGACGCCGCCGTCAACGCCCTGTCCTAGACTTTTCCCCTCAAGCCCCGGCCACCAGCACGGTTGGTCGGGGCTTTGCCATCTCTGTCATGATGACAGGCATGACCCGTTCGGAGCGCAGAAACCTGGTGGCCATTCTCACCGCCATCGTCCTCATCATCGCCGGCATCATCGCGGCCGTCTTCCTGGGAGTCAAGGGCCCGGAGGCGGCCGACGCGGCGGCGGATGCGGACACTGCCGTCACCGAGACGACCGAAGCGCCGACACCCGTCGATCCGCTCGCCGGGGCGAAGCTCAACCAGGTCGCCTCGGGGAAGGCTCCGGCGGTGGCGGACGGCTTCGGCTCCGGCGATGAGACCTTCGAGCATATGCGGAGCTGGGAGGGGGAGATCGAGGTGTGGCGCGGCTACCTCCCGCAGATCATCCTCGGCCCCGGAGAGACCTGGTTCCCGGCCGGCCAACCCGGCTGCGGGGAGGGACGCTACATCGTCGAGTTCCAGGGCTCGACCACGGTGGAGGCCTCGCTGCGCGACGAGGTGGGGGAGACCGCCGACGACAAGCAGCTCCGCCACGGGTGGATGCTCATCGACGACTGCCACCTGCCCTTCATCGCCCTGCCCACCGGAGCCGACAGCCCCTCGGACACCGTGAGCTTCCACGTCCACGAGTTCCAGCCCGCGGGCTAGACTCTCCGGTATGCAGCTTCACGGATTCGCCGCCGGCCCCTATCAGACCAACACCTTCGTCATCATCAACGAGGGGAAGGCCGGTGTCGTCGATCCCGGCATGCACGCCTCAAAGCAGGTCATCGCCCTGCTCGAGGATACCGGCGCGGAACTCAGCGAGATCGTGTGCACCCACGGGCATATCGACCACACCCGGGAGGCCGGTGATCTGGCGAAGCGATTCGATGTTCCCGTTCACCTCCACCCGGCCGATGAGTTCATGCTCCAGCCGGAGGGGATCATGCCGCAGTCGCGCGTGCTCTTCGACGTGGAGAACTTGGTGCCCATCGCCGACCTGCGCCCGCTCGCCGATGCCGGCACCGTGTCCCTGGCCGGTGTCGAATTCCGCACCGTCCACGCCCCGGGTCACTCACCCGGATCAGTGCTGCTCGTCCACGACGAGATCTGCTTTACCGGTGACGTGCTGTTCAAGGGTGCCATCGGACGCACCGATTTCCCGACCTCCTCGCCGGAGGACATGGACGCCTCCCTGCGCGGGCCGGTGTGGGAGCTGGCGGACACCCTGCAGTTGTTCCCCGGCCACGGCCCCGCCACCACCATGCGTGCCGAGCGCCAGACGAACCCGTTCCTGCTCCAGCTGGGCCGGTAGGTAAGGTATTTTCCCGTGACCGAGAAGAAGAAGTTTGCCGCCCTGTCCGCGCCCAAGGGCGTGCCGGACTACATCCCGCCGGCCTCCCCGGTGTTCCTGAAGGTCCGCGACACCTTCATCCACCAGGCCCACCTCGCGGGCTTCCAGCACATCGAGCTGCCGGTCTTCGAGGACACCGCCCTGTTCGCCCGCGGCGTCGGCGAGTCCACCGACGTGGTGAGCAAGGAGATGTACACCTTCGCCGACCGCGGTGACCGCTCCGTCACCCTGCGCCCCGAGGGCACCGCCGGTGTCATGCGCGCGGTCATCGAGCACAACCTCGACCGCGGCCAGCTGCCCGTCAAGCTCAACTACGCCGGCCCCTTCTTCCGTTATGAGCGCCCCCAGGCCGGCCGCTACCGCCAGCTCCAGCAGGTGGGCGTCGAGGCCATCGGCGTCGATGACCCGGCCCTCGACGCCGAGGTCGTCGCCCTCGCCGACCGCTGCTACCGCTCCCTGGGGCTCACAGACTTCCGCCTCGAGCTCACCTCCCTGGGCGATGACACCTGCCGGCCGGCCTACCGCGCCAAGCTGCAGGAGTTCCTCTTCGCCCTGCCGCTGGACGAGGAGACCCGCCAGCGCGCCGAGCTCAACCCCCTGCGCGTGCTCGACGACAAGCGCCCCGAAGTCCGCGAGATGACCGCCGACGCCCCACTCATGCTCGACCACCTCTCGGCGGAGGCCCGCGAGCACTTCGAGACCGTCACCGGGCTTCTCGACGACATGGCCGTCCCCTATGTCATCAACCCCCGCATGGTCCGCGGCCTCGACTACTACACCAAGACCTGCTTCGAGTTCGTCCACGACGGCCTGGGCGCCCAGTCCGGCATCGGCGGCGGCGGGCGTTACGACGGCCTCATGGCCCAGCTCGGCGGCCAGGACCTCTCCGGCATCGGCTACGGCCTCGGCGTCGACCGCACCGTCCTGGCCCTGGAGGCCGAGGGCGTGGTCCTCGACGGCGTCGAGCGTCGCGTCGACGTCTACGGCGTGGCCCTGGGTGCCGAGGCCAAGAAGGTCATGGCGCTGCTCATCAACGAGCTGCGCGGCGCCGGCATCTCCGCCGACATGGCCTACGGCGACCGCGGCCTCAAGGGTGCGATGAAGGGTGCCGACCGCGCCGGCGCCCGCTTTGCCCTGGTCCTCGGCGAGAACGAGCTGGCCAACGGCACCGTGGCACTCAAAGACCTGGGCGAGCACACCCAGTCGGATGTGGCCCTCGACGCCGTCGTCGCCGACCTCGGGCGCCGCCTGAACTAAGACCGGCGCAGCATGCTCCACGCCGCCCACGCGACGGCGGCACAGACCGGGGACCAGAGCTTTTCCGCCCGCGAGGGGGAGAGGGCGTTGGGGACTGTCGCCACTGCCATCACCAGCGCCACCGGCCCCAATCCGGTGCGCACGCCCGCCCCGACTGAGGTGGCTGCCACCAGGTACACGGGGGCGGCGACGGCGCTGGTGATCCTCAGATTCCGGGGCAGAACACCGGGGTGAGCCCCGCCGTAGGAGGCCGCACCCCAGGGGCGGCCGGCGGCCAGGCCCGCCTGGAAGATGCCCAGGGTGGCCAGGCCAGCGGTGGCGACGGTGCGGGCGATCATCTCGGCTCCGGTTCGACGCCGGCGATCTCCGTCGGTACGTCGGCGTGCCGCTCCGGCAGGTTGCGCTCGAAAGGCGGCTGCAGGGCGCGGGTCTGCCACTCGTGGCCGGAATGCCGGGGATCGCCTTCCGGGTAGCGGGGGTCGACGAGAATGTACCCGCCGGTCTCCGAGAGATACGGCGCCCACACGGTGGCGATCCCGTGGAGGACCGTCTGGCCGGTGTCGTCGAGAACCTCCTGGTAGCGCAGTGCGGCGGGGATCCCGGCCGCGCGGTAGAGGGCGACGAGCAGGGCGGCCTGGTGGTGGCAGTCGCCCTCGCCGGCCCGCAGGGTCTCGGAGGCTGTCGCCGTCACGGAGGTGCTGCCGGTATCAGCCGGGTGGGTGATGCGGTCGCGGACGAAGGCGAAGATCGCCCGCACGGTCTTTGTTGGGGTGGGACCGGTCAGGGACGTGGCGAGGGCGGTGATGTCGGGGTGGGTGGCGTCGATAAGCGGGGTGGGGGCGAGGAACGCGGCGTCGACATGCATGGAGCCATGGTAGGCCTCAGCATTCCGTGAGTGCCACGGGCAGGCCGAGGTTGACGGCCAGCCCGCCGGTGGAGGTCTCCTTGTATTTGCTCATCATGTCCCGGCCGGTATCGGCCATGGTGGCGATGACCTCGTCGAGGCTCACCCGGTTGGTGCCGGAGCCGCGCCAGGCGAGGCGGGCGGCGTTGATGGCCTTGACCGCGCCGATGGCGTTGCGCTCGATGCACGGGATCTGCACCAGCCCGCCGACGGGGTCGCAGGTCAGGCCCAGGTTGTGCTCGAGGGCGATCTCGGCGGCGTTCTCCACCTGGGCCGGGGTGCCGCCGAGGAACTCGCACAGCCCGGCGGCGGCCATGGCGGCGGCCGATCCGACCTCGCCCTGGCAGCCGACCTCGGCCCCGGAGATCGACGCGTTGTGCTTGATGATCATCCCCACGGCCCCGGCAGTGTGCAGGAAACGGCGGGCGGCGGCGTCGTCAAAACCTGTGAGGAACTCCCGGGCGTAGTGCATGGTGGCGGGGATGATGCCGGCCGCGCCATTGGTGGGGGCGGTGACCACGCGGCCGCCGGCGGCGTTCTCCTCGTTGACGGCCAGGGCCCACAGGTTGACCCACTCCATGGCTTCCAGCCCGGCGCCGGAGCCGCCGGCGGCGAGTTGCTCCTGCAGGCCCGGCGCGCGGCGGACGACACCGAGGGATCCGGGCAGCAGGCCGGTGGTGGTCAGGCCCCGTTGCACGCAGTCCTGCATGACCTGCCAGACCTCGTCGAGATGCTTATCGACGTCCCCTTCATTGGCGGCCATGACCTGGGAGAAGTTCAGCTCCTCGCGGGCACAGTGGGCGAGGAGCTTAGCGCCGGAGTCAAAGGGGTAGGGGACCAGCTGCTCCTCGGGTTCAGCGTCGAGGTCCTCGCGGGTGGCGATGAATCCGCCGCCCACCGAGAAGTAGGACTCCTTCGCACCGTCGGCGGAGAACTCCACGCAGTTGGGGTGTTCGGGCGCGGGCTCGGGGTCGAAGGTGAAGGCGTAGCTCAGCCCGTCGAATGTGCCGGTGGGGTCGATGAGCGAGCCCAGCGGCGGGTCCTCCGGGGCGTTGTCGGGGGTGTGGCCGAGCAGCCCGAGGAGGATGGCGCGGTCGGTGCCGTGGCCGATGCCGGTGGCGGCCAGCGAGCCGCGGAGGGTGATGTCGATGTGCTCGGGGCGCCCGTGCTTGTCGACGAACGCGGCAGCGGCCCGCATCGGCCCCACAGTGTGGGACGATGACGGGCCGATGCCGATGCTGAAGAGGTCGCGCACGCTGGGAGACATGCGTCCCAGTGTAACTGGGGTCACATGCCGTCGTGGCCGCGCAGCAGCTGGGAGAAGGGCACGAGGTTCTCCTCCGGGTCCACGCCGGTGCGGCGGTGGGCGGCCTGGCCGGTGGCGGTGACCCCTCCGAGGCCGCCGACGCTGGCGGAGGCGACCATCTGGTCGGCGAGTTCGGCGGCGGCGCGGTTGACGCGGGCGTCGAGAAGCATGCCCTCCTCGGAACCGAAGTCGTCGGTGGCGGCGAACACGCCGGTGGGCACGACGAAGGCGCGCATGTACGTCAGCAGGGGGCGGAGGGCGAAGTCGAGCACCAGGGAGTGGCGCGCGGTGCCGGCGGTGGCGGCGATGATGACGGGCATGCCGTTGAGGGCGTCGGCGTCGAGGACGTCGAAGAACGTCTTGAACAGGCCCGAGTAGCTGGCCTTGAACACCGGGGTGGCCACGATGAGGCCGTCGGAGGCTGAGACGCGCTCCTTGGCCTCATCGAGGGCGGTCGAGGACATGCCGGTGGTCAGTGCGCGGCCGAGGTCATTGACCAGTTCACGCAGTTCGATGACGGTGACCTGGACCTCTTCGCCGCGGGCGGAAACGGCTGCCGTGGTGGCCGCGGCGATCTGCTCGGCCACCTGGCGGGTGGTAGAGGGTGTGGACAGCCCGGCGGAGATGACGGTGAGGGTGCGCATTACTTGGCCTCCTCGCCCGGGTTGACCAGGAAGTGGGGGGAGGTGCGGTTCTCGGCCAGGGTGGCGTGCGTCGGCGGATCCGAGGGCACGTGATCCGGGCGGCGGACCTCCATGCGGCGGCGCAGCTCGGGGACGACCTGGGTGCCCAGGATCTCGATCTGGTCGAGGACCACCTCCAGCGGCAGGCCGGCGTGGTCGATGAGGAAGAGCTGGCGCTGGTAGTCGCCGACCCAGTCCGCGAACTCCATGGTGCGGTCGATGACCTGCTCGACGGTGCCGACGGTCAGCGGGGTCATGTCGGTGAACTCCTCCATGGAGGGGCCGTGACCGTAGACCGGGGCGTTGTCGAAGTAGGGGCGGAAGAAGTCCTTGGCCTGCTGCTCGGTCTCACCGATGAACACCTGGCCGCCGAGGCCGACGATGGCCTGATCCGCCTGGCCGTGGCCGTAGGCGGCGAAGCGACGGCGGTAGATGTCCACCATCTTCGCGGTGTGCTCCTTGTTCCAGAAGATGTTGTTGTGGAAGAAGCCGTCGCCGTAGAAGGCGGCCTGCTCGGCGATCTGCACGGAGCGGATGGAGCCGTGCCACACGAACGGCGGGACGCCGTCGAGCGGGGCCGGGGTGGAGGTGTAGCCCTGGAGCGGGGTGCGGTGCTCGCCCTGCCAGTTGACCACGGGCTCGCGCCACAGGCGGCGCAGGAGGTGGTAGTTCTCGAT
>NZ_JAUNRW010000192.1 GCF_030535495.1 Corynebacterium sp.
ATGACTCTCCCCTCCCCCAGCCCGGACACCTACGCCCTTGTCACCGGCGCCAGCCAGGGCATCGGCATGGCCCTGGCGCGTGATCTCGCGTCGATGGGTCACAACCTGATTGTGGTGGCGCGTCGAGAAGCAGTGCTGCGCGAACTCGCGGACACGCTCGAGCAGGCGCACGGCGTCACCGTCGAAGTCTGCGCGGCGGATCTGAGCAAGCACGAGGAGGTCAGCCGGGTCATCGAGCTTATCGACGCCCACCCGGTCACCATCCTCATCAACTCCGCCGGCATCGCCTCCTTCGGGCCGCTGATGAAGCAGGACTGGGAGTACGAGGTCGACCAGTTCCACCTCAACGCCACCGCCGTCCACCGCCTCACCCACGCGGCCTTGCGCGGCATGCTGGAGCGGAAGTCCGGGGCGATCTGCAATGTCGGCTCCGCGGCCGGCAATGTGCCGATCCCCAACAACGCCACCTACGTGTTCACCAAGGCCGGCGTCAACGCCTTCACCGAGGCCCTGCACTACGAGCTCAAGGGCACCGGCGTGACCTGCACGTTGCTCGCCCCGGGCCCGGTGCGCGAGGCCGTCATCCCCGACGAGGAGAAGTCGATCGTCGACCGCGTCGTCCCCGATTTCCTGTGGACCACCTACGAGTCCTGCTCCCGCGAGACCCTCGAGGCGATGGCGACAAACCAGCGCCGCGTGGTGCCCGGTCCCTTGAGCAAGGCCATGAACGCGGTGTCCAAGGTCGCCCCGACGGGGCTGCTGGCCCCGCTCATCGGTCGTTTCTACGCCAAGATGGGGGAATGAGCATGGACATCGCCGCCAAGAACGACCGCCTCGTCTGGGTTGACCTGGAGATGACGGGGCTGGACCTGAAGCGCCACGTCATCGTCGAGGTCGCCGCCCTGGTCACCGACGCCAACCTGCAGATCATCGGCGAGGGCGTGGACCTGGTCGTCCACGCCACCGAAGAGGAGCTGGCGCAGATGGACGACTTCGTCACCAACATGCACGGATCCTCCGGCCTGACCGAGCAGGTCCGCGCCTCGACCGTGTCGTTGCGCGAGGCCGAGGACGCGGTCCTGGCGCTCATCGCCGAGCACTGCTCCCCCGACCACCCCGCCCCGCTGGCCGGCAACTCGATCGCCACGGACCGGGCGTTCATCCGCGAGCAGATGCCGCGTCTCGACGCCGCCCTCCACTACCGCATGGTCGACGTCTCCTCCATCAAGGAACTGGCCCGCCGCTGGTTCCCCAAGGCCTACTTCAACCAGCCGGAGAAGGGGCTGGCACACCGCGCGCTGGCCGACATCGTCGAGTCCATCCGCGAACTCGACTACTACCGACGCGCCGTCTTCGTCCCCGCCCCCGGCCCCGAGTCCTCTGCGGCGGCCGAGTGCTCCGCCGCCTCCACCGAGCACTACCAGCGGTTTTTGTAATCTGCTGCTGGTGGGTTAATCTGTAATCCGCTGCGATTGAGCAGCGATGGTGGCTGTAGTTCAGCTGGTAGAGCACCAGGTTGTGATCCTGGGTGTCGCGGGTTCGAGCCCCGTCAGCCACCCCGAAAGGTAGCCCCTGACCTTGGGAAACAAGGTCAGGGGTTTT
>NZ_JAUNRW010000085.1 GCF_030535495.1 Corynebacterium sp.
GACATCCACTTCCAGCCGAAGTACATCTTCGCCGCCATCGACGCCGGCTGCGCCGCCGTGCGCGTCAACCCCGGCAACATCAAGGAGTTCGACGGCCGCGTCAAGGAGGTCGCCCAGGCGGCCGGGGATGCGGGCATCCCCATCCGCATCGGCGTCAACGGTGGCTCCCTCGATGCCCGCCTGATGAAGAAGTACGGCAAGGCCACCCCGGAGGCCCTCGTCGAGTCCGCCCTGTGGGAGGCCGGCCTGTTCGAGGAGCACGGTTACGGCGACATCAAGATCTCCGTCAAGCACTCCGACCCGGTCATCATGGTCGAGGCCTACCGCCAGCTCGCCGCGCAGTGCGACTACCCGCTGCACCTCGGTGTCACCGAGGCCGGCCCGGCCTTCCAGGGCACCATCAAGTCCTCCGTGGCCTTCGGCGCGCTGCTCTCGGAGGGCATCGGCGACACCATCCGTGTCTCCCTGTCCGCCCCTCCGGTGGAGGAGATCAAGGTCGGCGACCAGATCCTGCAGTCGATGAACCTGCGCCCCCGCAAGCTGGAGATCGTCTCCTGCCCGTCCTGTGGTCGGGCCCAGGTCGATGTGTACAAGCTCGCCGAGGAGGTCACCGCCGGACTCGAGGGCATGGAGTTCCCGCTGCGCGTCGCCGTCATGGGCTGCGTGGTCAACGGACCCGGCGAGGCACGAGACGCCGATCTGGGTGTCGCCTCCGGTAACGGCAAGGGACAGATCTTCGTCAAGGGCGAGGTGATCAAGACGGTCCCGGAGTCCAAGATCGTGGAGACCCTCATCGAGGAGGCCATGCGCATCGCCGAGGAGGAGGGCCTCGAGGAGGTCGAGGGCGCGCGCCCCGAGGTGAAGGTGACCAAGTAGGGCGAGTCCCTGGGGCCTGACCCGCGGCCGGGCTGTTAACCTGCGTCTATGACAGGGAAAGTACGTGGGGTGATGCTCGTGGCCGCCCTGGTGGGTGGTCTCGTAGCGTGCACGCCGAAACCCCTGGACGCCACGCCGGTGGCGGAGGACTTTCTCGCTGCATTGACGGCCCGGGACGGGGAGGATCTCGCGGCGGTCATCGACAATCCGGCCACCGCCCAGGACATCATCGACGCCACCTGGGCCGGGCTGCAGGCCGAGGCTTTGACCACCACCTTGGGGGAGGTGGATGTCCGCGACAACATCGCCACCGCGCACTACACCCTCGACTGGCAGCTGCCACGTGATCGTCAACTCACCTACGACACATCACTGACCCTGACCCGCACCGCCGAGAACTGGACGGTGCGGTGGCAGCCCACCATCATCCACCCGCGGCTGGGCGCCAACCAGCACTTGGAGCTGCGCCCGGTGCCCGCCACGAAGGCGAGTGTCGTCTCCTCCGACGGTGTGGAGATCCTCCAGCCGGGCACCATGTACCGCGTGCTCGTCGACCTGGGGAAGGTCACTGACGTCCGCCCGGTGGCGGCGCGTCTTGCCCGGACCATCGAGGGCCTCGATTCGGGCGAGCTGGCGGAGGAACTCTCCCGCGCCCGGGGTGTGTACTCGGTGACCATGGTCGACCAGCAGGACGGCCCGCGCGTCACCGAGGAACTGGCGGACATCGAGGGGGTCATCGTCAACGACGAGGCCGCGATGGTCAATCGCGACCCCTCCTTCGCCCCCGACGTCATGGCGCGGGTCTCCGCCATCGTCGCCGATGAACTCGACGGTGCCAACGGCTGGCGCGTCACGGCCGTCAACGAGCACCGCGCGCCGATCGACGACGTCGAGTACCATGCCGCCCGCCCGGCTCCGGCCATCCGCATCGGGCTGGACCACGACATCCAGCAGGCCGCCCAGCAGGCGGTCGATCTGCGTGCGGAGATGGAGGCCATGCTCGTGGCCATCCGTCCGTCCACGGGGCAGGTGCTGGCCATCGCCCAGACGGAGGCCGCGGACCGGAAGGGGGATCTCGCGCTCTCCGGGCTCTACCCGCCGGGATCGGTGTTCAAGATCATCACCGCCACCGCCGGCCTGGAGCGCCAGGGACTGGGTTCCGGTTCCATTGTCCCGTGTCCGGGATCGATGAACATCTACGGGCGCATCGTCAACAACTACAACCAGTTCTCCCTGGGCAACGTGCCGCTCGAGCGCGCGTTCGCGTCGTCGTGCAACACCACGTTCGCGGACATGTCGACGCAGCTGGCCCCGGGGGAGCTGGCGGACGTCGCCAAGCAGTTCGGCCTGGGGGTCGACTACCGGATCCCCGGCCTGCACACCGTGACCGGCTCCGTGCCCGAGGGTGAGACCCCGCTCGAGCGCACCGAGGCGGGATACGGACAGGGCCTCGATCTGGCCAGCCCCTTCGGACTGGCACTCGTCGCCGCCACGGCCGCCCGCGGCGAAACCCCCGTGCCGGTGCTTATCGACGGCCACGCCACCGACGTCTCCGAGGAGGTCCCCGCCCCCTCGCCGGAGGCTCTCGCTCAGCTGCGCCAGATGATGCGCTCGGTGGTCACCACCGGGACAGCCCGCGGTATGGCGGCCGGTGGCGAGATCCACGGCAAGACCGGTGAGGCGGAGATCAACCAGGGATCCCACTCGTGGTTCGCCGGGTTCCGTGACGATGACATCGCCTTCGCCACCCTCGTCGTTCTCGGCGGGGGATCGGAGACGGCCGTGGCCATCACGGACCACATGTTCACCACCCTCGACGGGATGCGGGCCGAGCGCGGGTTACCATGACAGGCATGACTTCACGTTCCCCTCTGGTCCCCGGCCGCATGTCTCCGATCCGTACCGTTCCCGCCGACATTGAACGTCCCGAGTACGTGTGGAAGGACGATGTCCAGGAGAACGTGGGCGAGCCCTTCGTGCAGACCCCCGAGATCATCGAGGCCATGCGGGAGGCGTCGAGGATCGCCGCCAACGCCCTCCGGGAGGCCGGCGCCGCTGTCGCCCCGGGTGTGACCACCGACGAGCTCGACCGTATCGCGCACGAGTACATGCTCGATCACGGCGCCTACCCCTCGACGCTGGGTTACCGCGGTTTCCCCAAGTCCTGCTGCACGTCGATGAATGAGATCATCTGCCACGGCATCCCGGACGACACGGTCATTGAGGACGGCGACATCGTCAACATCGACGTGACCGCCTTCAAGAACGGTGTCCACGGCGACACCAACGCCACGTTCCTGGCCGGTGACGTCAGCGAGGAACACCGCCTGCTCGTCGAGCGCACCGAGGAAGCCATGATGCGCGGCATCCGGGCGGCCAAGCCGGGGCGCGAGATCAACGTCATCGGACGCGTCATCGAGGCCTACGCCAAGCGCTTCGGCTACAACGTCGTCCAGGACTTCACCGGCCACGGTGTCGGCCCGACCTTCCACAACGGTCTCGTCGTGCTGCACTACGACTCCACCGCCTACCGCGACATCCTGGAGCCGGGCATGACCCTGACCATCGAGCCGATGATCAACCTCGGAGCCCTGGACTACCGCATCTGGGACAACGACTGGACCGTGCAGAACACCGATTTCCGTTTCACCGCCCAGTTCGAGCACACCATCGTCATCACCGAGGACGGCAACGAGATCCTCACACTCGCCGACTGATAACCCCCCAACGCCAGAAGGCGCGTCCCCCCGCGGGGGACGCGCCTTCTCGATAGTGTCCGGGTGCCGTGTGCACCGTGGAGACTAGTAGGGCAGGATGCCCTGGAACTTCAGCCAGTTGATGCCACCGATGATGGCACCGGCGATGGCGCCGACGACGCCCACGGTGGTGATGGACTTCCAGGACTCAGCCCACTTCGGGTTGTCATCAGCGGTGATGGAGCCGAGGAGGTCGGTGCCGACGACCTGCTGGTCGGTGCCGACGACCGGGGTGCCGTCCGGGCCCTCGTGCCATGCGTCCTGCTCCTTGCCGGTCTGGGAAGAACCGAACATGGAGACGGAGGTGCGGCCGACCTGCGGGTCGTCGTCCTGAGCGGAAGCGACAGCGGTGCCGGAGAGGGTCAGGGCCACAGCGGTGGCAGCAGCGATGGAGGCGTTGCGGAACTTGCGCATTGATCTACCTTACTTTCAGAGGGATGTGTTGTCGGATGAAATCGTTCTGGCTTACTGGCCGTGGACGAACCAGTTGTGGATCGGGCCGACAATCATGCCGATGAAGGAGGCGATGGCGCCGAGAACGGTGCCGGCGTACATGACCTGGGCCCAGCGCGGCTGATCTCCGAAGCCGTCCTTGGAGGAGCCGAACAGTGCGACACCGTTGGCAGCCTGGTCACCCTCCATGGAGGAACCGGTGTTGATCTTGGAGGACAGGGACGGGGTGTAGCCGTCCTCCGGAGCGGGCGCGGAAGGCTCGGGTGCCGGCTCGACGATGGCGTGGTCGGCGTTGACCTCCTGGGCGGTCGCGACGGTGGTGCCGAAGATCAGGGAGAGTGCGGAAGCACCAGCAACGGCGGCAATGCGAATGGAGCGCATATTTAGGTCCTTTACTTGTCGGAGTGAACGTGGCTTCCTACTGGGCAGAAACCGTGTGCCTGTGATCTGGTGCCGCGACTCTGGCAACCAGGTGAAGCTGGGCCGGGAAGAACCCGGATTGGTGGCAGAGTCGCGGCATATTCAAGGCGCAATGGAATAATAGGCCACCGCCGGGAGTTTTTTCCTGTCGGGGCATGTTTTGTCGAGAACTTTTTTCACAGGCCCGCCCCGCGGGTGGGTGATACCGGGGGCGGGTATCCGAGGGGGCGGGTGCCGAACGGTGGGGGAATAGCGGCCTTGACAAGGGGTTTTCCTTGCCGCGATGAGTAGTTTCTCTGGCCATAGTTGTGTGCGGTGTGACTAATGTGAATTGAGTGATTCGTGAGGTCGCTGGGTGTGAGCGCTACGGGAGTCAGCCGATGTGGGAAGTGGTGCTCTCCCGCTACGCTCTTTCGGGGGTAGCGGGTGGCAGCTGGCTCTCAGGAAAAGTCCAGACCGAGCAGCGCGTTCTCCGTGACCTCCGGCAGCGCGGGATGAATCCAGTACTGATGGGTGGCCACCTCGCGCACATCGAGATCGAAGGCCATAACGGTGATCATCTGCTGAATGAGCGTGGAGGCCTGTGGTCCGTAATAGTGGGCGCCGAGCAGCCGGCCGGTGTCCTTGTCCGCGATGAGCTTGCAGATTCCGGTCGTGTCCTCCATGGCCCAGCCATAGGCGACATCACCGTAGTTCTGCACCTTCACCGTGACATTGTGGCCGGCCGCCCGCGCCGCCCTCTCGGTCATCCCGACCGTGGCGATCTGCGGGTTGGTGAACACGGCAGACGGGACAAACTTGTGCGGCATCTCCTGCATGTCCTCGGGGTGGAGCAGGTTATGGCGCACGGCGCGCATCTCCGCATTGGCCACATGCTTGAGCATGTACGGGGAGGAGACGTCGCCGAGAGCCCACACCCCCTCCGCGGAGACGGAACGCCCGAACCGGTCGACGTCGATACGCCCGTCGGCGGTCATGGCGACCCCGCCGCGCTCGAGATCCATCTGGTCGCCGTTGCGCAGGCGGCCGGTGGCCACGAGAAGCACGTCGGCGGTGATCTCCGCGCCGTCGTCCAGCGTGGCGGTGATACCGCGGGAATCCTCCTCCAGGGAGGCGATGGTGCGGCCCACGCGGACGTCGAAACGCTTGACCGCCTGTTCATTGACTCGGGCGCAGATGTCGGCGTCGATAAGCCGCATGAGACCGGAACGGCTGACAATGTGCACCTTGGTGCCCAGTGCCTCGAAGACGTGCGCGAACTCCAGGGCGATGAACCCGCCACCGACGATGATGATGGACTGCGGCTGCTGTTCCAGACGCATGATGTCCTCGTTGGTGTGGTAACGCACGCCGGATTCTGCGATCTGCGCCGGGATCATCGGGCGCGACCCGGTCGCGATGACCACCTGATCGCCGGAGATCACCGACTCACCGACCTGCACGGTGCGCTCGCCGACGAAACGGGCATGCCCGCCGTAGACGTCGATGTTGGGGGTCGCCGGGCCGCGCCGGTACGCCTCGCCACCCTCGGCGATGAGGTCGATGCGCTCGTCGAAAATGCGGGAGACCATCGCCGGCCAGTCGACGCGGTAGACCTGCGCGCTCAAACCCAGCTTGCCGGCGTGGCGCGCGGAATGCGCGATATCCGCCGGATAGACGAACATCTTCGTCGGGATGCACCCGACATTGAGGCAGGTGCCGCCGAAAGCACCCTTCTCCACGATGGCGATCGACCTGTCGTCGAACTCCGGTCCCGGGATCGAGTTTCCTGATCCGGTGCCGATGATGATCAGGTCGTAGTGCTTATCGACGTTCACGCAATCCTCCGTACGCATGTGGCTGATGTCAGCCGCCGAGTCTACTCGCGACGTACCCAGCCGATTGTCGTCGACAGGGCCTGTGCCAACGGCTCGCTGCGGGAGAGGAAGACGTCGTGTCGCGCGCGTTCGATCGGATGCACCGTGACATCCTCACCCAGGTGCGGGGCCCACCGTTGAATCTGGGCGGTGTCGAGCACCGTGTCGTGGCAGTGGGAGTCCTCGCAGTAGCCGCGCCCCAGCAGCGAGGCGCTGGAACACAGCGTGAGCACGCGGACCCCGACATCCACCTGATCGGTGTGCACCAGCTTCTGGCCGCGCAGCACCTCCCGCAACCAGCCGAGGTACTTGTGGTGGCCACCCACCGGCTTGAAGTCGACGTTGAAATCCCAGTCGCCGTGGTGGTCCTTATGTATGGAGGTACCGTACGTTCCCAAGTTGCCGCCCGGGATCTTCACGGCGGGAAGCAGGCGACCCAGCACCCCCGCGACCGGACGTATCACCGCCACCGCGGCCCGCGGATACATCATGTCCAACCACGGGGAGTTGAGGACGATCCCGGCCAGACGCGCATGGCGGGCGGAATCGTTGCGGCGCAGATGATCCGCCCACAAGGCCACAATGAGTCCGCCGGTGGAGTGGGCCACGGGGATGACGGGGGCGTCGATAATGTCCAGCGCCGCGGTCAATTCCGGGAAGTAGCGGCGGAAATCGGTGCTGTAGTGCCAGCGCTGGCCGTCGCGTCGGGAACGGCCGCACTTGCGCAGGTCAAGGGCGTAGAAGTTGAATCCGGCCTCGTGGAAGGCCTGCGCGATGTGCGCGTGGAAGAAATAGTCCGTCATACCGTGGACCCACAGCATGCTGGTGCGACCCGGCACCGGGGAGCCGTAGCGCACGAGGGTGGCCACGATGTCGGTTTCCCCCTCCGGGTCGGGGCCCAGGTGGATGTCCAGGGCCGAGAAATCGGGCCCGAGGAGGTCCGGATACCAGTCGGAGACGTCGACGACACTCATGCCCTCCACCCTATTACGACGTGCGGGGGCAGGGCGCGGGGGGAGTGATGGACGGGGATAAGTTCGCGTTTTCCCGACCTTCGTCACACCCCCGGGAATCGAGGGCGTAAGGTTGATGTGTACCGGACATGGGGAGCGGGCTCAGCCGCCGAGGACGGACGAGCCGCACCCGGAATTGTCCTGCCCGCCGGGAGTTGCCGCCACCCGGCGCGGGCCATCATGGCCAGAACCTTCGACGACGAATGAGGTAATGCAAGGTGTCCAACGACAACAAGAACGCCCCCCAGGTCACTGACGAGGTCGATGTCGCCCTCGTCGGCGCAGGTGTCATGAGCGCCACCCTGGGAGCGATGATCCGTGAGCTCGAGCCCAGCTGGTCCCAGATGATCTTCGAGCGCCTGGACGGCCCCGCCCAGGAGTCCTCGTCCCCGTGGAACAACGCCGGCACCGGTCACTCCGCACTCTGCGAGCTGAACTACACCCCCGAGGTCAAGGGGCGTATCGACGTCTCCAAGGCGATCGGCATCAACGAGAAGTTCCAGGTCTCCCGCCAGTTCTGGTCCCACCAGATCGACAACGGTGTGCTGGCCGATCCCAAGGAGTGGATCAACCCGGTCGCGCACCTGGCCTTCGCCCAGGGCGACGACCAGGTCGACTACCTCAAGCGCCGCCACGAGGCACTGCAGGACCACATCCTCTTCCCGGGCATGGAGTGGGTCGAGGACGACGCCAAGTTCGCCGAGCGCCTGCCGGTCATGTCCAAGGACCGTGACTTCGGTGCGGAGAAGGTCGCCTACTCCGGCACCGACATCGGTACCGACGTGAACTTCGGCGCCCTGACCAAGCAGTTCCTCACTGCTGCCGAGGCATCGGGCACCGAGGTCCGTTACGGCCACGAGGTCAAGAACATCAAGAAGGACGGTGCCAAGTGGAAGATCACCGTCAAGAACGTCCACACGGGTGACACCTCCGTGGTCAAGGCCAAGTTCGTCTTCGTCGGCGCCGGTGGCTACGCCCTCGACCTGCTGCGCAAGGCAGGCGTGCCCGAGGTCAACGGTTACGCCGGTTTCCCGGTGTCCGGCCTGTGGCTGCGGTGCACCAACGAGGAGCTCATCGAGCAGCACGACGCCAAGGTCTACGGCAAGGCCAAGGTCGGTGCCCCGCCGATGTCCGTCCCGCACCTGGACACCCGCGTCATCGACGGCAAGAAGGGCCTGCTCTTCGGCCCCTACGGCGGCTGGACCCCGAAGTTCCTCAAGGAGGGTTCCTACCTCGATCTGTTCAAGTCGATCCGCCCGGACAACATCCCGTCCTACCTCGGCGTCGGCGTCAAGGAGTTCGCTCTGACCAAGTACCTGGTGCAGGAGGTGGCCAAGGACTTCGAGAAGCGCCTCGTCGACCTGCGTGACTACGTCCCCTCCGCCCGCGCCGAGGACTGGGAGACCGTCGTCGCCGGTCAGCGCGTCCAGGTGATCAAGCCGGCCGCTGCGCCGCGTTTCGGCACCCTCGAGTTCGGCACCACCCTCATCAACAGCATCGACGGCTCCATCGCCGGCCTGCTGGGCGCATCCCCGGGTGCCTCCATCGCCCCGGCCGCCATGCTCGAGCTCCTCGAGCGCTGCTTCGGTGAGCGCATGATCGACTGGGGTCCGAAGCTCTACGAGATGATCCCGTCCTACGGCACCAAGCTCGGCGACGACAAGCAGATGTTCGACGAGCTGTGGG
>NZ_JAUNRW010000086.1 GCF_030535495.1 Corynebacterium sp.
AGGGCTACGAAACCGCGGTCAACTCCCCCGTCACCCGCAAGGCCGTCGACGCCACTCGCAAGGCCGTGGCCAACAAGCTCGACCCGCAACCGCGGATGCGAGAGGTCAAGAACCTCCGCACCGACGATCAGCAGGTGCTGGAGCCGGACCAAGACTAGGGGCTACAGGCCTTCGTAGATTTCTTTGTACCTTCGGCCATTCGCTCTCCACGTCCGCTCCGCGGCCCATGCACTGCCGGATTGATCAGAACCTGTGGCTTCGGTGATTCCGCGCGCCAGCTCCTGCGGGTCCTCGGCCGGTACATACAGCGCTCGTTCCCCCGTGACCTCTCTCAGCGCCGGTAGATCACTGGCAACGACCGGAATATTCAGGGCCATCGCGATGAGAGGCTTGATTGGCGTGACCTTGCGAGTCACGACAGTGTCCTTCCGGGGGACGACAAAGACGTCCAACGCCGCGTACCACCGCCAGATATCGGTGGCTGGCCGACGCCCAGCGAAGATAATCCGATCACGGAAACCCAGTTCTTCAGCGTAGGCCTCCAGAGCAGGTCTTGCGGTGCCATCCCCTACCACCAGGGCCGAGTAATCCGGCGGCAAGAACTCCAGCGACCGAAACAGGGTGTCGAGCCCTTCGTAATCAACAACAGCGGTGACAGTTCCGACTAGAAGCTGATCGACCGGTAGGCCTAATTCTCGACGGACAGCCGTCTGGTCGTACTCTCGCCCGATATGGTCGTCGTCTACGGCATTGGGAATGACGACGATCTTCTCCTCAGGCACTCCCCGCTCCCGCATTTGCCGGCGGGAGACCTCGCTCAGGGCGACCACGGCCCCTGCGGCTTGCATGCACTTTGTCTCCATGCGCCGCGCCGCCCGGTAGAATTCGGACGCAGCTGCTTCCTCCTGCAGCTCAGGTGGGATCTGGGACAGCCATGTCGATTCCAGTTCACCGCGCACCTCGTACACCCACGGAATACCGAGCTGAAAGGCAGCATCAGCGACAACCACGGCGTTCGTATAGTCCGTGGTGGTATGCAGTATCGTCGCACCGAAATCGCGTGCCACTGCCACAAGCATCTTCACCGACAGATCGTGACGCCTGGAGATACTCGCCGGATAGAGCGGGGGAAGAAGGCGTCGATAGCTAACTCCGCTGACGGTCTGCTGTGCAGACGACGGGATCTTCCCCACTAGCACGGGATATCCGAGCCTGGTCACGCCCAGTACCTCAATACCGTACTGCTGCTGACACGCGAGGACATGGGCCGAGCGCACCGTATATCCGGAGTTGGTGAAGGGCTCACTGTTAGTCAGAAAGTGGAGGATCCGATGTTCTTCGGCACCGGAGTTCTTTCGTATCTTGGGCGAGGACGGAATGGGGGCCTCCAACTGAACAACCCTCTCCATCGTTCGCTTTGCGAGATGGACATCACCAGTTGATACCGCAGAACCCATTTCGACGATCTCCCGGACCCCGTGGGTCAGATGCCCCGTGCCGATTAGGATTCTGGCGGCAGATCGCTGTCCCTGTCCCCAGGCACGTAGCGGCGCGGTGGGAAGGAGACGGACAGGCCCGTCTGCGAGGCGAATGCGTTCAGTCAGTTTGACAGCGAAACCACGCGGATCACCCACCATGAGGTTCGTTGCGGCTGACGCCAGTAGCAACGCCATCCTCAATCCGAAGGTCAAAGCACGTTTCATGCCAGCGCCCGGTCGATAAGGCGGAGAAACCGTGCAGGTGCTTTGTCCCGGCGTTCCTTTTCAGCCCACCGGGCACCTTGACGGGAGACCGTGAGCCGCTTCCGATTCCGGGCCAGGGACACCCACAGTTCAGCCAGCTCCTGTGGGTTTTCCGGCTCCGCTACATCTCCCGCGTTCTGTTCCCGGATTATCTCCGCAGCCTCACCGCTGACGACACCGGAGATGTGTAGACCCGAGGACATGAGCTCATAGGTCTTCGACGGGACCGCCCGGTCGAGGGCCTGCCAATCGGTGAGATGTACCAGCGCGGTATCAGCCCATTGATAGTACTGGGCCAGATCATCGGCCGAACGACGGTTCTCGAAACGTACGTCTAGGTTCTTCTTTCGCGCAGAATCGACGAGTGCCTCGCGGGTGACGCCTGCACCTACGAATGTCATCGACACACTCACTCCGCGGCTGCACGCCAGCTCCGCGGCACGTAAAGCATTCTCCAGATTCTGAGCTCTGCCGAAGGTGCCGGCGTAGAGTACGTTCAGTTTCCTCGACGCTTCCTCTGAAACACCGCTTTTTACGTACGCCGTTTCTGGAGGAAAAACGTTTCTGACAGTATCAATCGTCGGGGAAATACCCTCGCGCTGTAACTCAGGCCGCTTCTTCAAGTCTTCTGCGAGATGAGATGAGGTAACCGAAATTGCCGCGGCATGTTTCAGGGAAAGATTGATCGTCTTCTTGGTCACAGCGCTGATGAGTTGGAGCGGCCCCTTCGACAAAATCCGCTCCCGAAGAGAACGGGCACCAGTACCGCGATTCCAGTTCTCGGCTTCCTCAAGCAAGTCAGGCCAGGAATCACGCAGATCAATGATGTAGGGAGCTCGGAACCGCACCGCCGTCAGCCAGGTTGCGGCAGCCGTGGGCAGGGCTGGCACCGTTCCCACAACCACATCAGGGCGGTAGCCGCGCAGCTTTCCCGGGCGCTTCAACACGACCCACAGCGAGCCGAGCGCGACAGTCGCCTGATTGAGAGCCTTCAGCGTCAGAGAATTGCCGGAGGGAATGAACCCCGAGCGGACAATGCGCTCGCCAGACGGGCCTGTGGTAGTTTCCAGACTCGACGCATAGCGGCGTTGGCTCCACCAGCTGCGCAGATCCATCTTCCGCTGGTAATGCGGAGGCGGGGCGATCACCGTTACCTCGTAACCCGCATCCACCAGAATCTTGGTCAACCACGTCCAACGGCGTTGGGGGACACCGTTCTCGGGGTGCCAATACTGGGAGAGTACGAGGATCTGCTTGGCCAAACCGTTCTCCTCTGCAGATTCCGTGAATTTTACATGTTTTTTCACTGTACCTACTCACAGGATAATGCAGAGCATTGCCACTCCATCGGCTGCCCTGTGAGCGTGCACTGCACAGGGTCGCCCGGAAAGAAATCCCCGAAGGCTGCTGTTCTTCCTGGCAGTCTCGGCCACAATCCAGTTGCCCACCCACAGATTTTCTTCGCCAGATGGTCGACGTACGAAGCTGTCCGAGTGGACAAGCTCTGGACAGCCCGGCCTGCCAGCTTATTCCGCCGGCAGGCCCCGGAACGCACGTTCGTTGAGCTCCCGGCGCGCCTGCTCCAGGGCCACCAGATCGGCGAACAGTGAGTTGTAGGCCTGTTCGTCATCGGAGGGGCGCATGCGCTGCAGCTGGCTTTTGAGCTGGGCTATCTGGTTGCCCACCTCGGATTCCTGCAGGCGGGAGAGTACGGAGTCGGCGTAGTCGCTCAGGTGTTGGGCTTCGATGATGATCTCCTCGACCGCCAGCTCGGAGACGAGGTTGCGGCCCATGAGGTCTGTCATTTCGCCGGCGACGGTGGCGATCCAGTCGACGCCGCTGTGGGCGGCGGCCACTCCCCCGGCCCTGCGGATGCCTTCGCGGATCATCCGGTAGGCGGGGTGGGTGAAGGCGTCGGCGGACAGTCCGTCGAAGTAGTTGCCGGCGATCTCCGGGTTCTGCAGGGCCAGCTTGAGGGATTCGCGCTGCGGCCACAGGTAGGGGTCGCGCGGGTTCGGTATGGGCACGGCCGGGGTGGTGTCGACGGGGGCGGAGGAGGCGTCGTCGAAACGCACGGCACGGCGCTTTTTCTCCTCTTTCGGTTTCCGGGCCTCGGTGCGGACCTGTTGGACTACTTCCTCGGTGTTGGCCCAGCCGACCCAGCCGGCCAGTTGCCGGGCGTATTCGGACTGCAGGACCGGGTCCTTGATGCCGGCGACGACGGGGACGGTGCGTCGCAAAGCCTGGAGTCGACCCTCCACGGTGTCGAGGTTGTGCTCGGTGAGTATGGACTCGACGACGAACTGGAACATGGGGATGCGGTCGGCGACGAGGTCGCGGACGGCGGCGTCGCCACGCGCCAGGCGGAGGTCGCAGGGGTCCATGCCCGCGGGAGCCACGGAAACGAAGGACTGGCCGGTGAACTTCTGATCGCCCTCGAAGGCGCGCATGGCGGCTTTCTGACCGGCCTCGTCACCGTCGAAGGTGTAGATGAGCTCGCCGCGGAAGTAGTTGTCGTCGAGCATGAGGCGCCGCAGGATCTGCAGGTGATCATCACCGAAGGCGGTACCGCAGGAGGCGACCGCCGTGGTCACCCCGGCGGCGTGCATGGCCATGACGTCGGTGTAGCCCTCGACCACCACGGCCTGGTGGCCGGCGGCGATGTTCTTCTTCGCCACATCCAGGCCGAACAGCACCTTCGACTTGTTGTAGAGCAGGGTGTCACGGGTGTTCATGTACTTGCCCATTTGGTCGTCGTCGAAAAGCTTGCGGGCGCCGAAGCCGATGACGTTGCCCGACAGATCCTTGATGGGCCACAGCAGACGGCGGTGGAAGGCGTCGATGGGGCCGCGCCGCCCCATCTTGGACAGGCCGGCCGCCTCCAGCTCCTTGAACTCGAAGCCCTTGCGCAGCAGATGCTTGGTCAGGGTGTCCCAGCCCTCCGGGGCGTACCCGCACTCGAAGGCGTAGATGTGCTCCTGGGAGAAACCGCGCTCCAGGAGAAACTCCCGCCCCTTCTGCGCCTGCGGGGTCTCCAGCTGCTCGCGGTAGAAGAGGTGGGCGGCCTTGTTGGCGTCGATAAGCCTCTTGCGGGTGCCCGGCTCCTCCCGGCGCGCCCCGGTGCTCCCACCCTGGTAATTGATCGTGTAACCGATCTGCTGGGCCACGGCCTCCACGGCCTCGGGGAAGGAGATGTGCTCCATCTCCATGAGGAAGGAGAACACGTCCCCGCCCTTGCCCGTGGAGAAACAGTGGAAGTAACCGCGGTTGGGGCGCACGTGGAACGAGGGGGTGCGCTCATCCTTGAAGGGGCTCAGGCCCTTGAGGGAATCGTGCCCGGCTGGCTTGAGCTGAACGTACTCCCCGACGATCTCCTCGATCTGGGCACGCTCACGGATCGCCTGGATATCACTGTCCGGAATACGCCCCTTAGCCATGATGAACAGGGTACCGCGCGGGTCAAGTTAGTATCGGTGTGTGAAAAAGAACTCCGTCCTGGCCACCGTGGGCGCGCTCGGGCTCGCCGCCGTCGCCGCCTTCTACGGGATCGACGTCGGCTCAAACGGGCGGCCCGAGGCACCTGCTCCGGCCGGTGACCTCGAGACCTGCGAGGTGGCGCAGCTGCCGCCGGAAGCCGACCCCGTTATCGACGACATCCTCGCGGGTGGGCCCTACGAGTACCCGGGTGAGGATGGCGGGCACTTCGGCAACTACGAGGGCTACCTGCCCGAGGAGCGCGGCAGCTACTACCGCAGCTACACCGTGGACACCCCAGGAGTGAACCACCGCGGGCCGAAGCGCATCGTGGTCGGCGGCGGCACGGAGACCGACCCCGAGGTCTGGTATTACACCGACGACCACTACGAGAGCTTCTGTCTCATCCCCGATGCGGAGGAGTAGCGCGGCAGCACCCGTCTACAGTGTCAGGTGATTTCCGTTTCCATGTTCGTCCCCTAGTACCTGAGGAAGCTGTTCCTATGCCCCGTCCCATCCTGTCTGCCCGTGACGTCAGCATGGTCTACGGATCCGGGGAGGCGGAGGTCCGGGCGCTGGATGGAGTATCAGTGGACTTCGCCCCGGGCCGGTGGACCTCCATCATGGGGCAGTCCGGATCCGGCAAGTCCACCCTCCTGCACTGTCTGACGGGTCTGGCCACGCCGACTGCGGGGTCCGTGGTGCTGGACTCCGGCACCCCGGTGGACCTCACCACGTTGTCGGAGAACAAACGCGCCGTGCTCCGCCGCACGGACATCAGCCTGGTGTTCCAGGACCTCAACCTGGTGCCCATTTTGTCCGTGCGCGACAACATCACGCTGCCTCTGCGGCTGGCCCGCCGGAAGGTGGATCCGCAGTGGCTGGCGGAGCTGGTGGAGATCCTCGAGATCGATCACCGCCTGCGCCATCTCCCCCACGAGCTCTCCGGTGGCCAGCAGCAACGTGCCGCCATCGCCCGCGCCCTCATCTCCCGTCCGCAGGTGCTGGTGGCCGACGAACCCACCGGCAGTCTCGATTCCGTCACCAGTGCTGCCGTCCTCGAACTCTTCCGGCACATCGTCACCGAGTTCGGGCAGACCCTGCTCTTCGTCACCCACGATGAGTCGGCCGCGCACCGCGGTGATGAGCTGATCACCATGCGTGACGGGCAGATCATCGCACGGGAGAACCTCCGTCCTGCAGGCGGTGCCACCTCGTGATCACCCTCGCCTTCCAGCAGCTTCGACGGCGTGGGGCGCGCTATCTTTCCCTGTTCACCGCGGTGTTCGCGGCGGTGGCGTTGACCACGGCAGCGGTCGCCCTGACGACCTCGGTCATCTCCAGCGTCAACTCCATGTTCGACCGCCCCTATGCAGACACTGACTATGTGGTCACCGTCGCCGCCCCCGAGAAGTCTGCGGTGGTGCAGATCCGGACTGAGCTGGAGGCATCGCAGGGGGTGGACCATATCGCCTGGGATCAGCGCGCCTCCGTGGCGGTGCGTGATGCCGATGGGGTGTATTCCTCGGCCGCCGTGTACTCCATCGCCGACGGCCCCCTCCAATGGCGCACACTGCAGGCAGGGCGCCTCCCGGCCGGGCCGGGTGAAGTGGCGCTGGCGGGTTCCGCCGATGCCCCGGAGGTGGGGTCGGTCCTCCAGCTGCGCGTGGCAGGCCTCACGAACGACGTGACCGTGACGGTGGTGGGACACGTGGAGGGCTCCGCGCAGGAGAGACTCCTGGGAGCGGATTCGGTGTTCGCGGCACCGGCCGTGGTCGCGGAATGGAACTCCGGGCAGGCACGGGGCGAGTTCCGCATCGCGATGTCTTCTCCCTCGTCCCCTCCCCCGTCCCCGAGCATCGGCACGGTGACAACGGCCGCGGCACACGTGGACAGCCTCTCCGACTCGTACCTGGGCCAGCGCGACCGCTACTTCCTGCTGTTGACCGCCTTCGTCCTCGTGGCCGCGGCGGTGGCGTTCCTGGTGATCTTCTCCGCCTACAACGTCCTGGCCTCCGAACGACGCCGGGAGTTCGGTCTCATCCGCGCGGTGGGGGCAACGAGCCCGCAGATCCTCGGCTCCGTCGCGGTGGAATCGCTCCTGCTCGGGGTGGTGGCCTCCGCACTCGGCGCGCCGGCTGGTCTGGCAGCCGCCCACCTGCTCGGGCAGCAGGCCACCAGCTTCGGGGTGCGGGTCCCGCTGGAGACCGTCGCGCTGCCTGCGGGTGTGCTGTGGATCATCTTCGCGGCCGGGGTGCTCATGCCGCTGGCGGCGGCACTGCCGGCCGCGTCCAGTGCCAGCCGGGTCTCCACCGTCGAAGCACTCAGTCCTGCCGCGGTATCGCAGCCTCGTGCCAGCGCCCCGATCCTGTGGCTGGCCATCGCGGCGGCCCTGGGTGCTGCGTCCTGGTGGGCGCATGGCCAGGTGGCCGACGTCTTCGCGCAGCGGGCCATCCTCGTGGCCGTCGCCGCCTCGGGTGCAGGGGTTGTCGCCGCCGCGATCATCGTCGCCGTGGCGCTCCCCGTGCTCGGTCAGTGGTTGTCCCGCGTGTTCCCGCTGCCGACGCTGCAGCTCGGGTTGGCGTTTCCGGGCCGGCAGAAGGCCCGGTCGGCGGCGCTCATCGTGGTTGTTCTCGCCGGAGCTGCGTTGAGTTCGGCGGTGCTGCACGGGCAGTCAAAGGTCACCTCCCACCTGGCGGCCGTCGCCGGGGATGCGGGAGGAACGGATCTGCTCATCACGGCCCTCGACGATTCCATCCCGCCGGAGCTGCCCTCCCGCCTGGAGGAGGTGCCCGGGGTGGCGGCGATCGCCGCGCCGGAAAGCGCGGTGGTCGAATTCCCCGATGGCACATCCCTGCCGGCCTTCCTGCTGGGTGAAGCGGAGGGAGCGGACGTCATGCGCCAGTCCGATACCGGCGCCCCGGCCGGAACCATCATGCTCAGCCGCACATCCGGGTTACGCAGTGAGTTCCCCACCGGCACAGATGTCACGGTCACCATCAACGAGGTGGAGGTGACGGCCCGCGTCCTCCACCGCCGGGACGCACTCACCGTCATCGACCCCGCCCTGGTACATCAGGCCCGCGCTGAGCGGGCCGCGGAAATGGGGGTCAGCCCCGACCTGCTGCCCGCCCAACCGGTGCGCAGTGTCCTGGCGTTGATGGACGGTCCCGCGCAGCAGCCCGCCGACAATCCGGCGGCCACGCAGGTCGCGGAGACAATGGCGCAGTTCCCGGACCGATTCTCCATCTCGGAGAGTTTCTCGGCGCGCACCAACACCGCGGCCATGGTCTCCCGCCTGTCCACCATGTCGAGCCTGCTGGCGCTCGTCGCTCTCGTCATCGCCGCGGTCGGGCTGCTCAACACTGTCACCCTCATGGTGGCGGAGCGCGCGCAGGTGCGCCGCCTGCTGCGAGCCATCGGGCTGACCCCGGGCAACCAGGTGTCGGTGCTGGCCGTGGAACTTCTTGCCCTCTCCCTGCCGGCCTCCTTGCTGGGTGCGGGACTCGGCGGGGTGCTGGGCACGTACGTGGCCGACGTGGTCACCGGGCAAGCGGATTCTCTCGCTGTGGCTGGTGCACAACCGGCGGTCGTGTTCGGCACCTCAGCGGTATTCACCGCCGGTGCCGTGCTCTGCGGGCTGCTCGCCCTGGCGTGGGCCTCCCGGCGCGCACCCCTCAACCCATAAACGCCGCCAGCCCCGCCGAACGCTTCGCCAGCCGCTCCAGCCGGGA
>NZ_JAUNRW010000087.1 GCF_030535495.1 Corynebacterium sp.
GCTACCAATTCACCACGACACCCTCTCAACTCCGGTTGGGAGGGTGTCGTCGTTGCTGGGGGAGCGGCTGGGCGATGTTCACACGGTGTGGACGGGGGGTTCACGCAGTGGCAACCGGAGATTCACTTCTGTGGGGAAGGGTCGGAAACAGCCCTGGTTCCACAGGAGCTTCGCATGCCTTTCCCCCAGAAATAGGAGAAATCCATGATCTTCCCGTCCCTGCGCCGCCGTCTTTCGGCCACTGCCGCTGTCCTCGTGGCCGGCAGCCTCGCCCTGACCGCTTGTGGCGATGCCGCCGACGAGACCACGACCGCTACCAACGGAAACGGCGGTGATGACGGCGTCATCACCATCACCGGTGTTCCCGCCGAGGAGGCCACCGCCCTGGTCTCCAAGTTCGAGCTGCTCATGGAGGTCATCTCCGAGGAGACCGGCAAGGAGGTCGAGTTCTCCTCGTCCACCGACTACGCCGCGGTCATCGAGGCTCTCGTCGCCGGTCAGGCAGACATGGCCATCGGTTCCCCGTTCTCCTACGTCCGCGCCTCCAAGGCCGGCGCCGAGCTCGAGCCGCTCGGTGGTCGCATCGAGGAGGAGGGTGATGAGCCGGGTTACGTCTCCTACGCCCTCGTCCGCCCGGGGTCTGACATCCGCGAGCTGGCCGACGCCGAGGGACGCACCGTCTGCTACGTCGACCAGGGTTCCACCTCCGGTTTCCTCTACCCGTCCGCCGGCATGATCGACGCCGGTCTGGACCCGGAGGCTGACGTCGAGGCCATCTTCTCCGGCTCCCACGACGCCGCCGTCCTGGCGCTGCTCGACGAGACCTGTGACATGGCCTTCGCCTACGACTCCATGGTCGAGGTCCTCATGCCGGGCCGCGGCGAGCTCAGCGAGGGCGACTACGAGGTCATCTGGGAGTCCCCGCTCATCCCGGCCTCCCCGATCTACATGAACACGGGCACCCTCGACCAGGAGACCCAGGACACCCTCCGCACGATGTTCCGCGAGGATCGCCTCATCAACGTCGACGCTCTCGTGGAGCGCGGCTACTGCGACTCCCTCGAGGACTGCACCCTGCCGGAGGACTCCTACGAGTACGCCCCGGTCGACGACTCCACCTACGACGGCATCCGCGAGGTCTGCGACCTCACCCAGGCCGCCGCCTGCACCGAGTAGCACTCTCCCTCACGTAACGGAACACCGCCATGACTTCAGCCACCGCCAATTCTGACACCGGCCAGCGGAAGGCCTCCCCCCGGATCGATCCGGACTCCGCCCCGCTGTCCATGCAGAATGTGACCAAGTTCTTCGCCCCGTCCACCACGGCCCTCGACGACGTCAGCTTCGCCGTCGAGGAATCCAGCTTCACGGTCCTGCTCGGCCTGTCGGGTTCCGGCAAGTCGACGCTGCTGCGGCTGGTCAACGGGCTGCACCTGCCCACCAGCGGCCGGGTGCAGGTGCTGGGGCGCGACATCTCGGCCACGAAGGGCGGTGCGCTGCGGTCCCTGCGCCGTGACATCGGCATGGTGTTCCAGCAGTTCCACCTGGTGGGGTCGATGACGGCGCTGGAAAACGTCTGCGCCGGAGCGCTGGGCTCTCTGCGCGGGCCGCGCTTCGGCCTCATCAGCTACCCGAAGTCGGTGCGCCAGAGCGCGCTCGAGCAGCTCGAACGCGTCGGCCTGGCCGACCAGCGTTTCCAGCGCGCCGACACCCTGTCGGGTGGTCAGCAGCAGCGTGTCGCCGTGGCACGCGCGCTGGTGCAGCGCCCCAGAATTCTGCTTGCCGACGAACCCGTCGCCTCCCTCGATCCCGAGTCCGCGGACCAGATCATGACGTTGATCTCCCAGATCGCCAAGGAGGACAAACTCACCGTCCTGTGCACCCTCCACCAGGTCAACCTGGCCATGGAGTGGGGTGACCGCATCATCGGTCTGCGCCAGGGACAGCTGGTTCTCGACGAGCTGACCGCGAACCTCACCACCGAGGAGACCATGGAGATCTACGCCTCCGTCTCCGGAGCGGGGCGCTAGGTGTCGAGCACACTTCTCGTCGAGAAGCCCTCGGATCCGCGGACCCTCACCACCCCGACCCCGGCAGGCATCCTGGCGACCGTCATCATGGTCTCCTTCGTCACCGCTGGTGTGTGGGCCGTGGCGGAGTTGAAGATCAATGCCGCGACCCTCATCCGCAGCTGGGAGAACGCGGTCCGCTTCTTCCGCAACGTCATGCCTCTGGATTTCCCGTCCCTGGCGGAGCTGTGGGAGATGACGGCGCTGACCCTGGCGATCGTGGTCTCGGCGACCATCCTCGCGGTGGTGCTCTCCCTCGTGGCGGCGCTGCTGGCGGCCAAGCCGACGTCGACAAGCCCCGCGGTGCGGTCGGCGGCGCGGTTTTTCATCGTGCTCATGCGCGCCGCCCCCGAACTGATCCTGGCGATCTTTTTCATCCGCGTCTTCGGTTTCGGCTCGATGGCCGGCATCCTGGCTCTGGGGCTGTCCTCGATCGGCATGGTGGGCAAGCTGTACGCCGACGCCATCGAGGACGCCGATGACGGCCCGCGTGAGGCCGTGGAGACCAACGGCGCGGGGCGGATCCAGCAGATTTTCGGCGCGACGATCCCCACCGTCATGCCTGCGATCGTCGCCACCGGCCTGCACCGTTTCGACATCAACCTGCGTAACTCGGTCATCCTCGGCTGGGTGGGTGTCGGCGGTATCGGCATGGAACTCTCGACGGCCCTGTCCGTTCGACAGTATGACCGTGGTCTGGCGTTGGCGTTCGTGGTGCTGGCACTGTGCATCCTCACCGAGATCGTCTCCGGCATGTGGCGGTCCCGGCTGCTCGGGCGCAAGGCCGAACCTTCCCGCTTCGGCGTCCTGTGGCTGTTCGGGAAGATGAAGGGCCGGTGGTCGCAGGAGAACCTCGGTGCCCCCGAGCCCACCCGTACCACCCCGCCGTGGGATGCCGCCCGCCTCGGCCAGACCTTCTTCACCGGCCTGCTCCTGGCCATCATCGTGGTGTCCCTGTGGTACTCCGACATCAACTGGGGCCGCTTCTTCGAGGGGTTCGTCCGCCTTCCGGAGGTCACGGGGCGTTTCCTGCCTCCCTCGCACGGCGGTCACCTGGTTCTGCTGCTGGAGCAGCTGCTCATCACCTTCCAGATCGCGCTCGCCGGAACCCTGCTCGGGGCGGTCCTGGCACTGCCGGTGGGAGTGCTAGCCGCCCGCAACGTCGCTCCCAATCCGACCACAGCGAAGGCATTCCGCACCATCATCGTGGTCACCCGCGGTATCCCGGAACTGATCCTGGCCATCGTGTTCGTCATCGTGACGGGCATGGGCCCGGTGGCCGGTGCCCTGGCGCTGGCCGTCGGTGCCATGGGGCTGTTGTCGAAACTGGTGGCCGACTCCCTCGAGGAAACCGACACCCGCGTGCAGATGGCCCTGCGCGCCAACGGGGCCACCGAGTGGCAGGTGTTCTTCGGTGCCACACTGCGGCAGGTGGCCCCCGCGGTCATCGCCCACCTCATCTACCAGCTCGACGTCAACTTCCGCTCCGCGACTCTCCTCGGTGTGGTGGGCGCCGGCGGCATCGGCTTCTATCTGCTCAACGCCAACCGTGTGCTCCAGTTCGAGGTGGTCACCTTCATTCTCGTTCTCGTGGTCGCTGTGGTGCTGGCCCTGGAGGCCATCGCGGTCCTGTTGCGCAACATTGTCCGCTGATACCTTCCCCGCCGGCACCGCCGGCCGCCGCCGTATGTTGACGCATGCCCATTTTTAGGTCTGAACTGGACAAACGGTGGGTCTAGGTTAACGTTCGGACACGACATTCATGTCCATGCTCCCAAACCCGACGGGCATGGCATGATGTGGTGGTATTCGTTCAGCACCACCGGAAGGGGACCCCACCCACATGCGACGGCACGCCCGCGTTAAGAAGTTCATCACTGCAGCGATTGTGACCGGTGCGGTGACGTGGGCGATGCCGACCGTGGCGGCACAGGCGCCGCACAGCGAGGTGCCCGCAGCCCCCGAGGGTTCCTCGGAGATTGTCTCGGACGCCCCCGCGGTGCCGACGCCGGAACCGGTGGAGGTGGCCTCCGCGGATCTCATCGACGAGGTCCGCGCGCAGCTCGCTTCCCTCGGCGTGCAGACCCCGGCCGTGGATCCGGCGCTGACCGACGCTGTCGACGAGGCGATTGTCACCCACATCCCTAACACCCGCCTGCCCGAGAAGGCCCCCGCCGCTGACGCCCCCGTTGCGGAGGACACCGTTGCGGAGGTCACCGACCGCGCCGCCTACGCCGACGGTGAAGCCTGGGTCGATGAGACCGAGGCCGCCCTCGACCAGAACTACCTGTGGACGGATCATCCGATCGACAAGGTCATGGCCGGTAAGCCCTTCGCCGACTGGGTCCTGCACCGCGTGCCGGGTTCGTGGTTCGATGCGCCGCGCATCCCGGAGGAGTCCATGGTGGTGCAGAACCAGGACAGGTCCCTCTACGGTCCCGGCACCCCGATCTTCGTCGGCGATCAGATGATGTGCACCCTGGGTGTCGTGGGCACCGATGCCGAAGGGCGCAAGGTCGGTATCACCGCCGGTCACTGCGGTAACCCGGGTGACAAGGTGTGGTCGGCCGATTCCTGGCAGGTGGGGGCCTCCGGCACCGTGGCGGTGAGCAACCATCTGCACGACTACTCCGTCATCGAACTCGGTTCCAACTCCGAGATCACCCGGTCCTACAACGGTGTGACCGTCAACCGCCTCGGCGGCCCGGTCGCGCCGGGCCAGATGCTGTGCAAGCAGGGTGTGGCCACCGGCAACACCTGCGGGCATGTGTGGTCCGCCGATGAAGCTCTGCAGATCTCCCAGGTCTGCGCCATGGTGGGTGACTCCGGCGCCCCGGTGCTGGCGGGTGACCGCATGGTGGGGATGATCTCCGGCGGCGTGGTCGCGGACCAGCGCCTGTCCTGCAAGACCCCCCTGCAGGGTGGCCTGTTCATGCCGACCGTGTCGACCAACCTGGACAACGTCCTCGCCGACATGGACAAGCGCGGCGGTGTCGGCGCCGGGTTCCAGCTGGCGAACTAGCGTATCGACGCCCCGTAGCAAAGCCCTCCCGATCGAGTCGATCGGGAGGGCTGTTGTCATTGGTGGTTACGTGCTGAGCGCGGTGAGCGCGGCGTCGTGAAGCAACCCGTTGGTGGCCACAGCATCGCCGCCGTGCGGACCGTCGTGACCGGCCAGCGAGGTGAAGCGCCCTCCGGCCTCGGTGACGAGCACGCAGAGGGCGGCCAGATCCCACAGGGAGACCTCCGGCTCAGCGGCGATGTCCACCGCCCCCTCGGCGACGAGGCAGTAGGAGAAGAAGTCGCCGTAACCGCGCAGGCGCCAGGTCTGATCACTGAGGGCGATGAAATTCTCACGCAGGCCTCGCTCGGCCCAGCCCTCGAGGGAGGAGAAGGAGAGGGAGGCGTCGTCCAGCGACTCGACCCCGGAGACGGAGAGCTTCTTCGGGGAACCGCCCGCGAAGGAGCGCCAGGCGCCGGACTCGGCGGCCGCGTACCAGCGGCGGGCCAGTGCCGGGGCGGAGACGACGCCGACGACCGGTTCGCCGTCGACCAGCAGGGAGATGAGCGTGGCCCACACGGGCACCCCACGGACGAAGTTCTTGGTCCCGTCGATGGGGTCGATGACCCACTGGCGGCCCTCGTGGGTGGCTTCGCCACCGAACTCCTCACCGAGGATGGCGTCGGAGGGGCGGGCGTCGGCCAGCTTGGCGCGCAGGGCCTCCTCGCACGCGAGGTCCGCATCGGAGACAGGGGACATGTCCGGCTTGCTGGTGACGTTGAGGTCGGATGCCTCGAAACGCTCCAGGGTCAACGCGTCGGCGAGGTCGGCGAGTTCGAGAGCGAGGGCGAGGTCATCGGCGTAACTGGTCATGCCGACATCCTAGTCAGCGCGGCGGCGACGTGTTCCACGGCGCGGGAATTGCCCGCCACGCACCACGTGACCCCGCCGGCCTCGACCTTCACCCCGGTTCCCCCGGCGCCCTGGACCAGGGCGAGTCCCGGCAGCCAGTCCCAGTCGGCGACGGAGTGCTGCATCCACACACCCAACGTGCCGTCGGCCACCGAGGCCAGATCGACGGAACCGGCACCCAGCATGCGCAGCGTGGCGACTTCGGCGGCGGCGCGCATCCACGCCGCAGCGCGCTCCGGCTGCGCCAGGGAGGTGGGGTGGATGTAGGTGCCCAGGCTCAGCTGATCAGCGTCGATGTCCACGAGCTTTGCGACGTCCCGTCCGTCCCGCCTCGTGGGAATTTCTGGCCCGCCCAGCCAGGTGTAGCCCATGGCCGGGCGGTGGACCGCACCGAGGATGACTTTCTCCGGATCGGAGGGAGCGCCTTCGACCAGCGCCAGTGCGCAGCACCAGTAGTCCGAGCCGGAGGCGAAGTTGTAGGTGCCGTCGACCGGGTCGATCACCCAGTAACGGCCGGAGGAGGAGGTGCGCTCCGCGCCTTCTTCGCCGAGGATGCCGTCCTCGGGGCGCAGCTGGGCGAGGACGCCGGAGATGAAGTCCTCCGCCGCTGTGTCGGCGACGGTCACCACATCGGAGACCGAGGTCTTCTGCCTGGTGGGCAGGCCCTGCTCCCGCAGCCGCCACGCCAGACGCCCGGCGTTGTAGACCAGTGCCTGGGCGAGGTGCTCGTCGGAATCCTGGTCATGGGCGATGACGAAGGTCTTGGTGATCGCGGCGATCATGTCGTCGAGGCTGGCGGCGGGGTGCTGTTGAGTCATGGCCACTATTGTGCCGGGTGTCGTGCTGGGCGTCAGGGTGGGGGAGGGGGGTGGTTCGCGAACGGCCTACCGTGATGGGCCTCAGGGCCTAAGGTTGACACATGGTGTTTCTTGCACTGTTGACCATTGCCCCGGTGGCTTACCTCATGGTGCGCCGCCGCCAGCGCCCGGGCAGCATCCGGCACCTCGCCTTCGCCTTTGTCGGTGGCCTGGTGGTGTGGCTGGCGCTCATGAGCTGGCCCCTGGGCCTGCACGGGGACTACCTGCCCTGGCAGGTCGTGGTCGCGGGTGCGGTGATGGTGGCGGTCACCGCCGTCCTGGCCTGGCGGTGTCCACGCGAGGGCGCGCCCCTGGGCTTCACCGCTGCCTGCGGTTTCGCGCTCGCCTGGGGTGTGTGGGCGGGCAGCCAGGATGAGACCGGCCAGTGGGGTGCCGGGCTGATCTTCCTGCTCATCGGCGCGTGTGCCTCGCTGGCGTTGGTCGGCTCGGTGTCCGGGGCGCTGGCTAGGAGGCGGTCGCGATGAATCCCATCGCCATCGTCGTCGCTGCTGCTCCGCTCGTCTGGCCGATAGGCATGATGATCATCGCCGGCAGGTCCTGGCGGGCCTGGGCGACGCTCATCCTGGGCGTGCTCGGCGGCCTGGCCGTCTGGATGATCACCATGCCCCGGATGCTGCTGGGACACGAATACCACTGGGCGCAGGTTGCGGCGTGCGGGCTGGCGTCGGTCATCCTCGTCATTGTCCTGGGCACGAAGGTCTCCCCGAAGGGGCTGCTGCCGGCGTGGGCCACCTCCTTCGGGTTGACCGTGGGTTTCCTCATCGCCGAGGTCATCCCTGACGAGACCGGCATGTCCGCGATGGGACTGCCCTTCATCGCGGCCGGTACGGCGGTGGGCCTGGTGGTTCCGGCCGCCCTGTGTCTCACCTTCCCGGGACCGGAGGGGCGGGCGTCGGCAAGCACAGTAGAGTAGGGGATTATGCGACCGGACATTTCTGCAGCACTCGACGACCTCAACGCGACCCTCACCACCATTGAGAAGGTGATGGACCCGGAGGAGATGTCCGCCCGCGTGCGCGAGCTGGAGCAGCAGGCCGCGGACCCGAGTCTGTGGGACAACCCCGATCACGCGCAGCAGGTCACCTCCGAGTTGTCGGCTGTGCAGGGCAAGCTGCGCAAGCTCACCGATCTGCGCCAGCGGCTGGAGGACCTGCCGGTCATGTACGAACTCGCCGAGGAGGAGGGCGAGGGCGATGAGCTGGCCGACGAAGAGCTCGCCGACATGCGCACCCAGATCGAGGCGCTCGAGGTGCAGACGATGCTCTCCGGCGACTACGACCAGCGCGAGGCCCTGATCAACATTCGCTCCGGCGCCGGTGGCGTGGATGCCGCCGACTGGGCCGAGATGCTCATGCGCATGTACACCCGCTGGGCGGAGAAGAACGGCCACAAGGTCGACGTCTACGACATCTCCTACGCGGAGGAGGCGGGCATCAAGTCCGCGACCTTCGTCGTCCACGGCGATTACATGTACGGCCAGCTCTCCGTCGAGCAGGGTGCGCACCGCCTCGTGCGCATCAGCCCCTTCGACAATCAGGGTCGTCGCCAGACCTCCTTCGCGGAGGTCGAGGTGCTGCCCGTCGTCGAGCAGACGGACTCCATCGAGGTGCCGGAGTCGGACGTGCGTGTCGACGTCTACCGCTCTTCCGGACCCGGTGGCCAGTCCGTGAACACCACCGACTCCGCCGTCCGCCTCACCCACATCCCGACGGGCATCGTGGTGACGTGTCAGAACGAGAAGTCCCAGATCCAGAACAAGGCCTCGGCCATGCGCGTTCTGCAGGCCAAGCTGCTGGAGAAGAAGCGGCAGGAGGAGCGCGCCGAGATGGACGCCCTCGGCGCCGGCGGCCAGGCATCATGGGGTAACCAGATGCGTTCCTACGTGCTGCACCCGTACCAGATGGTCAAGGACCTGCGTACCAACTTCGAGGTCAACGACCCCACCAAGGTGCTCGACGGAGACATCGGCGGTTTCCTCGAGTCGGGCATCCGCTGGCGGATGGCCGAGCAGCAGGCGGAGTAACCAGGTCTCGCTGTGCTTGATGGTGAGAACGTGCATCAGCCCCATGCATGTGCATGGGGCTGAT
>NZ_JAUNRW010000193.1 GCF_030535495.1 Corynebacterium sp.
TTCGGGCACTTCGGCGAGGGCTGCGTGCACGTGCGCATCAGTTTCGATTTCGACTCCGAGGAAGGCCTGCGCACCTTCCGACGCTTCATGCGCGACGCCGCCCGCCTGGTCACCGAGCACGACGGCAGCCTCTCGGGGGAACATGGTGACGGGCGCGCGCGTTCCTCCCTGCTGCGGCAGATGTACTCGCCGGCGCTGCGCGATGTGTTCGAGCAGTTCAAGCTGATGTTCGATCCCGAGCGCGTGTTCAATCCCGGCGTACTCGTGTGGGCCGACGATTTCGGGGAGGGGCTGCGGATGGGGCCGTGGCAGCGGCGGCACGAGATCAGACCGGTGCACGCCCTGGAGGGGGATCGCGGATCGCTGGTCAATGCCGTCAATCGCTGCGTGGGCGTCGGTTCCTGCCGCTCGATGACGGGTGCGATGTGCCCGTCCTTCCAGATCACCCATGATGAGGTCCATTCCACCCGCGGTCGCGCCCGCCTGCTGTCCGAGGCAATGCGCGGCGAGACCCTCGATGGTTTCGCCGCCACGGAGGTGCGCGACGCCCTCGACCTGTGCCTGTCGTGCAAGGCGTGCGCCAGCGAATGCCCGGTCGGCGTGGACATGGCCACGTACAAGGCCGAGTTCCTCCACGAACACCACCGCGGCCTGCGCCCCCGCGCCCATTACGTGCTGGGCTGGCTGCCGCTGCTGCTGCGTTTTCCCTTGCCGGGGTTCCTGCTGCGTCTGCCGGGGATGGCGTGGATCCTCGGCCTGGATCCGGGACGCCCGCTGCCGCGGATGCGTCGCGGGCGGGTGCGCGCCGCCGCAAACGAGGGCACTCCCGTCGTTCTGTGGCCCGACAGCTTTTCGCGAATGGATCCGAGCGCCGCGCAGGCCGCCGTGGACGTTCTCGAGCGCCTCGGCTACCGCGTGGAGATCCCCACCGGCTTCGTCTGCTGCGGCCTGACCTGGCATTCCACCGGCCAGCTCGGCATGGTCCGCCGCGTGCTCGCCCGCACCGCGCGCGTCATGCGCCCGTATCTCGATCGCGGACTGCCCGTGGTCGCCGTCGAGCCCTCCTGCACCGCCATGCTTATCGACGCCCCCTCCCTCACCCCCGATCCCGACATTTCCAGGTTGGCCGCCGCCACCGTCTCCTGGGCGGAGCTGGTGGCACCGAAGCTCGCCGAGGCCGGGGTCTCGGCGCAGGGTCTGCAGGCGTTGACGCAGGTGCATTGCCATGAGCGGAGTGCGGGCCAGCCGGAGCATTCGGCGGCCATCCTCCGGGCCCTGGGGGTGGAGGAGGAGCAGATCGCCACCGGCTGCTGCGGCCTGGCCGGCAACTGGGGCTTCGAACCCGGCCACGCCCAGATGTCCCTGGAGCTGGGGGAGCGGGAGCTGTTTCCGCGGGTGCGCGAGGCTACGGGGGAGGTCATCGCGGACGGATTCTCCTGCCGCACCCAGATTGAGCAGGGCACGGGGCGTCGCGCAAAGCACCTCGCGGAGGTGGTGCGGGAGGTGCTTGACGCACAGGGCACCCTAAGCTAGGTTAGCCTTACCTCAAGCAAGGGAGTGTTGATGGC
>NZ_JAUNRW010000088.1 GCF_030535495.1 Corynebacterium sp.
AGGTTTCCGCCAGCGCAGTAGATAGCGGTAGTAGAGGCCGCGCCGGATACGGGCACCGGGAAGGAGGGCCCGCGCGGTGGCGCGAATCTCGGCGAGGCTCTCCCGGGGCGCAACGGTTGGCGCAGCAGTCTCGCGGGTTTCGCGGTGCAGCCTGGATCCGATGAATGCCGGCACCACCTGTAGCGCCGCCACCATCCAGTCACCCGGGCTGCGGTTGGCTGCCAGTCCCACGACCACGAGCTCCCCACCGGGGGTGAGTAGGTCGCGCGCTCTGGCAAGGGCCGATGTGAGATCCATGTGGTGGAGGCTGGCGACGAAGATGATCGTGTCGTAGGGATGCTCCGCGGTGTGCTCGTCGAAAGTCTCGGTGAGGACCGTGGCGTGGGGAAGGTGGGCCAGCCGTTGGGCGGCGCGGTCAGCCGTCGCGGGATCCGGTTCCAGCCCGACCAGTGTCCCGGCGTACGGTGCCAGCCGCTCCAGGAGCAGGCCGTCGCCGCACCCGACATCGAGCATGCGGGCGCGGGGGTGCTCGACGATGGCCCGGAGAATCCAGGGATGGTAGGCGGTGTTGTGGTTCCAGCAGCGGTGCACTGAGTCTCCTCGTAGGGGGCTTTCCCGGTGGTGCCGCATATGGTACTAAAGAAGTGTGGTTTCGGTGCAGAAGATCCTCGACCAGATGAACTCCAACCCTTCAGATGTACGGTACGCAGATCTCCACAAGGTCTGCGTCGAGTTCTTCGGCACCCCTCGTCGGAACAGCGGATCCCATTCGATAGTCAAGACTCCCTGGCCGGTGCTGGCCGCAATCAACAGACTCGGAGAACTGCCATGACCAACCAACAGGCTGACATTTCGCACTACACCTACCGCATTTCCTGGTCCCCGGCCGACGGGGACTATGTGGCGACCTGCGCTGAGTTCCCCTCTTTGTCCTGGTTGTCGCCGTCCCAGGTGGAGGCATTGACCGGCCTGCAGCTGCTCATCCGGGATGCGGTCAGCGACATGGTAGAGAGCGGGGAACCAGTCCCGGTGCCCTTCGCGGAACGCGTCTACTCCGGAAAGTTCAATCTGAGGGTGGGCAGTGAACTCCACCGCACCATGTCCATTGCAGCTGCTGAGGATGGTCTCAGTCTCAATCAGTACATCCTGCGCCGGCTCAGCAGCGCCTGAGGCGGAACCGCGGGCTCGGGGGCGGCGTCGATAAGCAAAATATCGGCGACGACGCAGGTGGTGACCTGCGGATCACCCCAGCCGCCCGCGCCCCATCCGCAGCAGGGCGTTGGCGATGACGGGCCCCTCGTGGCCGAGCTCCTCCCGGAACTGGTTGATGATGGCCAGCTCGCGGGTGTGCACGAGGCGGGTGCCGCCGGATCCCATGCGGGTCTTGCCGATGGCGCGGGAGACCTCGGTGCGACGGTTCACAGCGTCGAGAATGACGCGGTCGAGGCGGTCGATCTCCTGGCGGTACTGCTGGATCTCCGCGTCGGACAGCGGGTCATCGGTGCCCGTGGGCATGCGGATCTCGAAGTTGTCGGCGGGCTGCGTCATGGCAGCTATTGTGCCACGGCGGGGACATGTCCGGACCTACTAGTAGGTTGTTAGCCATGCAGCCAACCTCCTCTGATCTCACCCTCGGTCTCAATGAACAGCAGAAGGCGGCGGTCGAGCATTCCGGCTCGCCGCTGCTCATCGTGGCGGGTGCCGGGTCGGGTAAGACGGCGGTGCTCACCCGGCGTATCGCGCATCTCATGCGGGATCGGGGGGTGGCGCCGTGGGAGATCCTGGCGATCACGTTCACCAACAAGGCGGCGGCCGAGATGCGCGAGCGTGTCTCCGGCCTGGTGGGCCCGGTGGCGGAGCGGATGTGGGTGGCCACGTTCCACTCGGTGTGCGTGCGTATCCTGCGTCAGCAGGCGCAGCTGGTACCGGGGCTGAACACGAACTTCACCATCTACGATGCGGATGATTCGCGGCGCCTGCTCGGCATGATCGCCAAGGACCACAATCTGGATCTGAAGAAGTTCACCGCCCGTGTCCTGGCGAATGCCATCTCGAACCTCAAGAACGAGCTCATCGGCCCGGAGTCCGCGGCGGCGGATGCGGAGGCGGTGCGCAATCCCTTCGACATCACCGTGGCGCAGGTCTACGCCGATTACCAGCGGCGCCTGCGGGCGGCCAATGCCGTCGACTTCGATGATCTCATCGGCGAGGTGGTGCGCATCTTCCAGCAGCATCCGCAGGTGGTCGATCATTACCGGCGTCGCTTCCGGCATGTGCTTATCGACGAATACCAGGACACCAACCACGCCCAGTACATGCTGGTGGCCACGCTCGTCGGCACGGGCCCGGACGCCCCCGAGCTGTGTGTGGTGGGTGACTCCGACCAGTCGATCTACGCCTTCCGCGGGGCGACGATCCGCAACATCGAGGAATTCGAGCGGGACTACCCGCAGGCCCGCACCATCCTCCTGGAACAGAACTACCGCTCGACGCAGACGATCCTCAACGCCGCGAACGCGGTGATCTCCCGCAACGACGGCCGCCGGGAGAAGAAGCTGTGGACAGCGCTCGGTGAAGGACAGCAGATCGTCGGCTACGTCTCCGACAATGAGCACGATGAGGCCCGGTTCATCGCCGGGGAGGTCGACGCCCTGGCCGACCGCGGCCGCAACTACAGCGACATGGCGGTGATGTACCGCACGAACAACGCCTCCCGTGCGCTGGAGGAGGTGTTCATCCGCGCCGGCATCCCCTACAAGGTGGTCGGCGGCACGCGCTTCTACGAGCGCGCCGAGATCCGCGACATGGTCGCCTACCTGCGCGCGCTGCTGAACCCGGACGACACCGTCAGCCTGCGACGCATCATCAACACCCCGCGCCGGGGCATCGGTGACCGCGCGCAGGCGATGGTCGCCGTCCACGCCGAGAACAACGGCATGTCCTTCGGACAGGGGCTTATCGACGCCGCCGCGGACAAGGTCCCGCTCCTCAACCCCCGCGGGCGCAACGCCATCGTGAAGTTCAACGAGATGATGGACGGGCTGCGCGCCGAGATGCCGTCCCTGGACATCGGTGAGCTCATCTCCCGCATCCTCGACGTCTCCGGCTACCGCGAGCAGCTCGAGGCGAGCAATGACCCGCAGGACGGGGCACGTCTGGACAACCTCAACGAGCTCGTGTCGGTCGCCCGGGAGTTCTCCTCGGAGGCGGCGATGCAGGTGGCGTACGCGGAGATGGACGGCGGGGAGTTCTCCCTCGACGAGGGCGAACCGGAGCCGGGATCCCTGCAGGCGTTCCTGGAGAAGGTGTCGCTGGTGGCCGACGCCGATCAGATCCCCGACAACGAGCAGGGGGTGGTCACGCTCATGACCCTGCACACGGCGAAGGGCCTGGAGTTCCCGGTGGTCTTCCTCACCGGCTGGGAGGACGGGCAGTTCCCGCACCTGCGGGCGCTGGGCGATCCGCGGGAGCTGGCGGAGGAGCGGCGACTGGCCTATGTGGGCATCACCCGCGCCCGCGAGCAGCTCTATCTTTCGCGGGCGATGCTGCGGTCCTCGTGGGGCAACCCGATGACGAATCCCCCGAGCCGTTTCCTGGCGGAGGTGCCCTCCGAGCTCATCGACTGGCGTCGGGAGGAGCCGGAATCCTCGTGGGGAGGCGATTCCTGGGGACGGTCCACCCCGCAGCGCAGTGCCCCGCCCACGCCGAGCCTGCCGAAGGCGCGGCCGCGGAACAACGATCTGCACCTGGTGGTGGGGGACCGGGTCAACCACGACAAGTACGGGTTGGGCACGGTCATCTCGTCCGACGGCTCCGGGGCGCGGGCCACCGTGACCATCGACTTCGGCTCCTCCGGCAAGGTGCGCCTCATGCTCATCGGTGGGGTGCCGATGGAGAAGCTCTAGCTAGATGACGTCGATCCCGCGCTCGGAGAACCAGTCGACCGGGTCGGCGGGGGAGGTGCCGTCGGGGCGGATCTCGAAGTGGAGGTGCGGGCCCGTCGAGTGGCCCTCGTTGCCGATGGTGGCGATCTGGTCGCCGGCGTTGACACGCTGACCCACCACGACGTCGATGGTGTGGACGTGGCCGTAGACGGAGATGGAGCCGTCGTCGTGACGCAGGCGCACCCACTGACCGAAACCGTTGGCGCCGCCGGCGGAGATCACCTCACCGTCCATGACCGCCAGGACCGGGGTACCTATCGGGTCGGCGATGTCGATGCCCTCGTGCATCGACCCCCAGCGCGCGCCGTAGCCGGAGGTGAAACGCCCGGAGGTGGGGAAGACGACGGTGCGGCCGTCGGCGGTCTGGCCGCGGACCGGCGACATGCGGGGGGCGGGGAGGAGGTCGCTGAGGTCGAGGTCCTCGAGAGCATCGAGCCCGAGATCATCGGAGGAGACGACCGAGACGGAGCCGAGCAGTGCGGTGAGCGGGTCGAGGATGACCTTGAGGTCGGAGCTGCCGGTCGGGGTCGCCTCGGGGTCGGCCTCAGCCTCGGGGGAGTTGGCCTCGGCGATCTTGCCCACCGCAGTGAGCACGGTGAGGAGGTCGGCGAGTTCGGCACCGCTGACGCCGTCCCCGGTGACCTGGAAGGAGGCTTCCTGGGCCTGCGCCGGGGGTGCGATGGCTCCGGCGGCCAGTGCGGTCGTGAGGAGCGTGGCCGTGATTCCGGCGCGAGAGAGCATGCGTCCTGCCTTCGTTGGTGAGCACAATCGAGATCGAGTCAAAAGTACCGGGGGGCAGCGGGCCCCGGCAACGGATGAAAGTGCAGGTGGGCGCGTCGGTCGAGCGGAATCAACCAGATCCCCGCAGCTCAGACCCCTTGTTACTGGTGTGAATAAAGTGACACAAGTGAACCTGTGGGGTGTGGCTGCGGGGGTAGTGATCCTAGGTCTGGCGGTACTCCTGCTCGCCGAGCTGGCGATGGAACAGCGAACCGATCGCCCACGCCACCGCCGGGGTGATGACGAGGAGGATGAGCAGAACCGGCCAGTCGGCCGAGAGGTACGCGGCGGATCCGGTCTCCAGGACCGCTCCCGAGGGGTGGGCGATCGTCCGGGGGGAGACCATCCAGGCGGCCAGATACCCCGCCGCGACGCCCGCCAGCGATCCCACCAGGGCCAGGATCCCGGCGAAGGCGCCGGAGACCTGGGAGGGGAGGGAGGGTGGGGCTCCCACGGCGTCGAGAAGCGCGAACTGCCGGCGCGAACCCTGCCACGACAACGCGAGCACCAGCGTCAGCACGATGACCACCCCGGCGCCGAGGACCCCGGCGAAGGCCGCCGGCCACCATTCACCCGAGGTCGGGTAGGGGGAGATGGACACCGACGTGTCCACGGTCTGCTCGTCGACACGCGCCTGCAGCTCCAACCCCGCGCGGTAGGAGAGCGGCTCCCGGGGGGTGAAGACCGTTCCCAGGTACTCGACCGGTATCCCCAGGTCAGCCAGGGCGGACGGAGTGAGCAGGGGAGTGGCGGCCAGTTCCGGCAGGACCGGAATGGTCGGTGCGGTCACCTCGTTGAGGATGCGGGTCTCGGCAAGCGAGGGATCGTACTCCAGCTCCCGGACCTGCAGTTCGCTGTCGAGGGTGCCTTCCGACACCAGAATTCCGGGCTGCCCGAGTGCTGCCTCGGCGCGGGCCCGCGCGGCGTCGTCGAGCTCGACAAGCTCCAGGATCTCCGGCGAGGCCTCCACGAGTGCGCCACCCGACAGCTCCAGGGGCCCACTGACATGGTCACGGCGCAGGAGGGGCAGGCAGCGCTCCGAGGGGTCGTCTACGTGGCATTCATCCATGCGGTAGTTCACCTCGGGAAAGCCCGGCCGGTCGGAGTGGAAGCGGACACCGTAGAGGTCGGTACGAACGCTCGGCCCCGCGATCTCCTCCACGGTGCGGGCGACGTCGTCGATGCTCGCCGGGTCGGGCGCTGCCACCGGCTCCAGGGCCGGGGCAACGAGAATCGACGGTTCCCTGTACACCGACGCGTACAGCGCCTGGGTGCGGGCCTCGGAGGCGGACTGAAACGCCTGGGCGCCCACCGCAATGGCGAGGACCGCCATGATGGCCGCCAGCGCGGGGACGCTGCGCAGTGACTGCCTGCCGACATCCCGCAGGCTCAGGCGCAGGGGCAGAGGCGCGCGGGTGCCCAGGCGCCCCAGCCCCCACGCGATCGCGGGAGCGCTGGCCGCGAGCAGCAGCACGAGCAGGAGGGCGGGGACCATCGCCCAGAACAACAGCACCTCGGGCCTGACCATGAACCGCAGTGTCAACACAGATGCGGCGAGCAGCAGCAGTCCGATCGGTCCCACCGCCATCCAGGGTCGCCACGCCAGCAGGCGGTCGGGGCTGGATCCCTGCACGCCCGCGCTTATCGACGCCCGCGAGGCCACCACCGCCGGCAGCAGCGAGGCACAGGTGGACCCCACCACGGCGGTCGCCCACAGCGCCAGCACACCCAGCCACGGGATCGACAGGGGCCAGTCGGGGAACTTGAGGAACCACGCCACCGCGGTACCACCGACACCGAGGGCGGCACCCAGCGTGGCGCCGATGAGGCCCGAGAACAGCCCGTATGCCAGCACGGCCAGGCGGATATGCCACGGCGTCGCCCCCTGCGAGCTCATGAGGGCGAAGTCGCGGGACATGCGTGAGGTGGCGATGGTGAACACCGGGGAGATCACCAGGAGCAGCAGGGCGCCGACGAGCAGGAGCGCGGCCCCCACCACGACGTTGATGGACCAGTCGTTGAGCGGAGCGGCGGAGGAGTCGGGCACCTCGCGGAACTGCTCCGGCAGCGCTTCCGGAGGGGGCGGGTTGTCGATGACGTCCTGCGAGCGCACCGTGAAACCGACCTCATTGAGGGCGAGGACGTCGTCCCAGGTGAATTCCTCCGGGGTACTGACGGTCCAGGAGGCGGTGCCGAGCGTGTCGGTATCCGTGCGTACCGCCGCCGGTTCGATGATGGTGGGTTCCGCGACCAGCGAGGCGAACCCCGGCATGGTGCCGGCGACGGTGAACTCGAGTGCCTCGGGGTGCCCCTGCGGGGCAAACGAGATGGTGTCGCCCACCTCGGCCTGCAGGTTCCGGGCGTCCGACGTGCTCAACCAGATCTGACCGGGGGGTGGAACCCGACCGCCGACCATCTGCTCGATCGCCAGGTAGCTGCGGGCGTTGCCGAGCGTGGCATGGCCCCAGGTGCTGAACCGCATCTGCACGGAGGATCCCTCCGGCAGATGGGCCTGAAGGAGGGGGAGCAGGGCGTGATCGTCCCCGGGGTCCGCGTACTCGCATTCCACCGCCGAGGCGTCGACGTTCTGCACGCAGAAGCTTCCGCTGACCTGCACCTCCGTGCGGGGCTGCGCGATACGTGCGGCCCGGTCCTCGGCGTGGGTGTTCGTCCACAGCCACGTGCCGGCGAACACCGGCAGGGCGATGAGGAGCACGGCGGCCAGGATGCGCCAGGGGTGGCGGACGATGTCGCGCCGGGTGGGGCGGGTGGCGGCGAGGAGGGCACTCATGACAGCGCACCCCCGTCGTCGACGAGTCGCCCGTCGCGGACGACGATGACGCGGTCGGCCCACCCGGCAAACCGCGGCTCATGGGTGACGATCATGCCGGCCGCGCCCTCATCGACACGTTCGCGCAGGATGCGCAGGACGGCATCGCCGGTGCTGGTGTCGAGGGCGCCGGTGGGCTCGTCGGCAAGCAGGACGGAGCGATCACCGATGAGAGCGCGGGCAATGGCCGCGCGCTGCGCCTGCCCGCCGGAGATCTCCTCCGGGAAGCGGGTGTCCAGGCCGTCCAGCCCGACCTCCTGCAGGGCGATCCGGGCTGCGTCCCGGCACTGCTGCGGGCTGAGACCGTCGAGCTCCAGGGGCAGAGCGACGTTCTCGCCGACGGTCAGGGTGGGAACGAGATTGTAGTGCTGGAAGATGAGGCCGATCCGCGAGCGCCGCAGCAGCGCCGCCCGGGAAGGGGAGAGGTCGGCGGCGTCGGTGCCGTCGATAAGCACCCGACCGGAGGTCGGTGACTGCAGCAGTCCCGCCACATTGAGCAACGTGGACTTGCCGGAACCGGAGGGGCCCATGACGGCGACGAGTTCGCCGGGCTCGACGAGAAGGGAGACGTCCTCGAGGGCGACGACACGCCGCGGACCAGCGCCGAACACGCAGGTGACGTCCTGCAGCTCCAGGGGAGCGGGGGAGGTGGGGGACATGTCAGGACTCCTTCAGCGTCGGGTTGGTGAGGGCTTCGACGCGGTCGAGCCAACGGGCTTCGGCCTCCAGATCGAAGATGCGACGTTCGACCTGCAGGCGATCGGCCGTGCGGGTGTCGTCGAGGTGGCGGGAGGCGCGGTTGAGCTCCCGCAGTTGGGCGATGGTGGAGCGGCGCTGCTGATCGAGCAGCGCGATGAGATCGATGGCGGGGTTGTGGGCGGCGAGGGAGACCTTGATGACCAGTTCGTCGCGCTCCGTCGATGGCCGGTGGACGGGGGCGGTCCACCACTCGGTGAGCAGGTCCGCCCCGGCGGGGGTCAGCTGGTAGGCGTCGGCGGGCCGGTTGTTGGCGCCCGTGATGGTGCCGGCGACCTCGATGAGGCCGTCGCGTTCGAGGCGTCCCAGAGTCTGCGTGACCTGGCCGATGTTGAGGGGCCAGACGGCGCGGGTGCGGTCGCTGAACTGCTGTTGGAGCTGGCTGGCGGAATAGGGACCGTCGGCCAGCAACGCCAGGAGCGAATGCTTGATGGACATGGCGGATCCTTGCGGTGGGAAGGGCGGGGAGGTTACCCGGTAACTTGCAGGTTACTCGGTAACTTGGGCGGTGTGCAAGATCTGACCTGAACGACGTTCAGATTCGTG
>NZ_JAUNRW010000089.1 GCF_030535495.1 Corynebacterium sp.
GCATGCGCTTCTCACCGGCGGACAGGCCGCGGTCCTGGTCGCGGCGCCACAGGTCACGGACGACCTCGGCCACCTTGTTCACGTCGCCGGAGGCCAGGCGCTCCTGGTTGGCCTTGTAGCGGCGGGACCAGTTGCCCGCCTCCTCCACGTCGGTCTCGCGCAGGACGCCGAAGACCTTCTGCAGGCCCTCCTCGCCGACCACATCGCGGACACCGACCAGCTCGGCGTTCTTGGACGGGACGCGGACGACGAGGTCAGACTGGTTGATCTGCAGGACCAGGTACTCCAGTTCCTCCCCTCCCATCACGCGATGCTCGATGTCAGCGATCACGGCAGCGCCGTGGTGCGGGTAGACAACGACGTCCCCGACCTTGAAATCCATTCCCACTCCTTGTTGCGCGCGGTTGGCAGCACACTAGACCCCGCATTCTAGCACGCACCCCAATCGGGACGTCGGGCGGCAAACTCCACCGAAGGATCACCCCCGAACGCCCCCGCATTCCCCCTGTGCCGAAAGCGGATCCCCGGGAACTGTGTGCCCAGGGGCCAAAGAGACTAAGGTAAGCTTCCGAAACATCCTTGTGAACCATGAACTGATGGAGGACACCGAAGTGAAGTCCCTGAAGTCGGCCGCCCGTCGCGGCGGCATCGTCTCCGCCGCCGCCCTGTCTGCGCTGGCACTGGCCTCCTGCTCCGCAGGCCAGATCACCCAGACCTCCAGCCAGGTCGCTGCAGTCAACGGCGCGGAGGGCAACTCCGAGGACGGCACTGTCGCGGTCCGCGACGTCACCATCATCGTCGATGACGCGGGCGAGGCCGCCCTGAAGTTCACCGCCATCAACCAGGACACCACGATGACCGAGCACACCCTCGAGTCCATCGACGTCAACGGCAACGCCGTCGAGTTCGAGGGCGCGTCCCTGGGCCGCGACTGCGTCCTGGTCGGCGACTCCGCCGAGCGCCTCGAGGTCACCCCGCAGTCCGACGGCATCGGCTGCATCGAGTACACCGAGACCTCCCTGACCAACGATGACTTCGCCGTCGGCGGCAACATCCCGGTCACCTTCTCCTTCGACTCCGGTGATGTCGAGGTCGTCGCCGCCGTCGCCGCTCCGCAGCTGCCGGCCGGTTCCTTCGTCCGCCCGGAAAGCGCTGAGGCAGCACACTAGTCCTCCGCTTGCAGGCGCCCGGTTCTCACTAGAGAGCCGGGCGTTTGTCGTTGTTCGTGGTTAAGTGGTCGGCATGGCCCGTAAACCCCGTTCCGTCCACACCTGCTCCGAATGCGGCTACTCCTCCCCGAAGTGGCTGGGTCGCTGCCCGGACTGCGGTTCCTGGGGCACCCTGGTGGAATCCGCCGTCGCCCCGAAGTCGGGCGGAGCGGCGGTGGCGGCGGTCTCGGGGGCCGTGCCGGCGGGACTGACCCCCAGCGCCCCGGCCACCCCGATCACCACCATCAGCGCCGCCGCCGCCACCTCGGTGCCCTCGGGCATCGGGGAACTCGACCGCGTGCTCGGCACCGGGGTGGTCCCCGGGTCGGTGGTGCTCATGGCGGGTGAGCCGGGTGTGGGCAAGTCGACGCTGCTGCTGGAGGTGGCGAGCCGGTGGGCGTCGATAAGCGGGCGCACGGCGCTGTATGTCACGGCGGAGGAATCCGCCGGACAGGTGCGCGTGCGCGCCGAGCGCACCGGGGCGCTGCAGGAGACGCTGTACCTGGCCGCCGAATCGAACCTGGATGTGGTGTTCGGACACGTGGAGCAGGTCAAGCCCTCGCTCCTTATCGTCGACTCGGTGCAGACGATGCACGCCCCCGGCGTGGAGGGCGTGGCCGGCGGTGTGGCCCAGTCGCGGGCGGTGACCGCCGCGCTGACCACCCTGGCGAAGACCTCCGGCATCCCCATCCTGCTGGTGGGGCATGTGACCAAGGACGGCAACGTGGCCGGCCCCCGCGTGCTGGAGCATCTGGTGGATGTGGTGCTCAACTTCGAGGGCGACCGTCAGTCCTCGCTGCGGATGCTGCGCGGCATCAAGAACCGTTTCGGGGCCACCGACGAGGTCGGCTGCTTCGAGCAGACCGCGGAGGGTATCCGCGAGGTCCCCGATCCGTCCGGCCTCTTCCTCTCCCACCGCGGACGCACCCCCGACGGCTCGGCGGTCACCGTGGCGATGGACGGCGTGCGCCCTCTGCTGGCCGAGGTGCAGTCCCTGACCGTCGACCCGGTGGCCAAGAGCCCGCGTCGCGTGGTCACCGGCCTGGACACCAACCGCGTGCCCATGGTGCTGGCCGTGCTGCAGGCCCGGGCGGGCGAGCGCACCAATGACAAGGATGCGTACGTGGCCACCGTCGGGGGCGTGCGCATCACCGAGACCGCCACGGATCTGGCCGTCGCCCTGGCCACGTGGTCCTCGCTGCATGACACGCCGCTGCCCCCGAAGACGGTGGTCATCGGCGAGGTGGGCCTGGCCGGGGAACTGCGTCGCGTGCCCCATCTGGGTCGACGCCTCGCCGAGGCCGCCCGCCTGGGCTACGGGTACGCGGTGGTGCCCGCGGGTGAGTCCTTCGACGTGCCCGGCATGCGGGTCGCGCAGGCCGCCACCCTCCGCGAGGCCATCGAGGCGGTGTCCCAGGGGTAACATCATCCCCATGAGTCCCGCCACCACGCCGGTCCCCGCCACCCTGCGGGAGACCCTCCAACACCTCGCCCCCGGCACGGCACTGCGCGACGGCCTCGACCGGATCGTCCGCGGCCGCACCGGCGCCCTCATCGTCATCGGGGACGGGCCCGAGGTCACCGACCTGTGCGACGGCGGCATCGAGTTCGACGTCCCCTTCGCCCCCACCCGCCTGCGCGAACTGTGCAAGATGGACGGCGCGGTCATCCTCTCCACCGACGCCACCCGCATCCGCCGCGCCAACGTGCAGGTGGTCCCGGCGCCGAGCTTCCCGACGTCGGAAAGCGGCACCCGGCACCGCTCCGCCGAGCGCACCGCGCAGCAGACCGGCCGCCCCGTCATCGCGGTGAGCCAGTCGATGAATGTCATCACCCTCTACGTCGAGGGGGACCGCTACGTCCTGGAGAGCCCCGCGGCCATCCTGCAGCGCGCCAACCAGGCGCTGGGCACCCTCGAGCGCTACCGCACCCGCCTCGACCACGCCAACCAGCGCCTGTTCGTCGCCGAGATCAACAACTACGCCACCGTGCAGGATGTCGTCGCCGTCATCCAGCGGGAACTGCTGGTCAAGCGCGTCGGCATGGAACTGGACCAGAACGTCCTCGAGCTGGGCACCGACGGCCGCCAGCTCAACCTGCAGCTGACCGAACTCCGCGGCGACAACAACCGCGAGATCGACCTGCTCATCCGCGACTACCTCATCGCCGAGGGCCCACCCTCGGACGACGACGTCCGCACCGCCACCCACGCCCTCGACGCGCTGGCCGACGCCGACCTGCTCAAACCCGCCGACGTCGCCCGCATCCTCGGGCTGCCGTCCACCGAGGAATCACTCACCCAGTGGATCGTGCCCCGCGGCTACCGCGTGCTCAGCCGGGTGCCCCGCATGCAGATGTTCCTCAAGCACAAGATCATCGCGGCCTTCGGCGACGTGGCCTCCCTGCTGTCGGCGACGGAGGAGGACCTGGCCGGCGTGGAGAACGTGGGCAACCTGTGGGCGCGCCACATCCACGAGGGGCTGGCGCGCCTGACCTAACCCAGGTTGAAGGTGTGCGCGTCGGAGGCGTTGTTGCCGATCACGGTGTGCAGGAAGAACGCGCCCGTGCCCACATCCTGACGGCTGTTGCACTGGCCCGGCTGGGAGCCCATGCGTGACCACACGGCCTGGAAGCGGCGCTCATCACCGGCCGGGAAGGACTCGTCCCCGGTGAGCACGGAGGGGAAGCAGTCGGTGTCCGCCCACACGCGCTCGTTGTCCTCGAGGTTGTAGACCTCGAAGCGCAGCTCCTCGGCGTCGAGATCCAGCTCGCAGTCCACATCCGTGGGGTTCTCCACCGTCATGTAGAAGGTCGGCTGGTCGCCCTCACCGTAGGAGGGGCGATCCGAGCTGGCGAGGATCCGCAGGTCGGAGAGCTCGCAGGAATCCTTCGGCTCCGCGGCCTCGCTCTCCTCCGGCTCGGTGCTCGCGGTGGTGGACGCCTCCGTGGACTCCGGGTCCTCGGAAGCCTCGGTGGATTCGGTGGTCCGGCTGGTCGTGGTCCCGGTGGTGGTCACTTCCGTGGTGTTCTGCGCGGTGGTTGCGCTTTCGCCGCCCCGACCGGCGAAGGCCACCAGGCCCCACACCAGCAGTCCGACGAGGACGAGAAGGATCAGTGCCGCGGCGACGCGGCGGCGAACGTAGATCTCTTCGGGGAGTCGAGGGCTGCGATTGGTCACGTCCCTCACTTTAATTGCGCGCGGTTCGTGCAGGTGGGAACCGACCTCCCCGCGTGTTGCTGCTCCCCGCTACTTCACGCCGTCGGCGATGACGGGCTCGGTGGAGCCGTCGGAGAGCAGGTAGCGCAGGCCGACGATACCGACGCGGCCGTCGGCGATGCGCTCCTGCAGGGCGGACAGACGGTGCTTGATCTGGATGACGATCTCGATGACGTGCTGGCGCTCATAGCCGGGGCGGTCGTTGCGGTCCCGCGCCCGGGCCTCGAGGATCGAGGGGGCGACCTTCTCCACGAGGATGCGCTCCAGGCCGTTGGGGATCTTTCCGCCGTCGAGGGCCTCGGCGGTGGCGGCGACGGCACCGCAGGACTCGTGCCCCATGACCACGACGAGTTCCACGCCCAGGCTCTTGATGGCGTACTCGATCGACGCCAGGACGGCGGGGTCGAGGATCTGCCCGGCGGTGCGGACGACGAAGAGGTCACCGAGGCCGACGTCGAAGATGAGCTCGACGGGCACGCGCGAGTCGGAGCAGGACAGGACCACGGCGCGGGGGTTCTGGCCGTCACGCAGTTCGGTGCGCCGCAGGATGTCCTGGTTGGGACGTTCCTGCTGCTGGAGGACGAAGCGCTGGTTGCCGGCCTGCAGGGCCTCCCACACGGCCTGCGGGTTCTTGGCGACATCTTTCATGGGCATGACGGCAATTCTATACTCGTTGCTCATGTTCGCTGAGCGCCTTCTCCCCTGGTTCGACCGTCACGAGCGTCCCCTGGCGTGGCGGGAGCCGGAAACCTCCGCGTGGGGCATCCTGCTCAGCGAGGTCATGAGCCAGCAGACCCCCGTCGCCCGCGTCGAGCCGGTGTGGCGGGAATGGATGGCCCGCTGGCCGGATCCGGCCGCCTTCGCGCAGGCCTCCCCCGCCGAGGTGCTGCGCGCCTGGGGCAAGCTCGGGTACCCGCGGCGCGCGCTGCGGCTGTTGGAGTGTGCGCGCCAGATCGTCGCGCTTCACGACGCCCGCGTCCCCGACGATGTCGACTCCCTCCTGGCCCTGCCGGGCATCGGGGACTACACCGCGCGTGCCGTGGCGTGTTTCGCCTACGGGCGCAACGTCCCGGTGGTGGACACGAATGTGCGGCGCGTGGTGCGCCGCGCCGTCGACGGCCGCTTCCTGGCCGGCACTGCCTCGAAGGCGGAGCTTATGGTGGTCGCCGAGCTGCTGCCCCAGGAGCAGGGCCCGCGTTTCTCGGCGGCGCTCATGGAGCTCGGCGCCCTGGTGTGTACTGCGACGTCACCGTCGTGTGAGGTCTGCCCGCTTCTCGACGTCTGCGCCTGGGTCGCCGCCGGATCCCCACCCCCGAGCGAGGAGGAACGGGCGAGAAAGAAGGTGCAGAAGTTCACCGGCACCGACCGCCAGGTCCGGGGGCTGATCATGGATGTGCTGCGCGGGGCCGAGGAGCCCGTTCCGCAGTCGGCCATCGATGTCGTGTGGCCGGATGACATCCAGCGCTCACGCGCCCTGTTCTCCCTGCTCAGTGACGGTCTGGCGGAGCAGGATGAGGCGGGCTATTTCCACCTGCCGCGGTAGTTGAGACCGCCGGGCAGCCTCACCCAGAGTCCCCCGCGGGAGTTGATGGTCACCGGACCGATCCGGGTGGATGCGGATGCCCCCGACCCGGAGACGTTGATCCAGGAGTTCTTCCCGATCTTCTTGCGCTTGCGGTACGTGATGCCCATGCCAGACAGTGTAACCACGCGCACGACGCCCGCCTCCCGGGTGCGGGAAGCGGGCGTCGATAAGCACTCAGTTAGCTCTGCGGGGCAGGCTGTGCACCGCCGGCCGGACCCTCATCGGGGTCGGTGGACAGATCATCGGTGATCTCCGGGACATCCGGCACGTCCGGGGTGATGGTGTCCGGATCAGCCTCGACATCGCGCACGGCCTCGGCGGCCTCCGGGGAGATCTCGGAGAACGTGCCCTCCGGCAGCGGCTTCGGGCGCGGGGTGAAGGTGAAGGAGGCACCGTCGGTGTCCTTCGACTCCCCGTCCCAGCCGTCGACGTCGACGGTGACGATCTCACCGGCGCCGAGCTCACCGAAGAGGATCTTCTCACTCATGGCGTCCTCGACCTCGCGCTGGATGGTGCGGCGCAGCGGGCGGGCACCGAGGACCGGGTCGAAACCACGCTGGGCCAGCAGTGCCTTGGCCTTGTCCGTGATCTCGATGCCCATGTCCTTGGCGGCCAGGGCCTTCTCGACGCGACCGATGAGCAGCTCCACCATCTCCACGATCTGCTCGCGGGTGAGCTGGTGGAAGACGACGATCTCATCGATACGGTTGAGGAACTCGGGGCGGAAGTGCTTCTTCAGCTCGTCGTTGACCTTGTTCTTCATGCGCTCGTACTGGGCGTCGGAATCCGTCTCGGCGGAGCCGGAGAAGCCCATGCCCACGGCCTTCGAGATGTCCTGGGTGCCCAGGTTCGAGGTGAAGATGAGCACCGTGTTCTTGAAGTCGACGACACGTCCCTGGCCGTCGGTGAGACGACCGTCCTCGAGGACCTGCAGGAGGGTGTTGTAGATCTCCTTGTGGGCCTTCTCGATCTCGTCGAAAAGCACGACGGAGAACGGCTTGCGGCGGACCTTCTCGGTGAGCTGGCCGCCCTCCTCGTAACCGACGTAGCCGGGGGGCGCGCCGAAGAGGCGGGAGGCGGTGAAGCGGTCGTGGAACTCACCCATGTCGATCTGGATGAGGGCGTCGTCCTCGCCGAAGAGGAACTCGGCCAGGGCCTTCGACAGCTCGGTCTTACCCACGCCGGACGGGCCGGCGAAGATGAAGGAACCGGAGGGGCGCTTCGGGTCCTTGAGGCCCGCGCGGGTACGGCGGATGGCGCGGGAGACGGCCTTGACCGCCTCGTTCTGGCCGATGATGCGCTTGTGCAGCTCATCCTCCATGCGCAGCAGACGCGAGGACTCCTCCTCGGTGAGCTTGAACACCGGGATGCCGGTCCAGGAACCGAGGACCTCGGCGATCTGCTCCTCGCCGACCTCCGCGATCTCCTCGAGATCACCGGAACGCCACTGCTTCTCCTTCTCGGAACGCTCCTCGCCGAGCTTGCGCTCCTTGTCGCGCAGACCCGCGGCCTTCTCGAAGTCCTGGGCGTCGATCGCCGCCTCCTTCTCGCGGCGGACATCGGCGATGCGCTCGTCGATCTCGCGCAGGCCCTCCGGGGCGGTCATGCGCTTGATGCGCATGCGGGCGCCGGCCTCGTCGATGAGGTCGACGGCCTTGTCCGGCAGGAAGCGGTCGTTGATGTAGCGGTCGGAGAGGTTGGCGGCCGCGGCCAGGGCACCGTCGGTGATGGACACGCGGTGGTGCGCCTCGTAGCGGTCGCGCAGGCCCTTGAGGATCTCGATGGTCATCTCGACGGACGGCTCCGGCACCTGGACGGGCTGGAAACGACGCTCGAGGGCGGCGTCCTTCTCGATGTGCTTGCGGTACTCGTCGAGGGTGGTGGCACCGATGGTCTGCAGCTCGCCGCGGGCCAGCTTGGGCTTGAGCAGCGAGGCGGCGTCGATGGCACCCTCGGCGGCACCGGCGCCGACGAGGGTGTGGATCTCATCGATGAACAGGATGATGTCACCGCGCTGGTTGATCTCCTTGAGCACCTTCTTCAGGCGCTCCTCGAAGTCACCGCGGTAGCGGGAACCGGCCACCAGGGAACCCAGGTCGAGGGAGTAGACCTGCTTGTCCTTGAGGGTCTCCGGGACCTTGCCGTTGACGATGTCGAGGGCCAGTCCCTCGACGACGGCGGTCTTACCCACGCCGGGCTCGCCGATGAGGACCGGGTTGTTCTTGGTACGACGCGAGAGCACCTGCATGATGCGCTCGATCTCCTTCTCACGGCCGACGACCGGGTCGAGCTTGCCGTCCCGGGCCGCCTGCGTGAGGTTGCGGCCGAACTGGTCGAGGACCAGCGAGTTGGAGCGGTCGCCGGGGCCACCCTGGCCCTGGCCGCCGCCGCGGGCGGCACCGGTACCGGCGCCGACGGGGCCACCGCCCTGCTCGGGGGTGTTCTCCGGGGAACCGCCCTGGCCCCCCTCGTAGCCGGAGAGCAGCTGGATGACCTGCTGGCGCACGCGCGGCAGGTCGGCGCCGAGCTTCACCAGCACCTGGGCGGCCACGCCCTCGCCCTCACGGATGAGGCCGAGGAGCAGGAACTCGGTGCCGATGTACTTGTGGCCCATCTGCAGGCCCTCGCGCAGCGAGAGCTCGAGGACCTTCTTGGCGCGCGGAGTAAACGGGATGTGACCGGTGTGCGGCTGCGTGCCGTGACCGATGATCTCCTCGACCTCCT
>NZ_JAUNRW010000090.1:0-6085 GCF_030535495.1 Corynebacterium sp.
GCCTCGGTGATGTGGTGCGGGTCGCGGCCGTAGTGGCAGATGACGTGGAGGGTGATGCGGGAATTGAGCGCGAGGGTCTCGAAGAAGTGCTCGTTGATCACCGTGGCGTAGTGCCCGCCGATGACGGAGGTGATCATGTGTTCCGGTTCGCCCCGCATGACGAAGTAGGGCCGCCCGGAGATGTCCACGACCGACTCGACCAGGGTCTCGTCCATGGGCAGCTGGCGGGAACCGAAACGGCGGATGCCGGCCTTGTCGCCGACGGCGTCGAGAAGCGCGGCGCCGAGGACGATGGCGGTGTCCTCGACGGTGTGGTGCGCGTCGATCTCGATGTCGCCCTTGGCGTGGACTTTCAGGTCGAAGGACCCGTGCACCGCGAAGGCGGTGAGCATGTGGTCGAAGAAGGGCAGGCCGGTGTCGATGTCGGCGCGGCCGGTGCCGTCGAGGTTGATCTCGACGGTGATGTCGGATTCGGAGGTCGTCCGGGTGGAACGTCCGATGCGGTCGGTCACTAGAGGTTCTCCTTGATCACGTCGGCGGCGGCGCGCAGGAACGCGTCGTTCTCCGCGGGCAGCCCGATGGTGGTGCGCAGGTGTCCGGCGACCCCGACGTCGCGGATGAGGACGTCGGCGTCGAGGAAGCGCTGCCACGCGGCGTGCTGATCGGCGAAGGTGCCGAAGAACACGAAGTTCGATTCGCTGGGCACCACATCGTAGCCCAGTTTCTCCAGCTCCGCGACGACGCGGATGCGCTCCTGAGAGAGCTTATCGACGGTCGCCAGCGTGTCACCCCGGTGCCGCAGGGCGACGGTCGCCGCCGCCTGGCTGAGCATGGACAGGTGGTACGGCAGGCGCACCAGCATGACCGCCTCGATGAAGGCCGGATCGGCGACGAAGTAGCCGAGGCGCCCGCCCGCGAAGTCGAAGGCCTTGGACATGGTGCGGGAGACGACGAGCTTGCCGGGGTACTCGGCGAGCAGCGTCACCGCCGAGGGGGACGGAGAGAATTCACCGTAGGCCTCGTCGACGATGACGATGCCGGGGGCGGCGTCGAGAAGCGTGCGGATGTCCTCGAGGGAGGTGACGTCACCGGTCGGGTTGTTCGGGGTGGTGATGAAGATGACGTCCGGGCGGTGCTTGTCGACGGCCGCGAGCGCGGCGGCCATGTCGATGCGGAAGTCCGCGCCGCGCGGGCAGTTGAGGAACTGCGTCTGCGTGCCCGCCGAGAGGATGGGGTGCATGGAGTAGGAGGGCTGGAATCCCAGGGCCGTCCGGCCCGGTCCGCCGAAGGCCTGCAGCAGCTGCTGGAGGACCTCGTTGGAGCCGTTGGCCGCCCACAGGTTGTCCACCGTGACCTCGACCCCGGTCTGCTCGGTGACGTAGTCGGCGAGCTGGGTGCGCAGCTCGACGGCGTCGCGGTCCGGGTAGCGGTTGAGATCGGCGGCGACCTTGGTGACGGTCTCGACGAGATCGTCGATAAGCGCCTGCGAGGGCGGGTACGGGTTCTCGTTGGTGTTGAGCTGGACGGGGACGCTCAGCTGCGGGGCGCCGTACGGCGACTGACCACGCAGTTCCTCGCGCAGGGGCAGCTGGTCCAGGGTCAGGCGGGTCACCTACATCACCTCGAATCGGGCGCGGATGGATTCGCCGTGGGCCGGGAGATCCTCGGCGTCGGCCAGCGCGATGATGTGCGGGCCGATCTCCTTGAGCGCGGTGCGGTCGTACTCGATGAGATTGACCTCGCGCAGGAAGGTGTGGGTGGACAGACCGGAGGAGAAACGTGCCGTACCGGAGGTGGGCAGCACGTGGTTGGAGCCGGCGGCGTAATCGCCCAGCGGCACCGGCGAGTAGGCGCCGACGAAGATGGCACCGGCGTGGCGGATGCGCTCGGCGACCTCGCGGGCGTTCTCCGTGTGGATCTCCAGGTGCTCGGCGGCATAGGCGTCGGCGACGGCGATGCCCTGCTCGAGGTCGTCGACAAGCACGATGCCGGACTGCTGGCCGGTCAGTGCCCCGGCGACGCGCTCGGCGTTGCGGGTGACGGTGTAGCGGGCGTCGATCTCGCGGTCGACGGCGCGGGCCAGTTCCTCGGAGTCGGTGATGAGTACCGAGGCGGCGAGATCGTCGTGTTCGGCCTGGGAGATGAGGTCGTAGGCGAGGTAGACCGGATCGGCCGAATCATCGGCCAGGATGGCGATCTCGGAGGGACCGGCCTCGGCGTCGATGCCCACCACGCCGTTGACCAGGCGCTTGGCCGCGGTGACGAAGATGTTGCCCGGGCCGGTGATGATGTCGACCGGCTCGAGGTCCTCGTCGCCGTAGGCCAGGAGGGCCACGGCCTGGGCACCGCCGACGGCCCACACCTCCGCGACGCCGAGCAGGTGGCACGCGGCGAGGATGGTGGGGTGCGGCCAGCCGTCGTGGTCGGCCTGCGGCGGGGAGGCGACGACGAGCGAGGTGCAGCCGGCCTCCTGCGCGGGGACGACGTTCATGATGACGCTCGAGGGGTAGACGGCCTTGCCGCCCGGCACGTAGAGACCGACGCGGTCGATGGCGATGTGCACCTCGGTGACGGTCGCGCCGGCGGCGAGGGTGGTGGTGTGCGGGCCCGGCTTCTGATCGGCGTGCACCTTCCGCACGCGGGAGATGGCCTCCTGCAGGGCGGTGATGACGTCCTCGTCGAGCGTCTCGACAGCCCGCTCGATGACCTCCGCCGGCACCCGTACCGACGCCGGGGTGACGGAGTCGAACTTCTGCCCGTACTCCAGCGCCGCCTGTGCGCCACGTTCCCGCACGGCCCCCACGATGGGGGCCACCGTCGGCAGCACCGCATTGACGTCGGTGCCGCCGCGTGGCAGGGCGCGACGCAGCTCACTGGTGGACGGGGTACGACCGCGCAGGTCGATGACGTTGAGCATCGTGAAAGATCTCCTTGGTGGGCTCTGTATTGCCCTATTGTAGGACTCAGGACCTGTGCATTCCGGCACAGCCCGCACGATTGGCTGGAGGTGCCCGCCCCATGGTCACGTTGACCGAGGTGTACGTCGCCGCCGAGTCCTTCGGATTCCACTGCTATGTGGGGGCCGACCGCCTCGTGTTCCCGTGGCACGACCACATCGTCACCGCCTACCTCGACGAGCGCAATCCGCAGGCGCTGGTGTTCGACACGGAGCTGCGCAACCGGATCGGCATGGAGTACACTGGGACGCTCGCGCGCACCATCACCGACTGGAATCATGAGCGTCTCGGCCCCACCGTCTCCCTGCGCGTGGGCGATGAGTCGGCGGTGAGCCTCCACGCCCGCTCCAGCCTGCTCATCGGGGCAGGACTGACCCCGGAGCAGCTGGCCGACTTCGTCCGCCTCTCGATGGAGACGATCCGTCTGGCCGTCGATCACCTCATCGAGGATGTCCCCGACCTGGCGATGAACGAATCCGACGACCACGTCGCGCTGCGCCGCAAGCAGGACACCGCCGCCCTTAACGGCCCTCTCCCCCGCGACCGGCATGTCGGTGTCAACGAGCTGGACGACGATGTCGTGCGGCTGCGCGACATCGACCACCGCCGCAGCCTGGACGACATCGACCCCGGCGACCCCGACGAGGAGTACTCCGCCACCATGAGCACCGACCACGAGTGGGACACCCCTGACGGCGCCGACGAGGAGTCCCCCGCCGACGTCACCCTCGACCGGGTGCGGGAGGCTCTCACCGCGTTGGGAATCGAGAAGACCCACGGCGACGAGGACGTGATCATCGCCTGGATCAACGATGTCCTCTTCGGGTTCTTCCTGGACAACGGCCCCAGCTACCTCATCAAGGGCCACTGGGATCCGGGACTGGATCCGGATTCGGACTTCCTGCGGATGTTCCTGCTGTGCAACGACTGGAACGAATCCTCCATGACCACGAAGGCGTTCTGTCACGAGGATTCCGACGGACTGCAGGTGCGTGTCGAATTCACGGCGCCGGTCCGCGCGGGGATGTCCGATCTGCAGCTCGAGCACAACACCGCCGTGGCCGTGAACCAGGTACTCCACGCCATCGACGAGATCAGTACCGACGCCACCGGCGAATCAGCGGTGGCCTGGCCGGAGTAGTCAGTCGAAGTCCAGCCCCAGATCCAGCGCCGGAGCGGAGTGTGTGAGGGAGCCCACCGCGAGGAAATCCACGCCCGTGCGGGCGTAGTCGGCCGCCTCGTCGAGGGTGAGCCCCCCGGAGGCCTCCAGCAGCGTGCCGGGCGAGACGGCGTCGCGTCGCTGCACCGCCACCTGCACCATCCACAGCTCGAAGTTGTCCAGCATGATCTCGTCGGGTTCTTCCGGCAGCAGCTGGTCGAGCTGCTCCAGGGTGTCCACCTCGACCTCACACCAGGTGTCCGGGAACTGCTCGCGCACGGCGCGGAAGGCGGGGAGCACACCCCCGGCGGCCACGACGTGATTGTCCTTGATGAGGGCCCGGTCCCCGAGCCCCAGGCGGTGGTTGACTCCCCCGCCGACCGTGACGGCGTACTTCTGCAGCAGGCGCAGACCGGGCAGCGTCTTGCGCGAGTCCCGGATTCGGGCGCCGGTGCCCTCCACGGCGTCGACCCAGTGTCCGGTCGCCGAGGCGATCCCGGACAGGTGGGTGAGCAGATTGAGCAGGGTGCGCTCGGCGGTGAGCAGGTCACGGGTGCCGGCGTCGATACGCGCGATGACATCCCCGGGGCCCACCCGGCCCCCGTCCGGGACCTCGACGGTGACGTGGAATTCCGCGGTCGCCACCTGTGCCAGCACCCTGTCGACGAGGAACATCCCGGCGACGGTGCCCGGCTGGCGGGAGACGATCCGCGCGCGGGAGCGGTGTGACGCGGGCACCGTGGCGCGGCTGGTGATGTCCGGGCCGTAGGAGAGGTCCTCGTTCAGCGCCTGGGCGATGAGATGGTCGACGTCGGCGGTGGGGAATTCGGGCGTCATGGCCATCACTGTATCGGCAGCCGCCCGGGCTCCGGCTCGGGGGTCACCAGCGCGGAACACCAGTAGGCCAGCGCGGCGAGGAAGGGGGCGGCCAGCCACCCGACCCCCGGCGCCAGGCCGGGCACCATGCTCACACGGTCTCCCTGACTGAGCTGATGCGGGTCGCCGATGTCGTGGAGCAGACCGGCGGTCACGGTCCCCAGCTGCAGGAAGGAGAAGGCGGAGAACACCGCCACCGCCATGAGCCACCAGAGCATCCCGGGGCCACGGGTACTCGGCGACAGGATGTACACGCCGAGGGAGACCAGCACCGCCAACAGGCCGGTGGCGGCGACGAAACCACCGAAGGAGGTGAACTCGACGTTGACGGAGGCGGGGTCGATGACCACCTGCCCACCCTCGGCGAGGGTCCCCGTGTACGCCGGGCGCAGCAGCCCCCACAGGGCGCCGACCGCGCTGTAGATGAGGAGCGACACCGCGGCCACACCGGCGGCGGTGCCCACCGTGCGTGGGATCGTCATCTAGGAGCAGAACTTCCAGCGGCCGTCTTCATACAGGTACCGCTGCGTCCGCGTCTCGGCATTCCCCTCGGACACGGCGGTGACCACGGCGGAGGCCCGGTTGCCCTCGACCTTGACGTCGGTGATGGAGCGGATGTGCGCGTTGGCGTTGACGTACTGCGGCATGTCCGCGAGGCGGGAATCGGGGATGCCGCCGAGATCCATGCCCTGCGCTCCACCCTGCACGGAGAGGAGTTCGTTGCAGGTGTTGTCCGGCACATAACGCAGCCACTGGTGGAAGGTGTCCACCTCATAGATGCCGCGGACCAGCTGCTCGATCTCACCGCGCTGGGCGTCGTTGGCGTCCTGCCCGCCGATGAGGGGCGCAGGCTCCTCGTGCTCCTCGGGAAGCGGATCGACCGGTTCCGGGGCAGCCTCCGGAGAGGGCTCAGGTGCCTCGGTTGTCTCAGTCGTTTCGGTGGTCGCGGTGGTCTCCTCCGAGGTGCTCGTCTCCTCCTCGGAGGTGGTGGGGGCGGCGGAGCTGGTCGAGGTGACGGTGCTCGGAGGCGCAGAAGTGGTGGGGGTGGTGGCCTCCTCCCCGGACCCGCAGGCCGCGACCAATGTCAACGGGA
>NZ_JAUNRW010000090.1:6185-8600 GCF_030535495.1 Corynebacterium sp.
GTGGGGGTGGTGGCCTCCTCCCCGGACCCGCAGGCCGCGACCAATGTCAACGGGACGGCGAGGGCAATGGCCACGATGGTCTTCTTCACGGTGACGGTCCTTACTCGTCGCGGGGGATGGTCAGTCGATGGGCCACCCTATCAACACGGTGGTCCCGACGGTAGACTCTGGCGTTGTGCAGCTGACCCGCGAGACGATCATCGACGCCGCCGTGACCATTCTGGACACCTACGGCCTGGCGGACATGACCATGCGACGGGTCGCCACGTCCCTGGGGGTGGCCCCGGGAGCTCTGTACTGGCATATCGCCAACAAGCAGCAACTCATTACGGCGATCGCCGAGGAGATCCTCGCGCCCGTGCTCGCCGACACCGCGCCGACCACCGCCGCGGGGCTTGCCGGGCTGCTGCGGGAGTCGATGCTCACGCGTCGCGACGGCGCGGAACTGGTCGCCGCCGCGCTGTCGCAGCCGGACTCGGTGACGCGCGCGGACGTCGAGAAGCAACTGGCGCACACCTTGTCCGGGGACGTCGACCTGCGCCGCGTGGGAGCCGCCTCCCTGCTGCACCTCGTGCTCGGCGCCACCGCCCTGGAGCAGGCGCGGGCCCAGCACGCGGCCGACACCGGAGTGGAGGTCCCGGGGGATGCCTCGGTGGATTTCCACCGCGGGGTGGAGCTGTTGCTCACTGGTCTGGCCACAAGCCGTGGCTGAGACGGTGAATCTGTCTGAGAACAGTTAAGATCGGCAACCATGACTACTGAGTCCGAGCACACCTACACGGTCTGGCCGGGTGACCCCTACCCGCTGGGGTCCACCTACGACGGCGCAGGCACCAACTTCGCACTCTTCTCCTATGTCGCGGAGAAGGTCGAACTGTGCCTCATCGACCGCGACGACAACGAAGTCCGCATCAACCTGGAGGAAGTGCACGCCAACGTCTGGCACTGCTACCTCCCCGGTGTCCAGCCCGGTCAGCGCTACGGCTTCCGCGTGCATGGCCCCTACGACCCGCACAACGGCAAGCGTTGCGATCCCAACAAGCTCCTCGTGGATCCCTATGCACGTGCCTTCGACGGCGATTTCGACGGCGACCCGTCCCTGTTCTCCTACGACATCTTCGCCGACCCGCCGGGCTCCGGCCGCAACGAGGAGGACAGCCTCGGCCACACCATGAAGTCCGTGGTCATCAACCCGTTCTTCGACTGGGGTTCCGACCGCGCACCGCGCATCCCCTACAACGAGACGGTCATCTACGAGACCCACGTCAAGGGTCTGACCATGACCCATCCGGATGTCCCGCCGAACCTGCGCGGCACCTACGCGGGCCTCGCGCACCCGGCGATCATCTCCTACCTCAAGGACCTGGGTGTCACGGCCGTCGAGCTCATGCCGGTGCACCAGTTCCTGCAGGATGACCGCCTGCGCGATCTGGGCCTGCGCAACTACTGGGGCTACAACACCTTCGGCTTCTTCGCCCCGCACCAGGACTACGCCGCCGCCCGCAAGCCCGGTGGCGCCGTCTCCGAGTTCAAGGGCATGGTCCGCGCGTACCACGAGGCTGGCATGGAGGTCATCCTCGACGTGGTGTACAACCACACCGCGGAGGGCAACCACCTGGGCCCGACCATCATGTTCCGCGGCATCGACAATGAGGCCTACTACCGGCTCGTCGACGGTGACAAGTACCACTACATGGACTACACCGGCACCGGTAACTCCCTCAACGTGCGCGACCCGCACTCCCTGCAGCTCATCATGGATTCGCTGCGCTACTGGATCACGGAGATGCACGTCGACGGCTTCCGCTTCGACCTGGCCTCCACCCTGGCCCGCGAGCTGCACGACGTCGACCGCCTGGCCACCTTCTTCGACCTGGTCCAGCAGGACCCGGTCGTCTCCCAGGCGAAGCTCATCGCCGAGCCGTGGGACATCGGCCACGACGGCTACCAGGTGGGCAACTTCCCGCCGCTGTGGACCGAGTGGAACGGCAAGTACCGCGACACCGTCCGTGACTTCTGGCGCGGCGAGCCGGCCACCCTGGGCGAGTTCGCCTCCCGCCTGACCGGTTCCTCGGACCTCTACGCCAACAACGGTCGCCGCCCCACCGCGTCGATCAACTTCATCACCGCCCACGACGGCTTCACGCTCAACGACCTGGTGAGCTACAACGAGAAGCACAACATGGCCAACGGTGAGGACAACCGCGACGGCGAATCCCACAACCGTTCCTGGAACCACGGCGTCGAGGGCCCGACGGATGATCCGGAGATCAAGGCCCTGCGCGCGCGCCAGCGCCGCAACTTCCTCACCACCCTCATCCTCTCGCTGGGTACCCCGATGCTCAGCCACGGTGATGAGATGGCGCGGACCCAGGACGGCAACAACAACGTCTACTGCCAGGACAACGAGCTGGC
>NZ_JAUNRW010000091.1 GCF_030535495.1 Corynebacterium sp.
AACCCCTGACCCCCACACTGCCAGTGTGGTGCGCTACCAGCTGCGCCATAGCCCCTTGGAACTTGCTTCAATGTACACGCCCACGCGCTTCAGAAACAAATCCCCTGGTTGTGCGGCTGCCGCCTTTTAGCCGAGGACGACGTCCATCCACTGGTTGATGTCGGCGACGTCGACATCCTGGCCGTCCTGGAGGACACGCGGCGAGGAGACGGAACCGGTCTCGGCGTTGAGCTTGTCGGCGTTGGCGGTCGCGAGTGCGTTGGCGGACTCGACGTTCTCACCGCTACGGATCTTCTCGACGGACGCGTCGGAGGCACCCAGCTGCTGGGCGGCGTTGGCGAAGTCGTCGTTGGACCACTTGTTGAAGACCTCCTCCTGGTCCTCCATGAGGTAGGAGCGCAGGTTCCAGTAGGCGTCGGTCTCGCCGGCCTCGGCCAGCGCCGTCACGGCTGCGGCGGCGCGGGTGGAGTGACCGTCGATGCTGCCGCGGTCGAGGAAGTTGAGGGTACGGACGTTGACCACCAGGTCACCGTTTTCGATGGCGGCCTGCATCTGCTCATCGGTGTTCACGGCGAGCTGGCCACAGTAACCGCAGGAGAAGTCCTCGTAGAGGTCGACCACCTCGGCGTCGGCGGCGGCGTTCGCGGAGCGCAGGGTGATGGCGTTGTCGGAGAACTCGGACTCGAAGGTCACGTCGATGGACTCGCGGTCGGCGAGGTGCTCGGTCTTCTTGCCCTGGCCGGACATGACGATGAACCCGATGACCACGGCCGCGATGGCGATGACCGCGACGATGGCCCAGATGAAGCCGCTGCCGCCCTTGGAGTTCGGGTTGCTGACCTTGGTGGACTTGCTCACGTTTCTTTTCCTTATTATTCGGGATGTATCAGGGGTAGATGGCGAAGCGCTTGAAGGGTCGGTAGACCGTCCACAGGGTCAGCGCCAGGAACACCAGGTCACGCAGGATGGTGACGAAGTAGTCCATCGCCTGTTCATCGACGTTGGGCTCGATGTTGAAGCAGCCGCAGTCGATGGCCAGTCCGCGGGCCCAGGCCTGCGCCACGCCCACGATGAACAGGATCATGACGAAGGCCGCCACCTTGCTGGACCGGCGCAGGAAGAGGCCGAGCAGGAGCAGTACTCCGCCGGCGATCTCCAGCGGGCCGATGAGCCGCGCCAGCAGATCCGCCCAGTAGGGGGTGAAGATCTCGTACGCGGCGATGGCCTGCGTCATGTTCATGTGGTCGTTGAGCTTCGGGATGCCCGCCGAGATCCACACATACGCCATGTAGAAGCGCGCGAAGGCGCTGATGGCGTCGAGAATGCGCTGGCCGTTGCGGCCGGCCCAGAATCCGCCGCCGTGCGTATCGACGTCGGATCCGTCACCCGGGTACTCCCGGGTGCCTGTGGTGGCCGTCACGGCCTGTTCAGTGGTGGACACATCCACAGACCTTAGTGCACACGCGTACCACGGGCCCAGAGCAAACCCTCCATACAGATCAAAATCACAGTTGCTATTGAGCGAGCACCTGGGAAACCACAGCCTGGGCCTCCTCCTGCACCCGGCGCAGGTGCTCCTCACCCTGGAAGGACTCGGCGTAGATCTTGTACTTGTCCTCGGTGCCGGAGGGGCGGGCCGCGAACCAGGCGTTCTCGGTGGTGACCTTGAGTCCGCCGATGGCGGCACCGTTGCCCGGCGCATTGGTGAGCTTCGCGGTGATCGGTTCGCCGGCCAGCTCGGTCGCCGTGACCTGCTCGGGGGACAGGGCCTTGAGGACGGCCTTCTGCTTGCGGTTGGCCTCGGCGTCGGTGCGCGCGTAGGCGGGGGCGCCGAACTCGGCGGCCAGTTCCGCGTAGCGCTGGGAGGGGGTCTTGCCGGTGACGGCGGTGATTTCCGCGGCGAGCAGGTCGAGGATGAGACCGTCCTTGTCGGTGGACCACACCTGGCCGTTGCGGCGCAGGAAGGAGGCACCGGCGGACTCCTCGCCGCCGAAGCCCACGGAGCCGTCGATCAGCCCCGGCACGAACCACTTGAAGCCGACCGGCACCTCGACGAGCTTCCGCCCCAGCTGCGCGACGACGCGGTCGATCATCGACGAGGACACCAGGGTCTTGCCCACGGCGGTGTCCTGGGCCCAGTCCGGGCGGTGGGCGAAGAGGTACTCGATGGCCACGGCCAGGTAGTGGTTCGGGTTCATGAGGCCGTGGTCGGGGGTGACGATGCCGTGGCGGTCGGCGTCGGCGTCGTTGCCGGTCGCGATGTCGTACTTGTCGCGGTTGGCGATGAGCGAGGCCATCGCATCCGGGGAGGAGCAGTCCATGCGGATCTTGCCGTCGGTGTCCAGGGTCATGAAACGCCAGGTGGCGTCGACCTCGGGGTTGACCACGGTGAGGTTGAGCCCGTGGGTGTCGGCGATGGCACCCCAATAGTCGACGGAGGCACCACCCATCGGGTCGGCGCCGATGGACAGGCCCGAATCGCGGATGGCCGCGATGTCGACCACGCTCGGCAGGTCCCGGACGTAGGTGTCCAGGAAGTTGTACTTCTCGGCCCGCTCGTCGAGGACGCCGCTGACCGGGGTCTTCTTCACGCCCTCCAGGTCGGCGCGCAGGTACTCGTTGGCGCGCTGCGCGATCCAGTCCGTGGCGTCGGTGTCGGCCGGCCCGCCGGACGGCGGGTTGTACTTGAAGCCGCCGTCGCGCGGCGGGTTGTGGGAGGGGGTGATGACGATGCCGTCGGCCCGCTTCGGGTCGGTGCCCGTCACGCCCCCGGCCAGGTCCGCGTTGTGGGCGAGGATGGCGTGGGAGACGGCCGGGGTCGGGGTGTAGCGGCCGCGGTCGTCGACCAGCACGGGGACGTCGTTGGCGATGAGCACCTCGAGGGCGGAGACCATCGCCGGCTCGGACAGGGCGTGCGGGTCGCGGCCGACGAAGACGGGCCCGCCGATGGAGTTCTCGCGGCGGTAGTCGACGATCGCCTGGGTGGTGGCCCAGATGTGCTGCTCGTTGAAGGCGTTGTCCAGGGAGGATCCGCGGTGCCCGGAGGTGCCGAAGGCCACCTGCTGGTCCGGGTTGTCCACGTCGACCTCGCGGGTGTAGTACGCGGTGACCAGCTCCGCGATGTCGATGAGGTCCTCGGGGCGGGCCAGCTGGCCTGCGCGCTCGTGTGCCATGTCTCTCCTTGAAATCCGGGGTACACCAGTTGGTGACAGCAGTCCCCTCCCATTGTCGTCGCCCGCCCCCCGGACCGCACGGGTGCGCTCACCTGCCGCTGACCGACCACCCCCGGCAGGGGGCAGTGCACCTCCGCCCTTTGAACGACATTGCGGCCCGACCGTCGACAAGCCGTCGCCTCCTCGCCTGCCCGGGAGTACCTTTGGCCCATGGAAACGCTGCAGAACGTCTTCGACACCGCCGGTGGTGTCGTGTGGGGACCGTTCGTCCTCATCCCCCTCCTCCTCGGCACCGGCCTCTACCTGACCATCCGCCTCGGCGGCATCCAGTTCCGCACCCTGGGACGCGCGATGCGCCACGGCCTCATCGACAACTCCGACACCGACGGCAAGGGCGACATCTCCAACTACCAGGCGCTGACGACCGCGCTGGCCGCCACCGTCGGCGTGGGCAACATCGTCGGCGTGGCCACCGCCATCTCCGTCGGCGGCCCGGGCGCCCTGTTCTGGATCTGGGTCACCGGCCTGGTCGGCATGGCCTCGAAGTACACCGAGGCCTTCCTCGGCGTGCGTTTCCGCACCACGGACGCCAAGGGGGAGATCTCCGGTGGCCCGCAGTACTACCTCAAGCGCGGCATCTCCGGTCCCCTGGGCAAGGTGCTGGCGTTCTCCTTCGCCGCATTCGCCGTCATCGCCTCCTTCGGCATCGGCAACCTCACCCAGGCCAACGCCGTGGCCTCCAACATGGAGGGCACCTTCGGCATCGACCCGATGATCACCGGTGTCATCATCTTCATCTTCGTCGGCGCCGTCCTGCTCGGCGGCATCCAGGCCATCGGCCGCATCACCGCCGCCTTCGTCCCGATGATGATCATCCTCTACGTCACCGCCGGCATCCTCGTCCTCATCCTCTCGGCCGACCAGATCCCGGCCGCCCTGGCGCTCATCTTCACCGACGCCTTCACCGGCACCGCGGCCACAGGTGGTTTCGTCGGCGCCGGCATCATGCTGGCCATCCAGTTCGGTGTCGCCCGCGGCATCTTCTCCAACGAGTCCGGCATGGGCTCGGCCGCCATCGCCGCGGCCGCCGCGAAGACCTCCCACCCGGTCCGCCAGGGTCTGGTGTCCATGACCCAGACCTTCATCGACACCCTCATCGTCGTCACCATCACCGGCCTGGTCATCGTCACCGCCGACGTGTGGGACACCGGCCGCGAGACCGCCGGCGTCATGACGGCCAACGCCTTCTCCACGGCCCTGCCCGGCGACTGGGGCGGCACGATCGTGTCGCTGTCGATCATCTTCTTCGCGTTCTCCACCATCATCGGCTGGTCCTACTACGGTGAGCGTTCCCTGGAGTCGCTGGTCGGCCGCGTGGGCACCATCCCCTACCGCATGCTGTTCACCTTCACCGTCCTCATCGGCGCCACGGTGGAGCTCGACCTCGTGTGGTCCTTCTCCGACCTGGCCAACGGCCTCATGGCCCTGCCGAACCTGGTCGGCCTGCTCATCCTCTCCGGCCTGGTGGCGCGCGAGACGAAGGCCTACCTCACGTTCGACCCGAAGCTGCGCGCGACCCCGGAGGAGGTCGCCGCGTTCCTGCGCGCGCAGGGCAGCGACTGGAAGTAGCCCGCTTATCGACGACAAACCGCCCGCCCCTTCCATCGGAAGGAGCGGGCGGTTTGTTGTCCCCGGGATGGTCCCGGTGTCAGTCCGAGATGGCGTCCAGCGGCGGGGTCTTGGCGGCCCGGCCGGCGGGCCAGATCGCGGCGACGACACCGACGACACCGGAGCCGGCGAGCATCCACCCCAGCTGCCCCCACGGCACGGAGATGGTGTCCAGCCCCTGATCCTTGAGCACCTCGAGGAAGGCCCAGCCGAGGCCGAGACCGATGAGGATGCCCATGACGGCGCCGAACACGGCGACCTGGATGGCCTCCAGCGTGATCATGGTGCGGATCTGGCGGCGCTGGGAACCGACGGCGCGCAGCATGCCGATCTCCTGGCGGCGCTCGATGACACCGAGGGTGAGGGTGTTGACGATTCCCAGCACCGCGATGATGACGGCCAGGGCCAGCAGCGCGTAGAGGATGTTGAGCATGATGTCGATGGCCTGGCCGGCCTGGCCCGCCATCTCCTCCTTGCTCATCACCTGCACGACGATGAGCCCGGAGACGGCCTCCTCGAGGTTGGCGCGGAGCTCATCCTCGCTCACCGAGCCGTCGGCGTTGACACCGACCATGGCCACGGTCATGGCCCCCGGGGGCAGCATGCCCTCGACCGACTGGTCGGAGATGACCATGTTCTGGACCATGCTGTCCGGCTGGTAGAGGCCGACGACCTCGATCTCGCGGGGAGCAGCACCCAGTCCGGGCGCGGTGAGCTCGAGGGTGTCGCCGAGCGACCAGCCGTTGCTCTGCGCGAAGTCCGTGGTCACCAGCGCGCCCGGAGTGGTCGACAGGTCGGAGGTACCCTCGGTGACCTCGAGCTGTGCCATGTCGGTGACATCGCCGTCGATGACCATGGTCATCGGCTGGGGTCCGAAGGGCTGGGAGGCGACGCCGTCGACCAGCACCGGCGCGGTCGACATGGTGAGCACGCGCTCGACGCCCTCGACATCGCGGACGGCGTCCGGGGTGTCGGCGGGTGTCGGGAAGTTGGCGTTCGTCGGCCCGGAGAGGACGAAGTCGGCGGAGACGTTGTTCTCCACGACATCCGAGATGGAGGCCTTCATGGTGTCGCCGAGCATGCCGATGACGGTGACCAGGGCGACACCCAGGGTCAGCGCGAAGGCCGTGGCGGCGGTGCGGCGCGGGTTGCGGCGCGAGTTCGTCGACGCCAGCTTGCCCACGGCACCGAAGGGCAGACCGACGATGCGGCCCAGCGTCGGCACGATCGGCAGCGACAGGGCGGGACCGGCGAAGAAGAAGCCGACGATGACACCGACGGCACCGACGCCGACGAGGATCGCGCGGGTGGAGGTGGAGGAGTCCTCCAGCATCGCCCCGGCGACGGCCGCCGCCACACCGATGCCCATGAGGGCCACGCCGATGATGGTACGGACCTTCAGCGGCTGGTCGGTCGAGGCCTCGCTGGAGCGCATCGCCTCGACCGGCTTGACCTCGCCTGCCCGGCGGGCCGGGATCCAGGCGGAGATGATGGTGACCAGGGTGCCCAGGAGGATGGGGACGAGGACTGCGGACGTCGATAAGCCCAGTCCTGATTCGGGCATGGCCAGGCCCCGCATCGCCATGATCGCCTTGATGGCGGCGACGAGCCCGATGCCGGCGAGCACGCCGAGGGCGGAGCCGATGAGGCCGACGATGAAGGCCTCGAACACCACGGAACGGGTGATCTGCTGGCGGGCGGCGCCGAGCGCGCGCAGGAGGGCGAACTCCTTGGTGCGCTGCGCGACGATCATGGAGAACGTGTTCGCGATGAGGAAGGTGCCCACGAGCAGGGCCACCAGTCCGAAGGCGATGAGGAAGTAGTTGACGAAGGCCAGTGCCTGCGACATCGCCTCGGTGATCTCCTCGGCGAGCGCGTCGCCGGTGCGCACCTCGATGCCCTCGTAGGTGTCGGCGAGGTGGGCCACCAGGTCCGTGTCACTCGTGCCCTCCGCCGCGGAGAGGATGAGCTGGTTGGTCACTCCATCCAGGGTGTAGCGCTCGAGGAAGTCGTCCTGCGGCATGTACGCGGTGAGCGTGGAGCTCGAGTCCAGCTCCTGCTCGTAGATGCCGGTGACGGTGACCTCGTGGCGCGCCTGCGGGTCGACGACCAGCAGCTCATCGCCGACAGCGATACCGAAGTTCTCCGCGCCGTCCTGGTTGAGCACGATCTCGTTGGCCGCCGCCGGGGCCTCGCCCTCGATGAGCGAGTGTGAGGCCCCGACCACCTGGTCGGACTCGTACCAGATCGACAGCGAGGACGTTCCGCTGCCGACCTGGAAGGGCTCCTCCTGGTCGTTGGCCATGACGACGCTTTGCGACGCCGTCATGTTGACGTCGTTGACCTTCTCGTCGCCCGCGATCTCCTCCCTCAGCTGCGCCGAGATACCGGGCATGTCCTCGCCCGGGGTGACCACGGCGTCGACGCCGTCATAAGCGCTGCTCACGGCGGACTTGAAGGTCGAATCCAGGGAGTTGGTGAACATGAAGGCGCCGGAGATGAAGGCCGTGCCGAGCACGACCGCCAGCACCGTCAGCGCCAGGCGCAGCTTGTGCGCGGCGATGTTGCGCAGGCTGACCTTGCGCATGGTGGAATTCTTGGCCACGGTCTCCCCTAGCGCTCGACGCCGGCCATGGCGGCGAGGATGTCGTCCATGGACGGGTCGATGAGCTCGTTGACCAGCTGCCCGTCCGCGAGGAAGACCACGCGGTCGGCATAGGAGGCGGCCTTGGCGTCGTGGGTGACGATGACCACGGTCTGATTGTCCTGGTCCACCGCCGTACGCAGAATGCTGAGCACCTCGGCTGCGGAGTTGGAGTCGAGGTTGCCGGTGGGCTCATCGCCGAAGATGATCTCCGGGCGCGAGACGAGTGCGCGGGCACAGGCCACGCGCTGCTGCTGGCCGCCGGAGAGCTCCGCGGGCCGGTGGGTGAGGCGTTCGGCCAGGCCCAGGCGGGTGGTGATCTCCTCGAACCACTGCTTATCGACGTCGCGCCCCGCAATATCCGAGGGCAGGGTGATGTTCTCGGCGGCCGTCAGCGTGGGCACCAGGTTGAAGGACTGGAAGATAAAGCCCAGGCGGTCACGCCGCAGGTCCGTCATCTCCTTGTCGCGCAGCCGCGACAGGTCCGTGTCGCCGATGAAAGCCGAACCCGAGGATGCGGAGTCCAGGCCCGCCATGCAGTGCATGAGGGTGGACTTTCCGGAACCCGAGGGCCCCATGATCGCGGTGAACTGGTTCTTGGCGAAGGAGACGTTGATGTGGTCCAGGGCCGTCACTGCGGTCTCCCCCTCGCCGTACTGCTTGTGCAGCTCAACTGCGCGCGCGGCGTAGTCCACCGTCGGCGAAGGGTTCTCGGTCACGGGGGACCCGTTGTCTGTCATGATGGGATGTCACTTCCTGCACTCAGCTGTATTCACATGGCCACGATAGTCCCCCCGACACCGACGAATCATCGGGGTCTTCCCTGACAATCGTCCATGTCAAACCGGTCAGTGTCGAAGGGAAATCAGGCAACCCCCACGACGGTACCCGTTCATGCACGTCAGTGGGAATCCGAGGCAACCTCCCGGTTCCAGTGCGCCATTGCGCACGGTTGCCGGCACCCGGCAGGTCACATGTCGGGGAAAACGCAAAAACCTCTGTGCCGTGCCGAGTGTTCGGCGCAGCACAGAGGTCTTTGACATGAAATTTTAGGTCGGCGGTAACTTACTCTCCCACACCCTCCCGAGTGCAGTACC
>NZ_JAUNRW010000092.1 GCF_030535495.1 Corynebacterium sp.
CCCCGATGCGTATCGCCCCGACCTGCCACTTCACCATGGGTGGCCTGTGGACCGACTTCAACGAGATGACCTCCATCAACGGCCTGTTCGCCGCCGGTGAGGCCTCCTGGACCTACCACGGTGCGAACCGTCTGGGTGCCAACTCGCTGCTGTCCGCCTCCGTCGACGGCTGGTTCACCCTGCCGTTCACCATCCCGAACTACCTGGCCAACCACCTCGGCGAGGATGTTCTCCCGGCTGACTCCCCGGAGGCCGCCGAGGCCGTCGAGCGCGCCCAGGCACGCATCGACCGCCTGCTCAACGTCAAGGGCCCGAACCCGCACGGCGCCGAGTACTACCACCGCCAGCTCGGTGAGCTGCTGTACTTCGCCTGTGGTGTGTCCCGTAACGTCCCGGACCTGCAGGACGCGATCGTCAAGATCCGCGCCATCCGCGAGGACTTCTGGGCCAACGTCCAGATCCCGGGCGAGCAGAACTACATGAACCAGGCCCTCGAGTACGCCGCCCGCGTCGCCGACTACATCGACCTGGGCGAGCTCATGTGTGTCGACGCACTCGACCGCGACGAGTCCTGTGGTGCACACTTCCGTGACGACCACCTGTCCGAGGACGGCGAGGCCGAGCGCGACGATGAGAACTGGTGCTTCGTCTCCGCGTGGGAGCCGGCCGGCGAGGGCAAGTTCATCCGCCACGCTGACCCGCTCTACTTCGAATCGATCCCGCTGCAGACAAGGAACTACAAGTAATGAAGCTGACACTTGAGATCTGGCGTCAGGCCGGACCGACCCACGAGGGCGCCTTCGAGACCGTCGAGGTCCCGGATGCCGTGCCGCAGATGTCGGTGCTGGAGCTGCTCGACCACGTCAACAACCGCCTGGTGGAGGACAACCGCGAGCCCTACATGTTCGCCTCCGACTGCCGCGAGGGAATTTGTGGCACCTGTGGTCTGCTGGTCAACGGCCGTCCGCACGGCCCGGGCCAGAACACCCCGGCCTGCCAGCAGCGTCTGACCGGCTACAACGACGGTGACGTGCTCAAGCTGGAGCCGATGCGCTCTGCTGCCTTCCCGGTCATCAAGGACATGGTCGTCGACCGTTCCTCCCTGGACCGCGTCATGCAGAAGGGTGGCTACGTCTCCATCAACGCCGGCACCGCACCGGATGCCGACACCCTGCACGTCAACCACGAGACCGCCGAGTTCGCCCTCGACCACGCGGCCTGCATCGGCTGTGGCGCCTGCGTCGCCGCCTGCCCGAACGGTGCAGCCCACCTGTTCACCGGTGCCAAGCTGGTCCACCTCTCCCTCATGCCGCTGGGCAAGGAGGAGCGTGGCAAGCGTGCCCGTCACATGGTCGACGAGCTCGAGACCAACTTCGGTCACTGCACCCTCTTCGGTGAATGCGCCGACGTCTGCCCGGCGGGTATCCCGCTGACCGCCGTCGCCGCCGTCACCAAGGAGCGCGCACGTGCCGCCTTCCGCGGCAAGGACGACTAAGCTCGGGGTCACCCGAGTAACGAGAGACGAAAGCGAGTAAAGGCCAATGGCTTCCAACAACTTTGCCGTCGCCGATCAGGCATCCGAGAGCTTCCCGGACTACGCTCCGAAGCTCCACGACTCCTACATCGACGGCTACGACCCGGTGTCCCTGGGTGCGCCGCACTCCTCCCTGGAGCGTTCCTCCACCTGGATCGGCATGGGCCTCCTGCTCACCTCCCTGGCGGGCTTCGGCATCCTCATCTGGATGGCTGCCACCCTCCTGTGGGGCCAGGGTGTGACCGTCGCCGAGTACGACACCACGCTGTACCTCATCATCGGTGCCGTCATTGCGGCGGTGTGCATCATCGCCGGTTTCGCTCTGATCCACCGCGGTCGTCGTTACTACCGCGAGTACCGCGACACCACCGGTCGCAGGAACTAGCCTCACCAGCTGACGTCTTTCGGCCCCGTTCGGCCCGTCCCTCACAGGGGGACGGGCCTTTCGCGTTTCCGGGCCGTAGGGTGGATGAGGTGCGCCGCAACATCATCATTGTCCTCATCACGCTGATCACGGTCATCACGTCGATCAACATCCTCATGATCGCCTTCGAGCTGCTCTGAGGATAATGGTCGACATGGGTAGGCACAGTCAGCTCGAGCTTATCGACGCCCGCACCGTCCCCGGTCCCAGCCCGGACGTGGAGGCGCAGCGTCGCCGCGCCCTGCGCAACCACAAGATCTTCGTCACCAGCCTGCTGGTCGTCGCAGCCGTCATCTTCCTGGCGTGCAGCTGGTGGCAGAACCAGCCGGGCGGGGCGCCGGTGTGGGTCGGCTACGTCCGGGCCGCCGCCGAGGCGGGCATGGTCGGTGGGCTGGCGGACTGGTTCGCGGTCACCGCCCTGTTCCGGCATCCCCTGCGCATCCCCATCCCCCACACGGCGCTCATCCCGAAGAAGAAGGATCAGCTGGGCCAGGCGCTGTCGGAGTTCGTGGGGGAGAACTTCCTCAATGCCGAGCTCATCACGGAGAAGGTCTCGGGCGCCAACATCCCGGAGAAGCTGGGATCCTGGCTGGCGGAGCCGGACAACGCCGACAAGGTGTCCCGGGAGGCGGGTCGCCTGACGGCCAATGCCATCCGAGCGTTTGACCCCGCGGACGCGGAGATGCTCATCCAGTCCCAGCTCATCGATCGCTTCACTGAGCCCGAATGGGGTCCTCCCGCCGGGCGTCTGCTCGCCGATCTCATCGCGGACGGACGCACGGAGCCGGTCGTCCAGGAGGTGGTCACCTGGGCCCACCGGAAGGTGCTGGGGATGGAGGACACCGTCGTCACGCTTATCGACGAGCGGATGCCCCAGTGGGCGCCGAAGTTCGCCAAGGACCTCGTCGGAGCGAGGGTGTACAAGGAGCTCGTCGGGTTCACCGCGGCCGTGGCCAATGACCCCGAGCACGAGGCCCGTCATGCCATCCGGCGTTTCCTCGGGGAGCTGGCCGATGATCTGCAGCACGATCCGACGATGATCGCGCGCATCGAGGGGATCAAGCACGACCTCCTCGGCTCGACCCCGGTCCAGGGGGCGGCCGCGGCCATCTGGGCCTCCGCCTCCGCCTCGCTCATCGACGCCGCCGAGGACGAAACCTCCCTGCTGCGCACCAAGATCTCCGAACTGTGCGTCACGTGGGGCACCAACATCCAGCGGGACCCGCATCTGCGCGCCAGCCTCGACCGCCGGATCACCGGGGCCGCGGCCTTCCTGGCGGACAACTATGCGGGCGAGGTCACGGCGATCATCTCGGAGACCGTGGAGCGGTGGGACGCGGCCGAGGCCAGCGACAAGATCGAGCTCATGGTGGGCAAGGATCTGCAGTTCATCAGGCTCAACGGAACCATTGTGGGTGCGCTCGCCGGTTTAGCTATTTACACTGTGAATCACCTGCTCTTCGGAGCGTAACCACAGACGAAAGGGACAGTCCCCATGACCACCCCGAACGACAACAACAATTCCGTGCTGGACAACCTGCGTGAGCCCTTCCAGGCCTGGGTGTCCGCCGGCGCCCGCCTCGGCGACGTGGTTTCTGATTTCGCCGAGCGCTTCCGCGCCGACCGCGAGCGCACCGACGCGCCCTCCGACGTGCACAGCGTGTACTCGGGTGAGTCCGCCACGGCGGGCCAGTCCGCCAAGGAGCGTTTCACCACCGCCGCCCAGGAGGCACGTGCGGGCCTGACCGGGGCGAAGTCCACCGAGGACTACAAGAACGTCTCCCTCGCCTTCGCCGGCCGCGCCGAGGAGATCATCCGCGATCTGGCCGGTTCGGTGCGTCGCGCCGCCGGAGAGACCAAGGACTCCGACTCCGCCACCGAGGCGAAGGCCGCCTTCACCAGCGCCGTGTCCTCCGTGCGCTCCACCTTCGATGAGACCGTGGAGCAGGCCCGCGCCCGCCGCGCGGCTGGCACGGGTGATGAGGCCGGCGAGCAGTCCTTCATCGACGACCTGCGTCGTCGCCTCGATGATCTCATCGCGCGGGCGAGCACTGTCGTCGACAAAGACTCTGCTGCCACCGCCCCCGAGACCACCGCGAATGCGGAGGATGGCGCCGTGCCGCATATGATTGACGGCGAGGTCGTCAGCACCGACGACGTGTCGCACCCGAACAACAAGGACAACTAAGTAGTCACCATGTCACTGATCGCCGGTCTCAACCTGTTCGAGATGATCCTCTACGCCGCCATCGCCATCTGCGGTGTGGTCGGTGCCGCGTTCGCCGTGACCACACGGGACGACGCGTACCAGGCCGGCGACCGGCAGTCGAAGCTCATCTGGGTGGCCATTCTCATCGGCTCCGCCTTCGTGGTGGTCACCCGGGTGCCGTTCCTCTCCTGGGCCGGCATCGTGGCGATCGGTGTTTACTGGTTCGACGTACGCCCGCACCTGAGGTCCATCTCGAACGGTAACTTCGGCTGGTGACCGGTGACGCAGCGTGGCTTTCGGGCCACGCTTTTCTTCTGCTCGTTGACTCCGACGACGTCCCCGCCGGGATCGACCGCGCCCGCTCGGCGGGTCTGCGCGGGGTCGTTCTCGCCCCCTCCTGTCTGCAGGAGGCGGGGGACATGGTGGTGGCCGCGGTGGTGGGCTGGCCCACCGGCCGCCATCACACGCTGGTGAAGGCGGCGGAGGCCCGGCTGGCGGTTGCCCAGGGGGCGACGGAGATCTGGCTGGCCACCGACCCGCACATCGCGGACCCCAACGCCTTGTTGGCGGACATCGTCGCCGTGCGGGAGGCCGTGCCGCAACCGGTCACCCTCGCCGTGTACTGCGACCCCGCCCGCAGCGGGGCTGCTGCGCGCGCGTTGACGCAGGCGGCCGCGCTGGCGGGGGCGGACCGGATGGTGGGGGCGTCGATAAGCGGCGAGCTACCGCACACCCTCCTCGCCGATTCCCTCGCGACGGTGATCGACGCCCTCGAGGCCGGCGCCGACCGGGTGGCGGTCAGCGACGTGGCAGCGGTGTCTCCGCCACCTCACTGAGCGCGACGTTCTCCCCGCTGAGACGCAGGCGGGCGCCGCCGTCGATGACATCGAAGGCGTCGATGCGGAACTCGCCCGCCTGCTCCCGCACCCCCTCCTGCAGGCCGCGGGTGATGAGGTCGGAGACCTGCTGAGGCAGTGCGAAGCCGAACAGCGAGGCACCGGCCGCTTCGAAGGTGAGTTGGCCGTCGACGGGGCGGGGGATGAGGTTGAGCACCGCGGCCCCGCCGTTGAACTCCAGATCCAGGGTGCCCTCCGCCGGGTTGGCGCGCAGGTCGGAGACCTGGATGACACCGCCGCCGGCGCCCTCCTCCTGGATCGACTTCCGGACGGTGGCCAGGAGAAACTCAACCGGCACCTCCGTGGTGGTCACCATGTGCGCGGCGACGGGGTTCTCGCGGTCCCTGATGTCGAGGTCCGTGAGAGTCACATGCGCGCCCGGCTGCCCCAGCACGTCCTGATCGGTGACCTGCAGGGTGGAGGGGGTGGTGATCTCCACGTCGGGGACGATGCCGCGGACCGCTGAGAGCACCAGGGGGGTGGCGCCGAAGGAGATGGACGGATCCTCCTGCACGGTCACTCCGTCAGCGGCGGCCTGCTCCTCGAAGCTGGAGCGCAGTTCGTTGCCGATGAACCAGCGCAGCGCGAATTCCGCGACCAGCACCAGGACCAGCAGGGCGACGAGGATACCGACGAGAAACTTCCACACAGACGACATGCCAGACAGTCTAGGGGGCGACCGCGGCCCAGGGCACCGTCAGCAGGTTGTCGCGCAGCGTGCGGCGGACCGGGTCGATCGGCCAGCCGTCGTCGATGAGCATCTGCCGGGCCTGGCGCCACCGCACCCGCGGGCCGTAGGGCTCCCACCCGGCGGCCCGGTCCCAGGCGGCGTCGGCGGCGGTGAGCAGGGCGTGGATCCGCTCGCCCGGGACGTTGCGGTGGATGAGGATCTTCGGCAGGCGTTCGGCGACGTCCGAGGGCTTGTCCACATCCCACGGATCCCACGCCAGGGTCAGGGAGACGGGGCCGGCGGCGTCGAGAAGCAACCAGGTCGCGCGGCGGCCGATCTCATCGCAGGTGCCCTCGATGAACAGCCCGCCCGGAGCCAGGCGGGAGGTGACGGACTCCCAGGCCTCCTCAACCTGATCCACGTCATACTGGCGCAGCACATTGAAAGCGCGGACCAGATGGGGCCGGTAGCCGGCGAGCTCGAAACCGCCGAGCTCGAAGCGCACCCCGTCGCGCGGGGGCAGGACGCGCTCCGGGTCGATCTCCAGGCCGACGACCTCGATGTCCGGGCGGACAGTGCGCAGGCGGGAGGCCCATTCGACGGTGGTGGCGTGGGAGGCGCCGTAGCCGACGTCGAGGGCGAGGGGGGAGGGGGCGTCGAGAAGCAGCGCCCGGATACGGGGATGATGCACCGCCCACCGGTCGCAGCGGCGCAGGCGGTTGTGGCCGGTGGTGCCGCGGGTGACCACGCCGAAAGGCCGACCACGGCCCGCCTCCGCGCGGAGGTTGTGGGCATGGTCGGCCATGGGTGGAGCAGTAAGAAGAAAACGCCTAGGCGTTCTCGGTGATCCAGCGGTTGGTCAGTTCACCCTCGTTGTTGAACAGATCGCCCAGAGCCTCGGCGACCTTCGGCTCGATGGCCGGGCCCATGAACGGGATGTTCACGGAGACCTCGTTGGTGTAGGCGAGGGTGGTGGTGGCGTCATCGCCGGAGACGTTGATGTCACCGGAGAAATCAACCGGGGTGCCCTTGACGTCGGCGGTGTAGGTGACGGCGGAGGCGTTGTCCGTCAGCGGGCCGACGGTGACGACACGCTTGACCTTCAGGGCCTGCGAGATCATCGCGCGGACGGCCTCCGGGAGGATATCCAGCGGCAGGACCTCGAACAGGGTGGCCACGGCGCCGCCCTCGGTCTGCTGGAACTCATTGACCTCGCCCGGCTCCGGGGAGAGGTTCTCTGCGATGAACGCCCAGTAGTCGGGGTTCGTCAGCGCGGCGTGGACCTTCTCGACCGGCTGGTTGATGGTTACGGTGTTCTCACTGCGGGTTGCCATAGATAACAGACTACCGTTAAGCACGTGAGCGACTCATCTCTGACCCCGGACATACAGGCACATCTCAGCGATCTCGCAGACGTTCGGCTGGACACTGCCCTGACCTTCGCCGATCTGACCACCCTCCACCTCGGCGGACGGCCGTCCCTGGTGGTGCGGTGTGCGTCGGCGACGGCGGTGGCCGAGGTGGTCACGCTTCTCGACGCCCACGCGGTCCCCCTCCTCGTCGTCGCCGGGGGCTCCAACCTCGTCGTCGCCGACGGGGATCTCGATCTGGTGGTGGTGCTGCTGGAGAACGCGGAGGTGACGGTGGACGCGGCCAACGGTCGGGTCGTGGCCGGGGCCGGCGCTGTGTGGGATGACGTCGTGGCGGCGGCGGTGGCCGCGGGGCTCGGGGGCATCGAGTGCCTGTCGGGTATCCCCGGATCCGCCGGGGCGACGCCGGTCCAGAACGTCGGTGCCTACGGGGCCGAGATCGCCGACGTGCTGGTGCAGGTGCAGCTGCTGGACCGTGCGAGTGGCGAGGTCGCCTGGGTGCCGGCGTCGTCGCTGGAACTGGCGTACCGCTACTCCAACCTCAAGTTCACCTCGCGCGGGGTGGTGCTGGCCGTCGACCTGCAGTTGACCACAGACGGGTTGTCCGCCCCGCTGCGTTTCGGGGAACTGGCCCGCCGCCTCGGTGGGGCCGATCGCTGGCCGGTCGCCGATGTGCGGGAGGCCGTGCTGGAGCTGCGTCACGGCAAGGGCATGGTCGTGGTGGAGTCGGATCACGACACCTGGTCCGCCGGCTCCTTCTTCACCAACCCCGTCGTGCCGACGGAGGTGGCGGATGCCGTGCAGTCGAGCGTGCGCGCGAGCCGTGGCGACGAGGACGCCGACCGCATGCCGCGTTTTTCGGCCGCGGGAGGCGAGAAACTGTCCGCCGCCTGGCTCATCGAGAGGGCGGGCTTTTCCAAGGGCCATCCCGGGGAGGGGGCGCCGGTGCGACTGTCGACGAAACACACACTCGCCCTGACCAACCGCGGATCCGCCTCCACCGCCGACCTGGTTGTGCTGGCGCGCGAGATCCGCGACGGGGTGCGCGAGGCCTTCGGCGTGACCCTGGTGCCCGAGCCCGTCTGGATCGGGGTGTCCCTCGACTGAGTTGTCAACCGGTCGGGTGACCGGTGGCGGTTTCTGTGGATGGCCGCGGGAGTTGTCCACAGGCTGGTTG
>NZ_JAUNRW010000093.1 GCF_030535495.1 Corynebacterium sp.
GCGTTGCGCTGGCCCTCCAGGGCCGGCAGCTCGGGGCCGGGGTTCATGCCCATGATCTCGCGGGCGGCGTTCATGTAGTGCAGGCCCTCCAGGGCCGACTCGCGCGCCAGCTGCGCCTGCTTGACGGTCTGCGCCTGGGAGATCGCGGAGGCCGCGGCGTTGTAGCGCTCGGAGGCATCGGCGATCGCCTGGGTGGAGGCGGCGTCGTTGCCGGCGATGGTGAGCACCTGCGACCCCAGACGCTCGATCCAGCGGCGGGCGTCCGCCTGGGCGTCGGCCAGCTGGGTCTGCTCCAGCTCGGCCTTCTTGTTCTGGCTGTTGCGGTTCGTGTACCAGTAGGCGCCGCCGCCGAGCAGCAGGAGGAGGAGAAGCAGTTCCACGTGAAGGTCACCTTTCGTTAGCTGTTACCTGTCCAACGCTTATCGACGCCCGTTTGTTCCGGTTTTCTTTATTCGCCCACCATGCGTTAGACTGGTCCGGCACACGCAGGGGAATGTCGTATAGTGGCTAATACCTCAGCCTTCCAAGCTGAAGACGCGGGTTCGATTCCCGTCATTCCCTCCAAGTTTTAAGGCAGGCCCCGCACCGTGGATTTTCTCCGGTGCGGGGCCTTTTGCGACCCCCATGCAGCGGTCGTGATCACAGTGCCGGTAGACTGCTCACCACACCTACGGGGCGTGGCGCAGCTTGGTAGCGCACCTGCTTTGGGAGCAGGGGGTCGCAGGTTCAAATCCTGTCGCCCCGACGTAGGGACCGGTGCATGCCGGGCTCAAAAGTACTGCCGTATCAATGTGAAACCAGGAGAGTTACTCGTGAAGAGTTCCGTCGAGAAGCTGAGCGACACCCGCGTCAAGCTCACCGTCAACGTCCCCTTCGAGGACCTGAAGACTGAGATTGACCAGGCCTACTCGGCCATCGCCCAGCAGGTGTCCATCCCGGGTTTCCGTAAGGGCAAGGCTCCGCGCCAGCTCATCGACGCCCGCTACGGTCGCGGCCCCATCCTCGAGCAGGTCGTCAACGACATGCTGCCGGTCCAGTACCAGAAGGCCGTCGAGGAGAACGAGATCGTCGCCATCGGCCAGCCGAGCGTCGACATCACCCAGATCGAGGACAACGAGTTCGTCGAGTTCACCGCCGAGGTCGACGTCCGCCCGGAGATCGAGGTCCCGGACTTCTCCGAGCTGTCCGTCACCGTCCCGGCCGTCGAGGTCGACGACGCTGCCGTCGACGAGGAGATCGACCGTCTCCGCGCCCGCTTCGGTGAGCTCAAGGACACCAAGCGCAAGCTGAAGACCGGCGACTTCGCCATCATCGACCTCAAGGCCACCGTCGACGGCGAGGTCGTCGACGAGGCCACCACCGAGGGCCTGTCCTACGAGATCGGCCAGGGCGATCTCATCGACGGCCTCGACACCGCGCTGCGCGGCATGAAGACCGGTGAGGACAACGAGTTCACCACCACCATCGTCGCCGGTGAGCACAAGGACAAGGAGGCCACCGTGGCCGTCCACGTCCAGCAGACCAAGGAGCGCAAGCTGCCGGAGTTCGACGACGAGTTCGCCCAGCTCGCCTCCGAGTTCGACACCGCCGACGAGCTTCGCGACGCCACCCAGGCGCAGGTCGCCGAGTCCGGCAAGGCCCAGCAGGCCGCCAACATCCGCGACGAGGTCCTCAAGGCCGCCCTGGCCAAGACCGACTTCGCCCTGCCGGAGTCCATCGTCGACGAGCAGGTCCACCAGCAGCTCCACCAGCTGCTCGGCCAGATGGCTCACGACGAGAACGCTCTCAACGAGGTCCTCAAGTCCCAGGGCATGACCCGCGAGGAGTTCGACGAGCAGGCCCGCAAGGACTCCGAGGAGGCCGTGCGCACCCAGCTGTTCCTGGACACCCTCGCCGAGCAGGAGAACCCGGAGGTCTCCCAGCAGGAGCTCACCGACCACATCCTGTTCACCGCCCAGTCCTACGGCATGGACCCGAACCAGTTCGTCGGCCAGCTGCAGCAGTCCGGCCAGATCGCGAACCTGTTCTCCGACGTCCGCCGCGGCAAGGCCCTCGCGGCCGCCATCTGCCGTGTCTCCGTCAAGGACGAGGCCGGCAACGACGTCGACCCGGCCGAGTACTTCGGCGATGAGGTCGAGGCCGCTGAGTCCGAGTTCGTCGAGCAGGCCGCCGAGAAGGCTGAGTCCGAGGACTAATCCTCACCCATAGACGCGCCCCCGACCTGTGTGGTCGGGGGCGCGTTCTTGCACTCGGCCTCACTACCTCGGCTTCACTCCCTCGGGAGGGGCCGTATCCGGGCTCGTGGGCTCGGTATCGCGGTGAGGCCTACTAAACGGGGCCGAGGCCAGGAGGCCTACTCGAAGCTGGCCACCAGTCGGCCGACAACCTCACCGTTCTTCAGCTTCTCGATGCCCTCGGGGATCTCGTCGAAGCCGATGGTGGTGATCGTCGGGTTGAGCTTGCCGGTCGCCATGTACTCGTAGACTCCGGCGATGTCTTCCTTGGTGCCACCGTTGGATCCGACCAGGCGGGCCTGGTTGAGGATGAGTGACTTGGTGGAGATGGTGGACTCCAGCTTGCCCATGCCGACCACGACGACGGTGCCGTCGCGGCGGATGATGTCCACGGACTGCGCGGTGGTGGTGTCGAAGCCGGCGAAGTCGACGATGACGTCGAAGGTGACGTCCTCGAACTCGGTGATGGACTTCTTCACTCCCTTGGCGCCGAGCTCCTCGGCCAGGGGCCACACCTTCTCGTTGACCTCTGCGACGTAGACGTCGGCACCGGCGAGCATGGCGACCTTCGCGCCGATCTGGCCCAGCCCACCCAGACCGATGATGCCGACGACATCACCTTCCTTGACACCACCCTGCGTGATGACGGCCGCGTAGGAGGTCATACCGGCGTCCGTGGCGGCAGCGCCCTGGAGGAAGTCGACGTTGTCCGGCAGGGGGACAAGGGCCTCGGCGGCGACGGCCATCTTCGGGGCGAAGCCGCCGTCGAAGGAGTAACCGGGGGCGCCGGCGGCTGTGGTGGGGCAGACGCCCACGCGGTCACCGACGGCGAACTCGGTCACGCCGGGGCCCACCTCGGCGACGACGCCGGCGTTCTCGTGGCCGATGGTGATCGGTCGCTTCGCCAGCATCGACAGCCAGCCCTCGTCTTCCAGGAGTCCGACGTCGGAGTGGCACAGGCCGGCGGCCTTCATCTCCAGGACTACCTCCCCCTCTCCGGCGACTGGGTCAGGAACCTCGTTGAGGACGAGGGGCTCGTGGGTGTTGGTGAACTGCCATGCCTTCATGGTGCTGCTCCTTCAGATAGATTTTGATGACATGTCCCATACTACCGTGTTGGGGGAATGACGGCGCGTCGATAAGCGTTGGGACGCTGTGAGCGAACAGAAGGGCGATCCGGGGAGAGGCACTAGTACCCTGGGAGCCAACGAACCAGAAGGAGTGAAGCTGACATGACTGATCAGATCCGGATGACGTCCCCGGGGGCGGGCATGAACCTCGGTGACTCGGTGTACGAGCGCCTGCTGCGTGAGCGCATCGTGTTCCTCGGCCAGCAGGTCGACGATGAGATCGCCAACAAGATCTGCGCGCAGATCCTGCTGCTGTCCGCGGAGGATCCCTCCCGCGACATCTCGCTGTACATCAATTCCCCGGGTGGTTCCGTCACCGCCGGTATGGCGATCTACGACACCATGAAGTACTCCCCGTGCGACATCGCCACCTACGGCATGGGCCTGGCGGCCTCCATGGGCCAGTTCCTGCTCTCCGGCGGCACGAAGGGCAAGCGTTTCGCCCTGCCGCACGCCCGCATCATGATGCACCAGCCGTCGGCCGGTGTCGGTGGTACCGCCGCGGACATCGCCATCCAGGCCGAGCAGTTCGCGCAGACCAAGCGCGAGATGGCCGAGCTCATCGCCGAGCACACCGGCCAGAGCTTCGAGCAGATCACCAAGGACTCCGACCGTGACCGCTGGTTCACCGCTCAGGAGGCCAAGGAGTACGGGCTCGTCGACCACGTCATCAGCCACGCTGAGGGCCCGATCAGCAACTAGGGAATGAAAGAGACAATGATGAACAACTTCCAGATGCCCCAGTCGCGTTACGTCCTGCCCTCCTTCATCGAGCAGTCCGCCTACGGCACCAAGGAGACCAACCCGTACGCGAAGCTCTTCGAGGAGCGCATCATCTTCCTGGGCACCCAGGTCGACGACACCTCCGCCAACGACATCATGGCGCAGCTCCTCGTGCTCGAGGGCCTTGACCCCGACCGCGACATCACCATGTACATCAACAGCCCCGGTGGTTCCTTCACCGCGCTGATGGCGATCTACGACACCATGCAGTACGTCCGCCCGGACGTGCAGACCGTCTGCCTCGGCCAGGCCGCCTCCGCCGCGGCCGTGCTGCTGGCCGCCGGTGCTCCCGGCAAGCGTGCGGCGCTGCCGAACGCCCGCGTGCTCATCCACCAGCCGGCCACCCAGGGCACCCAGGGCCAGGTCTCTGACCTGGAGATCCAGGCCGCCGAGATCGAGCGCATGCGCCGCCTCATGGAGACCACGCTGGCGCGTCACACCGGCAAGGACGCGGAGCAGATCCGCATCGACACCGACCGTGACAAGATCCTCACGGCCGAGGAGTCCGTCGAGTACGGCATCATCGACACCGTCTTCGACTACCGCAAGCTCAACGCTTAAGGTGAGCGGAAAGGGGCCCTGCGGGGCCCCTTTTTTCATGCTTATCGACGCTCCGTAGCCCCCACAGGGGGATCGCCCACGTGTCCTGCGTTAACCGTGGGAGCCGCTTCCGCTCAACCACCCCGCTTTGTGCAGAATTCTGCATGACTGTGCGATAATCTGCACAGGAGGTCAGGCCGTGAAACTACAGAACCCATTCTCAGCACTCGGTCCCACCGGCATCGATTCTCAACTGCTGACCGTCTTGGCGCGCACCACCCGGGTGCTTTCGGCCGCTGAGATTCACAGACTGCTCCCTGAACAGGGCTCCCTCCGCGCGGTCCATGACGGCCTGCGGCGCCTCGAGGCCCACGGTGTCCTCCAGGGACACTCCATCGGAAGGAGCGTGGGCTATCAACTCAATCGCGACCATGTCCTGGCACCGGCAGTCGCCCTGATCGCCGACGCAAAGATGGAGGTGTTCCGGCGCCTCCGGGCCATGGCCGCCGCGTGGGAGGTGCAGCCAGTGGTCATGTACGTCTTCGGCTCCACCGCGCGGGATGACATGCGCACTGACAGTGACATTGACCTCTTGGTGGTGTTCCCCGACGGAGCACCAGACGACATTGTCGAAAACCAGCTATCGGCCCTGAGCGAGGGCGTGTGGGCGTGGACGGGGAACGAACCACGCCCATTGCTCCTGCGCGTCAGTGAGGTGACTCCCAGTGGAGTGATGGAGTCCGTTGAACGTGAGGGGGCCATCGTCGTCGGGGATCCGCAGTGGCTCAGGAGGCGGCTTCGTGCGCTAGCCTGATGGCATGTCGACTCGGGGGAAGACAGTGCCTGCTGACGATCACGTCAGGAGGGGCCGTGCTCGCAAGGCGGTGGGTTTTTACAATCATGCAGAAGATCTGCTGTTGCTCCATGAATCCGCGCACGAAGATTCGTGCGCCTCACTGTATGTCCACGCCGGCATTGCTGCCGCCGATGCCATCTGTGCGAAGTCATTGGGAGTCCACGCCAAGGGGCCGGATCACCGGCAGGCGGTGAGACTGTTGGCGGAAGTGAACAAGTCTGCTGCTAACAAACTCGAGTTGCTGTTGTCCTTGAAGACCCGGGCTGAGTACGGGCACGAGAGTATCTCCTCCACACAGCTGATCCAGGCACGGCGTGCAGCAGCGCATCTCATCGGCCTTATCTAAGCGAAGCGAACCCCCGTGGGGCCATGGTTATCACCAGCTAGAGGTCAGGCTATGGATCGGGCGACTGCCGGGTGGACTGCCCGGGCAATCTACTTGATCTTTCCGTGGAGGGTCTGCCTGCCGTGATTTGTCTTTAGGGCAGTCGATGTCGATCCCTGGCCGGTCGGACCGGATCGGTTCCGCCGCTTATCCCTCGTGCGGCGGCAGGATCGCCTCCGGGGACTCGGGCAGAATTTGCCCGCCGTCGACGACCAGCGTCTGGCCGGTGATGTAACCGGCCTCGCGGGTGGCCAGGAAGGCCGCGGCGTTGCCGATGTCCCGGGGGTCACCGAGGCGCAGGGCGGGGATGCCGCGGGCCATCTGTGCCAGGTACTCCTCGCCCTGGGCCTTGAGGCCGTCGGTGAGGATGTTGCCGGGGAGGACACCGTTGATGGTGATGCCGTCGCGGGCGATTTCCAGGGCGGCGCCGCGCATGAAGCCCTGCTGCGCGGCCTTGGAGGCACCGTAGTGGGACCAGCCGGGGTAGCCGGTGTGGGAGCCGGTGATCGAGGTGGTGATGACGATGCGCCCGTAGCGTTCCTTCCGCATGTAGGGCAGCACCTCCTGCACGACGACGAACGTGCCGCGGGTGTTGATGTCGAACATCTGGTTCCACTTGTCGTCGTCCAGCTCGTCGAGGGTGGCCTGCGGGAAGACGCCGGCGTTGGAACACAAGATCCGGATGCCGCCGAACTCTTCGGCGACGTCCTTGAACACGGCGCGGACCTGGTCGCGGTCAGTGACGTTGAGCTCACGGGCATGAGACCCGGTCTCGGCGGCGGTCGCCTCGGCGGCGGCCAGGTCGAGGTCGGCGATGACGACGTTTGCTCCGGCCTCGCGGAGCGATTCGACGATGCCGCGGCCGATGCCGGCGGCTCCTCCGGTGACGATGGCGGTCTGTTTGTTCAGGTCGAACATGGTTATGCGACTCCTGGTGGGTGGGGGAGGGGGTCGCTTCCACGGTACCGAAGCTATCTGAGACCTCCATCGGCCTGTTTGAGGCAAGCCGGAGTTGAAGTCAGCCGCTTGTGGCACCGACGCACACATCCTCACCTCGCCCCGTACGCGTACCAATACTCGAGTCCGAATGTCGAGCAAATGAAGATCGGGTCGATCCGTTCACCTGCAGGAGCGCTCTAGTGAGACGAGGTGGATGTGCTGTCAGACTTCCGGGGGATTCGTTCCCACGGCCGGATCGCTATGAGAAGAAGCCACAAAGCGACCACGAGAAACAGTGGATCCCTGAAACTGGCGACGAGACTCAGGACGATCCCGATGATTTCCAGATAGGGCAGGGATCGTGGTTTATGTGAACGTGACGTCATAAGGCAGCACTACCTGGGGGTACAGCTGAGGACGGAGTAGCCGTACAGGGCGAGAAATCCCATTCCTTGAGCAGCCATCCATGCGGGATGGCCGGGACGGAAGAGATTGCGATACTGGGCGACGGTAGCCCAGCCGGCCGCAGCGCAGCTGACAGGGTTTGCCCGCGGCTGCGGGCCCACCAGGGCTGATGTAATGTGCAGACGGTTCGCCTCGTCTGCCTCGACTGAAATATCCACTTGACGGCCGTCAGGCATGGAGGTGAGACCGCTCTCGAAAGATCCGACAATCTCCCCTGCCTCGTTCTTCACCTGAACGTGGCCGTGACCTGCATTGACCGCCCGGTGGTCGCGGAGCTCGTAAACGAACTGTTGCTGTCCTTCGACGTAATCAGCGGAGATCAAATATGCCTCCACCTTGTTTCCGTTCAGGGCAGTGAGCTCGACACCTCCAAACTCGGAAGCCGGGGTCTCTTGAGCGGAATCGTCAGTCTTCTGCTGAGCCGAGGAGGAAGACATTGAACTGCCTGGTTCAGCGAACGCGGGGGCGGGGAGACCAGCTGTCAGCACCGCGACGACGAGGGGAGGGGAAAAGCGTGTAGCGAAATCTCATGGTTCGAATACCTCTGAGGTGGTCGTTTGTCCCGGTCGCCTGCAGGGCGACCGGGACAGCGGCGTGTTTAGGCCGCTCTTCGACGCTAACAACTGAGATTGGCCAAGGCTAATGATGCGCCCGGGGCTGGATCCGAATGCCACCCAGCAGGTGGGGAGCGAAGCTTCGATTCCGCCTGTGTACTCGCCTTTTTTCTGCGCGTCACCCAGGTCACCCAAGTGAATCAAAATCCGCCCGCTACAACTCGTCCAGCACCCTCGGCAGCTCGTTTCTCGTGCGCACGCCGAGCTTCCGGTACACGCGCGTGAGGTGGTACTCGACGGTCT
>NZ_JAUNRW010000094.1 GCF_030535495.1 Corynebacterium sp.
TCGATCCGATCGCCCGCAAGCACGTCGAATTCCGCGAGGAGCGATAATCTATGGCTAAGAAGTCCAAGATCGCCAAGAATGAGCAGCGCAAGGACATCGTCGCCCGCTACGCGGAGCGTCGCGCCGAGCTCAAGGCCATCATCTCTAACCCGAACACCTCTGACGAGGACCGCCTGGACGCACAGTTCGAGCTCAACCGTCAGCCGCGCGACGCCTCCCCGGTGCGCGTGCGTAACCGCGACGCCCACGATGGTCGTCCCCGCGGATTCCTCCGCAAGTTCGGTCTGTCCCGTGTCCGCATGCGCGAGATGGCTCACCGTGGTGAGCTGCCGGGCGTCCGTAAGTCCAGCTGGTAAGGAGTGGCCAACATGAAGCGCACCAACCCCCGTAAGCAGCGGATGGAGCAGTCCCGCCGCCCCAAGAAGAACCCGCTCAAGGCCGAAGGCATTGAGAAGGTGGACTACAAGGACGTCAAGACCCTTCGTCTGTTCATCTCTGACCGCCACAAGATCCGTTCCCGCCGCGTCACCGGCCTGACCCCGCAGCAGCAGCGTCAGGTCGCCACCGCCGTGAAGAACGCACGCGAGATGGCCCTCCTGCCGTTCACCAGCCGCTAAACCGGTTGACAGGACGCAGTCACAACAGCGCACTTTTGCCGCTGGCTGTGTGACACGGTAGAAGTACTTTTCAGCACCGCCCGCCCCGAGATCACTCGGTGGCGGGCGGTGCTGTCTCGTCTCCTCCTCCCGTCCTGGTATTTTTGCCTCATGCACGTCTCCCTGCACGAACTGACCACCGAAGCCCGCGGCGCCTCCTCCCCCGCCATGGCGCGCGGCATCCTCGCCGAGGCGCAGGAGCTGTTCCGCAACGCCCTCGATCACGGTGAGACCGCCGTGGACCTGGGTATCTGGTACTCCCGCACCCTGCAGGAGTGGGCCGACAGCCCCGCCGTCACCGAGCTTGTCGACGGTGCCCGCCTGGTGTTCACCGGTCCCGTCGCCCGCCTGGACGCACTGCCCACCGATCCTCTCTCCTGGATCATCATCGGCGCCAGCCCCGAGGGCAACAAGCGCCTGCGCCAGTTCGTCGAGGGGATGGACCTGACGGTGGTGGATCTGGAGGATCCGGGCACCGACCGGGAGTGGGAGGCGCGGGCGGAGGCGGCCGCCCGGGAGGGCGATCACCGGAAGGTCGCCATGTTCGTCGACACGGGATTCCTCCGTGATCCGGCCCTGGCGGAACTGCTCATCGAGCCCTCGGTCCGCCATCTGCCGCCGACGCTGCGTCTGGCGGACGGGCTGCCCGACTACTCGACTCCGGTCGATGTCCAGGGCACCCTCATCGACCCCGTCGTGGAGGTCGCCCGCTGGGCGGGGCTGCTGGCCGGCACGACCGACGGCGATACCCACCACCGTCTCACCCAGGCGCAGGCGCAGGGGGTGCTCACCGAGGATGAGGCGCAGGCGCTCAACCAGACGTGGGACACCGGACTGGCACTGGAGCTGCGGCGTTGGCGCTTCAACGCCTGGGACGCCGACACCTCCATGCGCTCGCTGCCGTCGCTGGACCGCAGTGCCTACGGGGCCGCGGCGCGCCTGGTCTCTGTGGCGTTGCGGTCCATCGCGGGACGTCACGACATCCCTGTCAGCTGACGCTGCTATCTTTAGACGAACCAAAACCCGCAGGAAGGAGCACGATCCGCATGGCACGTGCAGTGGGACGACCACGTAAGAACAGTCCGCGCCGTCGTGGTGCGACGGCGCGCGAGGAGATTCTCGACGCCTCCGCGGAGCTGTTCACCACCCAGGGTTTCGCGTCCACCTCGACGCACCAGATCGCGGACGCGGTGGGTATCCGCCAGGCGTCGCTGTACTACCACTTCCCCTCGAAGACCGAGATCTTCCTGACGCTGCTGACCTCGACGATCGAGCCTTCCACGGAACTGGCGGATGTACTCGGCGAGTCCGATGCCTCCCCCGCCCTGCGCCTGTGGGCCCTGGTCGCCGCCGAAGCCCGCCTGCTGCTGGCCACCCGGTGGAACATCGGCCGCCTGTACCAGCTTCCGGTTGCGGCCTCGGAGGAGTTCGCCGAGTACCACACCCAGCGCACGGAGCTGCGGGACCTCTTCCGTTCCCTGTCCGCCGCCCTGGTGGGCGAGGACGATCCGCGGGTGGATCTGCCCTTCCACATCGCCCTGTCCGTCATCGAGATGCGCGACAACGACGGCACCATCCCGGCCGAGTTGTCGGACACGGAACTGCCCGCCATTGCGGTCATGCTTGCCGACGCCGCCCTCGATGTCCTCCACGCCGAACTCCCGGCCGACCGGATCGAACGGACCCTCGAGCTCATCGGGGAGTAACGGAGATCAGTCCAGGCGGGAGAGAATGCGCTTAGCCTGGGCGATCAGCGGGGCGTCAATCATCATGCCGTCGACCTGGAAGGCCCCGGAATGGCGCGTCGCGCCGTCGACGACGGCCTGCGCCCACTCCACCTGCTCGGCCTCCGGCCGGTAGGCGCGGCGCACCGTGTCCACCTGTGCAGGATGGATACAGGCGGTGCCGGCGAATCCGGAACGCGCGGCATCGAGGGCCTCCGCGAACTGCCCCGCGTCGTCGCGGAAGTCGGCGTGGATGGCATCGACCGCGAACTTCCCTGCCGCCGCGGCGTGAATGAGTACCTGGGAGCGGGCCTGCCGGATGACATCGCGGTAGTCCCCGGCGTTCGCCTCGTCCGGCTGCCGGCGCGAGTGGGTGCCACCGAGGAGGGTGATGAGGTCCTCTGCTCCCCAGAACAGCCCCACCACCTCCTCCCGTCCGACGATGGAAGCGATGTTCACCAGTGCCTGCGGGGTCTCGATCATGGCGATGACATCGAGTCCCTGCAGGCCCTCGGGCAGCGCTGCACCCACCTTGGGGATCATGATGGTGTGCAGGCCGAGTTCCCGGGCGAGGGCGACGTCGTCACGAAATGACGGCGACTCCGGGCCCACGGTGCGCAGAATGGTGCGCCCCACGTCAAGATCAGCAGCTCGGACGGCGGTCCGAAGTGCGGCGTCCTCACCTGCCCCGGCGCCATCCTCCAGGTCGACGATGACCGTGTCCGCACGGGCGTAGGCCTTGGGGATGAGCTCGGGACGGTGGGCGGGGGCGAAAAGGAGGGCGGGGCCGAACGGGGAGGTCATGATCTCGATGTCGGCGCTAGTGCGCGAAGTGGCGGGCGCCGGTGAAGTACATCGTCACCCCGGCCTTCTCGGCGGCGGCGATGACCTCGTCGTCACGGATGGAACCGCCCGGGGAGACGACGGCCTTGACGCCGGCGTCGGCAAGCACCTCGAAGCCGTCCGCAAACGGGAAGAAGGCGTCCGAGGCGGCGACGGCGCCCGTGGTGCGGTTCGCACCCTGGGCGAGGGTGTTGGCGCGCTCGACGGCCAGCTTGGCGGAGTCGACGCGGTTGACCTGCCCCATGCCCACACCGACGGTGGCGGAGTCGCGGGAGATGAGGATGGCGTTCGACTTGACCGCACGCACGGCGGTCCAGGCGAACTGCAGGTCAGCGAGCACCTGCTCGGAGACGGCCTCACCGGCGGCCAGCGTCCAGTTGGCGGCCAGATCGCCCTCGGCCTGCAGGGTGTCGCGCTCCTGGACCAGGACACCGCCGGAGATCTCCTTGACCTCCAGCCCGGTGCGCGCCAGCGGCTCCGCCTGCAGGACGCGGATGTTCTTCTTGCGGGCCAGGACGTCGACGGCACCACCCGCATAGGACGGGGCGATGATGACCTCGGTGAAGATGTCGGCGACCTGCTCGGCCATGGCCACGGTGACCTCGCGGTTCGCGGCGATGACGCCACCGAAGGCGGACATGGGGTCGCAGGCGTGGGCGCGGCGGTGGGCGTCCGCGATGGAGGTGTCGGACACGGCGATGCCACAGGGGTTGGCGTGCTTGATGATCGCGACACACGCCCGCTCATGGTCCCAGGCGGCGCGCCACGCGGCCTCGGCATCCTGGTAGTTGTTGTAGCTCATCTCCTTGCCGTGCAGCTGCTCGGCGTTGGCCAGGCCACCGGCACCCTTGTCGGCGTAGAGGGCGGCGGCCTGGTGCGGGTTCTCGCCGTAGCGCAGGGTGGCGGTCAGCTCGTGGGAGGAGCCGACCCAGCTCGGGAACTCGCCTTCCTCGGCGGCCTGCTCACCGAGCCAGGTGGCGACGGCGACGTCGTAGGCGGCGGTGTGGCGGAAGGCGTCGAGAGCCAGGCGGGTGCGCTGTGCCCGGGTGAAGCCACCCTCCTGCAGGGCCGTGGCGACGTCGTCGTAACGGGCCGGGTCGACGACGACCGCGACAGACGGGTGGTTCTTGGCCGAGGCGCGGACCATGGAGGGCCCGCCGATGTCGATCTGCTCGACGCAGGCATCGAAATCGGCGCCGGAGGCGACGGTCTCGGTGAAGGGATAGAGGTTGACCACGACCAGCTGGAAGGGCTCGACGCCAAGGTCAGCGAGTTGCTCGAGGTGATCGCTCTTGCGGGTGTCAGCGAGGATGCCGGCGTGGACCTTCGGGTGGAGGGTCTTCACGCGACCTTCCAGGCACTCGGGGAAGCCGGTGAGCTTTTCCACCGGGGTGACCGGGATGCCCAGATCCGCGATCGTCGCGGCGGTGGAGCCGGTGGAGACGATCTCCACGTCGGCCGCGTGCAGTGACTGCGCCAGGCCCTCGAGCCCGGTCTTGTCGTACACGCTGATCAGTGCGCGCTTTACTACCTTGCGATCATCACTCATGGATGAACTCAACCTTCCTGTTGGTTTCGTCGATGCTTGCCGACCGCAACACCGACACAATGAGCTCTCGTTCAATCTTCTTGATTCGCTCGTGGAGGGAGCTTTCGGTGTCCTCCGGTGCCACATCGACCGCCTGCTGAGCGATGATCGGGCCTGTGTCCACGCCCGCATCAATGTAATGGACCGTGGAACCGGTGACTTTCACCCCGTACGCGAGCGCGTCACGGACGGCATGCGCCCCCGGGAACGACGGCAGCAGCGCCGGATGGGTGTTGATGATGGAACCGCCGAAACGGTCGAGCACGCCCGCACCGAGAATCTTCATGAACCCGGCGGACACGATGACCCCGGGTTCGCCTTCCGCGATGACGTCCGCGAGAGTGACATTCCAGGCCGCCCGGTCAGCGCCGAGTTCCACGACCCGCGTATCGACGCCCGCCTTGTCCGCACGTGCCAGCGCCGCGCACTCCACATCCGCGATGACGAGGCTCACCCGGTAGCGTTCGCCCTGGTTATCCAGGATCGACTGCAGCAATGTTCCGCTACCGGACACGAGCACGACGACATTGAGTGGATCACGGGGGGAAGTCACCCGTCTGATCTTAGTCCTTGGGGTCGGCTTCTTTCTCCATCTCGTCCACATCCCCGGAATCTGGGACTTCAGGGGCTTCAGGGGCTTCTGGGGTCTCTGCGGTTTCCGTTTCTTCCATTTCTTCCGTATCTACCGCGTCGTCCGTATCTTCCGTGTCAGCCTCAGCCTCGGCCACGGTTTCCGCCTCCGTCTCCGGCTCCGGCTCCATGTCCTCATCCGTGACGACCTCGCCGTCCACGATGTCTTCCTCGTCTGTCACAGCCACCTCCCCTTCCGGTTCGGTCTCAGGATCGGAGTCAGGCTTGGGTTCCGCTTCAGTGTCAGCGGCGGTCGTCGCCTTCCGACGGTCCGCCAGCTTGCCGACGAGTGCGGCGGTGACTCCGATACCCGCCGTCCAGGCGAAGGAGAGACCCGCACTCAGCCAGGCCATGGGTCCGGCCGTTCCCAGGTACCCGACCTGGCCGGTGGTGAGGTAGCTGAGCACGAGGATCAGCACGGCCATCGCGACGGCGGAGACGAGAGTCTGGACCACGGTGAAACGCACCCCTCCCAGGACATACGCCACCGCCATGGAGGTGACCAGCAGCAGCAGAATCGACCATGGGTGGACCCAGGTAGGAATAAGGGCCAGCAGGGGCAGCGGCGGCAAGGGGGTGAGATCGATGGCGTAGAGCGACAGGGACGCCTGTCCGATGTGGAACTCCGAACCCATCATCACCATGAACGCGGCCATGACCGCGTTCGGCAGGTACAGCAGACTGATCACCGCCGCCCCCGCGACTCCGAGTCCGGAGTTGTACAGGGAGGCGACCTCCTCCTGGCGGGCCCACCCTCCGACCACGAGCCCGATCAGCAGAAGAAGTGCTCCGGCGGACAGGTACGAGAGAATACGGGTGGCGGCGATGACGGCGTCGACGATCCAGTCCGGCGCGTTGTAACGACGCAGCACCGCCTTCCACAGCCGTCCCCCCATGCCGATGGCCAGAGCCAGGACATGGACGAGGAGAGTGCGGGCAACGGCATGTCCCAGCGGCGGGGTGCCGACATCGAAGACGCGGCCAGCATCCCACATCATGCCGGCCGCGATGAGGGTGAGCACGAGGGGAATGAGGAGTGTGGCCACGGTGAGGACCAAAAGGTCCGCCATGCTGATCCGGTCGCGCACGGCCGCACGGATGCGGCGCGCCACGAGCGCCACCAGCCCGATGGTCGGCAGGAGCGGCAGTACCCCGAGCGTGGTTCCGCTCGCACTGACCGGGGCCAGGTTGAGCGCCAGCCACAGCTGAGCGATGGTGGCAGGCAGCGCCGCCAGTGTGGTTCGTGTCACAAGCAGGCCGGTGAGCGCGATCGCGATGATGGCCAGGACGATCACGAGATGAGGCACGGCCACCACGGGCACGTACCGCCGCATCCGGCCCCAGAGCCCGGTGGGCGCGGGTGCCGGCTGCGTCTCCCCGGCACGGTGGGGGCGAGCGCTTACAGCGGTACTACCTGCGGAAGCTCCGCCGGCACGAATCTTCCGCGGACGCCGACCGGGCCGGGACTGAGGACTGGTCTTCTTGCTCATCACGTCCCCACTGTGCCACGCTGGGTCGCCGGGATCGTGGTGGCGCGTCCGCCGTCGGGGCGGATGTAACACTTCTGGGGCATCGTCCGATGAAGTACGGATTGCAGGGGATCGGTTGCCTCCTCGGAATTGAGACGCTATCGTTACCGAGCGTAGGTAACAAAGGGGTCACAAACTCATAACCGGGCAGATGTGGCGAACGACGGAAGAAGGCTTCATGCGAATGACGACTGAGCGGTCGAGCCGAGGTAAGCACCGCAAGATCACCACCTCGCAGACCACCAAGGGTCGCATCGCCCTCGTCACGGTCGCCACCGGCGCCGTCTCCACCGCCGGCATCGGCGGTGCCGCGGCCGCTCAGATCCAGGCGCAGAACAACGAGGTGGAGGCCACCGTCGCCGCCACCCCGGAGTACGAGCTCGCAGCCAACGCCTCCGACCTCGGTACCCAGATCGCCGAGGCAGCCCCGCAGATCCTGGCCATCGCCGAGCACAAGCCGGCCGACTACATCCAGCAGCAGCTCACCACCGCCGTGCAGTTCGCCGGTGTGCGCGCCGAGCAGGACAAGGCGCTGCGTGCCCCGTCCGTCGTCAAGCCGGCCGAGGGTGCCTTCACCTCCGGCTTCGGCCCGCGCTGGGGCACCCTGCACGCCGGCATCGACATCGCCAACGCCGTGGGCACCCCGATCCTCGCCGTCATGGACGGTGTCGTCGTCGACTCCGGCCCGGCCTCCGGCTACGGCAACTGGATCCGCATCCAGCACGAGGACGGCACCATCTCCCTCTACGGCCACATGGAGACCCTTGACGTGGTCACCGGTGACCACGTCACCGCCGGTCAGAAGATCGCCGGTATGGGCAACCGCGGTTTCTCCACCGGTTCCCACCTCCACTTCGAGATCCACCCGGGCGGCGCCGGCGCTGTCGATCCGGTGCCGTGGTTCGCGGAGCGCGGCGTCACCATCTAAGTTC
>NZ_JAUNRW010000016.1 GCF_030535495.1 Corynebacterium sp.
TCGACATGCGGAATGGCGTCATGCACGCCTGGCCGTATACCGCCGATGACGGACTCCAGGCGCTCGGCATGGGCCCGCGCGTTGCCGGCCGATCTCGAATCACCACGACCACTTTGGAAAGGGTCGCCGGCGTGATCGGCCTCGCCTCCTGGCACCTCGATGTAATCCGTTGCGACCGGGATAGCTGACACGCTTAACAAAGTGCATAACTCAACCGCTCGAGAGTCAACGTTCCCCGATCGTCTTCGAAGCGCCGTGGTCGAAGGACCGAACTCTTAGTGCTGCGTTCCCGTCTAGCGAGCACCTGTTGCTTTGAGGTACACCCGTGCGGGACGGCATGCCGCCAACCATCGCTGCTGTGTCACAGGGTCTAGTTCGGTACTTATGAAACACCTTCCCGTGGGGTCTAGGATCTATTGATACAGATTCCCGACGAAAGGGTCTCCTCATGGCTGATCGAATCGGGACGTTACTCAACCGTTCGGGTGACGGTGGCGAGGAGGTGCTCATCGTCAGCCGCGGGAGCGTGCGGACCCGCTTTCGTCGCCGGGACGAGCTGGGCTGGAACTTTCGGGTGGAGTCGACGGACTCGGAAAACATCATCGAAGGGAAACCGGAGCCGAAGCCGAAGCCAGCTCGCCGGGCCTCGCGTCCGCGTGGACAGCGAGTGGCGTACGTGCGGGTGTCGGCCGCGGATCAGAACGAGGCGCGTCAGCTCGAGGCGGTGGGGGAGTGCGACCGGGTCTACGTCGAGAAACAGTCCGCCCGCTCTCGTGCCGAGCGGGTGAAGCTCGCCGAGTGCATCAGGTACCTGCGAGATGGTGACGAGCTAGTTGTTGCGTCGATGGACCGACTCGCTCGTTCCCTGGTCGACCTCAAGCAGATCGTCGGCGAGATCACCGCGAAGGGCGCGAGCGTGGAATTCGTCCATGAGCGGGCCACTTACGCTGCTGGTGCCCAGGATCCTCGCGCCGATCTGATGCTCTCGCTGCTCGGGGCGTTCGCCGAGTTCGAACGCGCGATCATTCGTGAACGCCAAGCTGAGGGCATCGCCATCGCCAAAGCAAAGGGCAAGTACAAGGGACGCAAACGCGTCCTGACCGACGAGCAGATCGACAGGGCCCGCGCCCGCGTCGAAGCGGGGGAGGGGCCGTCGGCAATAGCCCGAGACCTAGGAGTGGGTCGATCGACGCTCTATCGAGCTCTCCAGAGAGCTGGCGAAGGGACCACCAGTGAAACGCCGTAGCTAACCTGCGGCGAAGGGCGAGCAGTGTCGGAGAGCTTTACGACTCCGAGATCATGCGTACAAGCAGTTCTGCGCTCTCCGACCCCAGCGTGCCTGAGACAGCGGTGCTCAACGCATTGAGCTGAGCCCTGACCCACTCAATGCCACGCCTAGGTCCGCGGCTCTCGATCGCCCCAATCTCCTCGAGCAGATCTTGCTTCTCGTCCGCCGGCAGGTCAGCGTCTTCAACGTGACTCCGGAACTGGCTCAGTGCCGCCAGGATGTCATCTACCGACACCTCAGAGCCGAAATGGACAGTCATCGAGTGGCCCTGTCCGCCAATCGCCTGGTTCCCAATATGTTGGGTTCCATAGTTGTCAGCCGAAACGTTCATAGTCGTCATTCCTCCGGAAAGTTGAACCTGGTCGAGGCTCATCTGGTTTCTAAGGAGTCGATGGCCCGCTGCGGTCAGACGCGCTCGGATCATTGATCCACCCCAGGCTTTGGTCCCTTCGAGGTAACCGCCTGACTCGAGTTCCTCGACTGCCAGACTGACCTCTCGCGCGGAGAGCGGTCCGGTGAAGTCCGCAGCGCCCCCACTCTTCATCAGCGCTTCTGGGGATGTCTCGGGATGGGCCGCCAGCCACTCCAAAACCCACCTTTGCGCAAGTGAAGAGCGGTAGCTCTCGCGCATCCGGTTGGCTTCTACACGGCCACGCGTAGTCAGAATGAAGTCGAATTGACCATCTAGGGTCAGGGTGGCGTGGACTAGATCGGCAAGTTGAAGCTCGCTGTAAACGGTCTCCGCGAGTGAAGGGGGAACCACTTCGTCAGGAAGCGTGCTGGCTCGCTGTCCTGGCTGGTCGATTAACCACCGGAGTACCCGCTCTGCGTTGAACGTGATTCCAGGCATCTTGCATCTCCTTCTTCGTGGGGAGTGAATGCACGGCGGCAAGGCGGGGGCCCGCCGTTCTGGTCACTGTGTCATCTGGGTACGACACCAAGTCCCTGCTAAGTCGATCCGCACAGCGGCCTTGTGTCGAGACGACCTAGTAAGAAGTGAGCCTCCAACGCAAGTCCAACGAGCAGGCGCGAAATGGACATGTGCGCGGGTGGTCATCTGATGTCTAGCAAAGCTGTAGGTAGAAGAGACGGCAAGGCCGGTCGTGTTGTCCGTTTGGCGCCGACCGTGGACACGCCGACGGATGCTGCTATGTTTTCGTTCATGGGCAATTTGATTTGCGGGTACGTTGCGGCGTACTCGCTTGCTGTTCGCGACCGCCGCGCCTGACGGCGCGCTTCGCTGAACGCTTTAGCGCGTCGTCCGTCCGAGAGACCTCATGCGTCTCGGAACGGCACCTCTGCGTACCCACTTTCTCGGTCTTGACCTGCCTGTTCTCGAGGCGCTCCCGTTCAATTCTTGGAGCGCGATCATGCCCCGTTCAACCCATGGCGGCCGACACGAACTTGGCCAGAACTTTCTCGTTCATGGCCCCACCCTCGAAAAGATTGCCGCAATCGTCGCAGCTACGCAGGGGCCGATTCTAGAAATCGGTTCCGGCAGTGGCGCACTTACTCGGCACCTGGCACGCCTTCAGAGGCCGCTTACCGCGATCGACATCGACGAGCACCGGGTTGCTAAGCTGCGCCAGCGCATGCCCGGTGTGGTGGTCAAACGGGCCGACGTCCTCGCTTACCCGCTCACCACCCCGGTAATCGTTGGAAACGTTCCGTTCCACATCACGACGCCGATCCTGCGCCGGCTGCTCACCACCGGGACGTGGCAGCAGGCTGTGCTGCTCACCCAATGGGAAGTGGCTCGCAGACGTGCCGGCGTCGGGGGCTCCACATTGCTGACTGCTCAGACCGCACCCTGGTTCACTTTCGCCCTGCACGGACGCGTGCCATCCACGGCCTTCCATCCGAGGCCAGGCGTGGACGGTGGCATTATCCACATCATCCGCCGCCCCACTCCATTGGTTCCCGTTGTGGAACGACATGCGTACGAGCGGTTCGTGCGCGCGATATTCACCGGCCGCGGCGGAAGTCTTGAGCGCATCGTGCAGCGGGCCACACGAGCGCCGCGCAACCACATCCGAGACACGCTGAGGAAAGCAGAAATCAACTCACGCGCCCTTCCACGTGATCTTCGCCCCGAGCAATGGGCAGCGCTTTGGGGCGACCTGTACCGATAACTTCAGTCCTCTGTCGCGAATGATCCTGCTCAACGCAACTCGCTGGTGCGACGTGTCTACGGGACGACCGGACTGGCTCGGAGCCTTCCGGTCATGCCCCTCTAGGTGCGTCGTGATGGAGGATCGTCTAACGCGACACTGAAAAACTGGAGGGAACCACTGATGGATACGGCTAATGCGACTATTGATTCGGCAATGAATGGGCTGGGATCGATCCTGATGCTGATCGGGGGAGTCGCCTTCAGTGCACCGCTCGCTTGGTTCTTGGCGTGTGAGGCGATGGACGTAATGGGGAAGCGCTATCGGCGCAACGAGCCCACGCTGCGGTGGATCGTTGGTGGTGCAGTGTGTGGGGTTGTTGGCGTGGTGGTGGTTTGTCTTGGAAGTCTTAGCGGCTGGCTGGTGGTGGCGTTGATCGCCCTCTCAATCGTTGCCGGGGGTTGTGGCGGGGTCTGTGTCGCGGAGCTGATGCGACGTTGGGAAAAGCGGGATTTGGGCTGACGCTTGATGCGCACAGCAACGTCACTAGCGGGATGGTGCTTCTTGCGTTTGATGTCGGACCTGTCGGGCAGAGTGTGTGTCGAGAGCACGAAATCTGGGAAGGGCTGCGAATGAACCGCGAGGAACTGATCGCTGAAATGCTGGACCGTTCTGGCCGGCAGGAGGAAGCGCTGTCCCGGGCCGTCGAGCGGGCCAGGGAAGCGAAGGTCAACGGCGGTGAGCCCGACGCTGCGTGGTCGATGGGGGAGAAGCTCATGACGGCGCTGGTGTTCCGGAGTAAGCACCAGCTCGAGGCACTGGGCTACTCGGAAGCCGACGCGGTTGATCGTCTTAGATACGACTTCGCAGTTTCAGCCGAGGAGTTCCCCAGAGTGCTCGAAGAGATCCGAGCGGAACTGTAAACCAGGAGGGCATCATGTGGGATCCGCAGACCGCAATCCAGGCCGTGGCGGTCGTCGCGGTGGCGTCGCTTCTGGTGCCACCGCTGGCACGCGGCCTCGGCGGCATCTGTGCCGTAATCGGGTTCTGTGGCGTGATGCAGTCGAGCTCCTGGGCTCCGACCGTGATGGCCTTGGGAATGGTGGCATGGTTCGTCGGCCACTGGTCGTTCGCGGTCCGCAACGACGTGAATTACCGGTCGCGTCTGGCGCTGCTGGTGATTGACAAGACGCCGCTGCGGTGGACGATTCCGCGCTACTGGCAGTTGCGCCGTGAGCGGCGTCTGGTGACGGTGCGCTGACACTTCTCAACCCGAGCGATACGACTGTGGCCCCACCGATTGGTGGGGCCACAGTCGTAGGCGTGTGTGGGTGAGTCTAGAACAGTGGGGGCTCGGAGAGTGGTGCGGTGTTGCCGCAGGCGCGGGCGTAGGCGTGTGGGTCCCATCCGCCGGCGACCGCGTCGCGCACGGCGAGGGACCGGGCGTGGCGGTCGTGCCTCTCGTCGGCGCTGCGGATGATTCCGGTCCGACCGCAGGCGACGGCATAGAGAAGGTTGGCCGATTGGGTTGAGGCGATCAGGTGATTTGGGTCCACGCGCACGCATAGTGGTTCGTTGCAACGGTGCTCACCGATTGTGTCGGCGGTCAGCTGGCCGGCGACCAGGAGGGCGAATCGGTGCGCGTACTCGGTTCGGCTGACGCCGTCTCTTCGCCAGCTGATTCTTCCGTACCCGTCGGAGATGGCGCCGGTCCAGATGTGGCATCCATTGCCCGGAGCGCGTACGACGCGTGAGTCAAATGCCGCTATCGCCGCATCAGTTGGGGCAAGCGTTGAGTCGTATGGCCGGGACCGCGGCGGAGCAGGCGGACGTCGGCGGTCGAGGTCCATTCCAGGTAGAGGAATGTCCTCAAAACGCCTCCCGTTCGGGCACTCACTGGTGCTGGTCACCGCTGGTGTCCGTAGTGGCCTGATCCACCGCCGCGGCGTCATTGCTGGCCGCGTCATCGGTCGCAGTCTCGTTGTCCTTTGCGCTGCGGACCGCTGCACCAACTTCGCGGGCCGACAGTCCGGTCATCTCCGCCAGATCAGCCTGCGCAACGCCAAGGTCTCGAAGCTCAATCAGCGCTTCGCCGAGGGCGACCTGTGCGTCATCGCGGGCGTCGATCGCTGAGAACACCGCGACGAGCTTCGCCTCGCGCTTGCGTGCTCGCTCCAGCTCGTCAGCCATCGCCTGACGGGCGCGAGCTCTCGCAGTCTGTGAACGGGAGTCAGTCTTGGTAGCCACCATGACTCCGAGCTTATTGCCCCACGTTCCGTGCTGCAATGCTCAACCATCCCATCGCCTCACCTATCCCGCTTCCACGGTCACTGTGCGTCACCAATCCTGTCGCACGTTCCGTGCTCCTTGATTCTCGCCTTCGCTCGTCTCGAACAGCCACACACAGTAGGCATTACCAATGTCGCAGGGAAATTAGCTGGTCACAAGCCTGCGGCCCGTGGCGCGTAGACGCACCACTCCAGACCGCATAGGCTGATGATCGTGATGACCCTCCGGGCAGTACACGCGGGCACTGGATACCAGTACCTGCTGCGCTCGGTGGCCACCCACGACGCCGACCCCCAAGGCAAGTCCCTGTCTGACTACTACGCCGCCAAAGGCACCCCACCAGGACAGTGGATCGGCTCAGGACTCGACGGTCTGGGATCGGAATCCGCCACCGCAGGAGCAGTCGTCACCGAAGCGCAGATGGCCGCACTGTATGGCGAAGGTCTACACCCGGACACCGACGAGAAGATGCTCGCCGGGGCCGCATTGGCCGACTGCAAACTCGGCCGATCCTTCCGGCTCTATACCGGTGGCGTCGACGTCCTGGACGCGATCGCCGCCGCCGAGCGGACATTCCTCAAAACCGAGAAACGCCGCCCCACCACAGCCGAGCGAAGCGAAATCGCCGAGCAGGTTGGCCGGCCGTTCTACACCGAAAAGTTCGGCTACGAACACGCCTCCGGCAAGGACGTCATAGCCTGGATCAACCGCGAACGCGACCAGGTTCGGCAGGCCGTGGCCGGGTTCGACTTCACGTTCTCTCCGGTGAAAAGTGTCAGCGTCCTGTGGGCGCTTGCCGACGAGCAGACGTCGTCCAAGATCGCCGCACTTCATCACGAAGCAGTCGCAGAAGCACTGGCCTGGGCCGAAGACAATGCCGTCTACACGCGCATCGGGACCAACGGCATCGAGCAGGTCAAGACCCGAGGAATCATCGCCTCAGAGTTCACCCACTTCGACACTCGAGGCGGCGACCCGGACCTGCACTCGCACGTGCTCCTTGCCAACAAAGTGCAAGGCCCGGATGGGCGCTGGCTGTCGCTTGATTCTCGAGCGATCCACCAGATGAACCAAGCCATTTCTGCCCGGTATGACGCGATCCTTCACGACAAGTTGACCCGTCGGATGGGCGTGGAGTTCACCGCGCACTACCCGCACCAAGACAAGGCTCCGATCTGGGAAATCGCTGGAATCGACCGGCGCTTGATCGAGATGTTTTCCTCCCGCCGCACCCTGGCCCGCCCGGTCTACGAGCAGCTGGTCTCCGACTACGTTGCCAAGCATGGGCGGCAGCCCTCGCAGCGAGCGGGCTACGCCCTGTGGCAGAAAGCCATCCTCGACACCCGCGACGCGAAGAAGCCTGCACAGTCGTTGGACGAACACCGCGCAGCGTGGAAGCAAGCGGCTGTCGAGCGTGTAGGAGCGGAGGCAGTCGAGCAGATCGTGGCCTCGTCCACTGCCGCTGACCCCGAGGCCGAGCGTGAAGTATTCGACCCGCAGCTGCACACCGAGACGGCGGCCGAACTCGCAGTCTCCAGAGTCACCGGAGCCCGCGCACACTTTCGTGCCTCACACATCGACACCGCAGTCTCGACCGTTCTCAAGGGCTACCGCTTCGACTCCGACACCGAGCTAGATGCGGCGCACCAGGCCGTGATGAACCACGCCATGACCACCCTTGCGGTCCCGCTGACTCCCCCGGAACCGCTCGTGCTTCCGTCAGCTCTGATGAGCGAACGCGGAGCCGGAATCGACCGCCACGCCAACTCCGCCAAGTACACCACCGACGCCGTTCTCGATGCGGAAACCGCGGTGCTGGAAGCGGCCCATACACCGGTCGCAGTCCTTGCGACCGAGGCCGCAGTCGACGACGTTCTGGCCGCGCACACCAAGCGCGAGGGATGGTCACTCAACCCCGGACAACAGGCCCTGGCCAAGCACCTGGTGGGTGTGGGAACACTGGTAGCCGCAGGGGTTGGCCCGGCCGGTACCGGCAAGACCGCATCCATGAAGATCGTCTCCAAAACCTGGCGATCCACCGGCCGAAACATCATCGGCCTGGCCCCGTCTGCGGCCGCAGCGAGCGTGCTGTCCGAAGACATTGACGCTCCCGCTCACACCATCGACCTGCTGACCTTCACCTGGCGCGGACTCAACCCCAACGCCCCCGGCAAGACGCTGTCCGCACTGCCCGTGGACATCAAGGCCGGCGACATGCTCCTGGTCGATGAAGCCGGCATGGCCAGCACCGAAAACCTCGCCGCGCTGACCGAAATCGCGGCAGAGTCCGGGGCGGTACTGCGCCTGATCGGCGACCCCTACCAGCTGTCGGCCGTGACCTCCGGTGGCCTGTTCGCCGACATCACCCGCACCCCAGGAACGGTGGAGCTGGAGCAGGTGATGCGCATGGGCGCAGACACCGAACAAGCCGAAGCAACACTGGGACTGCGAGTCGGCGACACCGACGCTCTGGATCTGTACTCAGGTCGCGGATGGGTCACCGGGGGCCACCGCGAATCCATGCTCACCGACGCGGTTCAGGCCTACCTCACCGACCTGGAAGTCGGCCGCACGTCACTGATCATCGCCTCCCGCAACGAGGACGTCGACACCCTCAACGAGGTCATCCGGGAACGCAGAATCGCCGAAGGAATAGTCGATGACACCCACACCACGAGCGTGTCCCGCGGAGACACCGTCGGTGTCGGCGACACCGTCATCGCCCGCAAGAACTCCAAGCTCTACACCGACGACAGCAAGTACCTCGGCCGCGTCATCAACGGCCAACTATTCACCGTCACCGGCCTGACCCACGACGGCTCCCTGATGGTCAAAGACCAGAACACCGGCAGCGACATGCTCATCCCCGCCGACTACGCGGCCAAGAGTATCCACCTCGGCTACGCGGCCACCATCCACCGCTCCCAAGGCGCAACCGTCGACACCACCCACGCCGTCATCGACACCAGCGTGGACCGGCCCGGACTCTACGTCGCCATGACTCGAGGAAAGAAAGAAAACCGCGTCTACGCCGTGTGCGAACCCGACCTCGACACGGCGGCTGAGGACGGACACATGCACTCAGCCGGCGACCACGCCGCCCCGACCGCCACCGAGGTTCTGCACACAGTTCTGTCCCGCGACACCCGCCAGACCTCAGCGATCCAGACCCTGCGCACAGAGTTCGCCGACGCCACCGACCCGCCACGGCTGGAAGAGCTCTACCGCCACGGCGCAGACCTCGCCGCCCAGGCCTTCACCGAAGCCACCCTGCCCGCCTACCTCGACGCCCTCCCGCGTGCCTACGGCCACCACATCGACACTGATCCGGCCCAGCACACCGAGATCGCGCGCGCCTGGACCGAAGCAGCACTGGCAGGCCTGGACCCCCGAGAAATGTGGACCGACGCCACGGACAACCTCGACACCGCGAAATCCGCTGGTGCAGTCATCGCCCACCGGATACGTCACGTGACCCGCGAGCAGGTAGAAACCCGCGCGGACACAGTGGCCAAGACGTTGCCCACTCCCCCACCGGAAACCACCGCTGGTGACCCGGAACTGGCCAAGTGGCTGACCGACACTCACCACACGCTTACTACCGCGTCCGCTGATACACCTGCCACCAACGCGGACGACTTCACCGCGTCTTACCTCGCTCACCGAGCCGCAGAACGAGAGCGCGACCCGGACACCCCCACGGCGCAGACCTCACCGTGGGGACCTGCGACCGATTCCTCCCCCGACTTGTGGTGACATCACGGCGCTGACTAAGACGCAGCGGCCAAATGCTGCCGAAGCTCATCGGGGTGAGAATCGGGTGCACTCATCACTGTTCAACCTCCACCGATGTGTCGGCCGATGGGGAGGCGGCGAGGTCTGCTTCTGAGGTCTGCGCGATCTGGTCAGACTGGGCGAGCAGGTCGGCCGGGGTTTGGTTCCCCATGCCAGTGGTGGGCACTGATGAAGCTGCCGGCGATCCCCCGGCAGTGACCAGCTCGGCCGCCAGGTGGTCAGGCGTTAGGCCAACGCGACGCTCTCCGGCGAGATCGGCGTAGTCCTCGGCAGACAGGTCGGGGTTGTCAGTGATCGCAGTGTCGAGGACCCCAACGAGGTCGTGTTCGGCGATCTCCAGGGTCACTGCCGCGATCAGCGCCAGTGTGAGGAAGTCCGGATCTGGACCACCGCGCTCGCGAGCTCGCTCCACCGCAGCGTCGCGGTCGCGCTCGGCTTGGTCACGATCGAACTCTGCCTGCCGGCGAGCTTCTTCCGCAGCTTGCACCATGCGCCGGCGCTCAAGCTCCGCGGCGATTACCTCCCGGCGAGCTTGGGCCACCTCCTCAGCGACACCGGAGTCAGCACGCGCCGTTTCGACAATGAGCGACCCGACGGAGTGCTGTCGGACAGAGTGCTCGCCCAGGGGGCGAGTGCGGGTGGGATAGGGGTTAGCTGCCGCGCCCACGCGGGCGTGGCGGACCAGGTTGGCGACCACGTGGTCGCTGGGATGCTGATTCATAGGTTGACCTGTTCGATTGGTGCCGACCGCAGCGGCTTACCTGGCTGGTGCGAGGCGCTGCACGCGACCATCGGTGAGCGCTCACCGGTGAGCAGCGGCATGTGATGGTCGCCGATGGTGCGCAAGAAGACCTCATCGCAGGTGGCCGGATCGCGGCGAGCCAAAGACTCGTACGCGAGCCACATCGACCGGATGCGGAACCGGACCGATCCGTGTGCCCACCAGCGAGGGCACCACTTCTGGCTCATCCCCGTCGACTCGTAAGCGAGCCTTAGGTAGTCGTCAAAAAAGGCGAACTCGTCGGTGAACCGCAGGATGGGCGGCACACCGAGCTCGGTCTCGGCGAACAGTTGGACGTCACGTTCGATGGTGCGCGCCAGGTGGTTACGTAGTTCCGGTGTCGCTAGAACGTCGGCGACCGCCGCGGGTAGCGCGTCCGCTGAGACCTCCGTCAACGTATCTGCGAAGGCCGCAAGAATTTTCTTGTCGAACAGGTAACTCATGCGGACTTCGCCTCCTCGATGGACGGCAGATCCTGGTGGTCCCACCGGATCATGCGAGCCAGCATTGGCCGGCGCCCGGTGGCCAGGACGACCATCCGTCCGAATGGCAGCGCCGCGAGTTCGGCGGCGGTGATGGTTTGCTTCTCGACGGTTTGGGTCGATACCGAACGGCCACGCTCGCCCGAGCCGTGCGAGATCGAGCGCTGACGCTCAGTGTGCGTACCGATGAGGTGGGCCAGCTCGTCGAGGAAGCGGTAGTCCTTGTGGCCTGGTCCGATGACGACAATCGCCGCCGCCGACCACAGCTTCTTCATCCCCTGCTCGCCCCACACCTCGACGCCCTGGGCGTAGGACTGGAGCACGGTGTCGCAGATGATGCCGCGAGAACCGAACGTCGAGTAGTAGTCCGGCAGTCGGGGCCAGCGCACGATGTTGGCGATCTCGTCCAGGGCGGCAGTTACCGGGACTGGCAGACGCGAACCGGGGCAGCTGTCGGCACGATCAACCAGCGCCTTGAACACCGACACGGTCATGATCGAGGTGACCGGACGACCGATCGGATTTTCCTCATCAGACACCAGATAGAGGGTGTCGGCGTCCGAATTTGCGAACTTGACCGGGTCGAAGCGTTCGGCCCCGGCCTGCGGCGTCAGCCACCGCACGATCTGCCGGCGACCCAAGCACGAGATCATGTTTTTGGCTGCACTGAAGACGTTCGAGCGGGTGCGCGGTTCGGCTTGATACTTGCTCGCAAGATCAGCGGCCTGCGGTGCCCACTGGCTGTCTGCCAGGATCTCTACTGGCGTGGAGTCCTCAAGATTGGACACCCACCCGTAGACGTCAGTGATGGGCCGATTCCTCATTGCCGCCGCCAAGAACAATGAGGCCAACAGGTCCACGGCCTGCGAATAGAAGTACGCGTTCGGGTCACTCCCGGCCTCACCTCGGGACGAGGCCGCGTTGAAAATTTCGGCCAGCTCCTCGGCGTTGCCGTCCCACCACTGATCCCGACGCACGAAGTCGAGTGGGTCGAAGTACCACCGTGTGGTGTCCAGGCCGGTTGCCTTGTCCTGCGGATCAAGGACCCACACTCGACCGACACTCTCACGAAAAGGCAGGGTCGCCTCGATCACGTCACGCTTGCACGAGGTGGAGATGCAGATGCCTGGAGCTCGCCGAATCATCGGGATGATGCGGCTGGAGGTCTTGCCCTGCCGAGGCCCCCAGAGGTCCAGATGCAGGTCCTCCCATCCGCCCCACAGCTCCTGCCCGGTGGAGACCTCCTCGCCGATGAAGATGCCCGGAACGTCGATCTGTTCCCCGCGGTCACGGTTCGCACGATCAACTGACTTGGGCGACAACGAGCGAATGTCGGACCGCCCCGCCAAGTGCTTGGTGATGCCGTCCACGCGAGTCCTACCGGCTCGACGCCGGCCGATCATGGCCGCCACCAGAGCCAGCACCCCGCCGAAGAGGACCACCAGGGCCACCGCGACGATGGTGGCTCCTGTCGTCCACTGGACCTGACCCTGGATCAGGTCAATGACCGCGACCACCGGGTTACCGGGGACGTCTTGCCCGGTGCCGGTGATCTTCTCCCCGAGCGAAATACTGGCCCACACACCAACCACGAGCAGGGCAGCCATGCCCAACATGCCCAGGCCTATGGCCGGTCCCGGATCCCGAGTGTCGGACTGCCGCGCAATATCCTTGCCAGCCATATCTACTTCCTCCTCGATTGGTGTTCTGGTGTCACTGGTCCGATCCAATGGATCGGTAGCGGAAGTTGGCGACCTTCCAGTCCCGGCCGACCCGCTCGAGCTGTACTGAGATCGTGATTTTCTCCAGCGGTGTCGTGTGACCGTCGGGGTGCAGCACCTTCTGTCGCACTGTCACAAGGCGCTCGGCGGTGACCGCATCGTCAGCAACCGGGTCCTGTCCGCTGACCAGTTCGGTCGCGCCAATGACGCGATCGCCCGAGCGAGCCCAGGCCGGCCACTGGTCAGGGATCAGATCTGGATCCGGGCGAGTAGCAGCGGCTTCGGCCATCTTCCCGGTCATTCGGTCTGAGATCGCGTGCATGGCATCCCACGGTGATCGCTGCTCGGCAGGGGTCCATGTGTGAGTGCCCGCCATAGTCGCCACCGCGACTTCGTCTGCGGTGGAGATCGGATCGAGGTGCACATGCGCGTCAGTGCCCAGCTCCTCCTCGCCACTGAGCAGCACCGCTGCGACGATCGACCCGACGATCACGACAACCGCCGCCAACGCCAGCAAGACCTTCTGACTTCGTGTCATGAAATGGCTCTTTTCTCTCGGCTCAGGCGTTGGCAAAGCGGGCCGCATGTTCGGCCACCTTGATCACGTAGGCGTGCGTCTCGTCAAAGGGAGGCAGACCGTTGTACTGGTCGACATGGCCGGGTCCGGCGTTGTACCCGGCCAGCATGAGCGTCTGCGGATCGCCCTCAAGGTCGCCCGAGGCGATCCGGTCGCGCTGATAGTCGGCGATCCAGCACAGATACCGGGCGGAAGCCATCGTCGCGTCCGCGGGATCGGTGGGAGAGCCCGATCCGGGAGGACCGGCTATCTGACCGTTCTCATCAACCTTTGCCCCGTACCCCGCCCACGTGTCCGGCATGAACTGGCCGTAACCCTGTGCACCCCTTGGAGACACTGCGCCTGCCTGGAACTGCGATTCTTGGTAGAGCAGGCCCGCGAGCAGCGGTGAGTCCACCTCGCGGCAGACCTGCCCGCCCAGCGCAATCCACTTGCGCAGCTCTTCGGGAATCTCGCCGGTGTTCAGATCGCGATGCCCAAAGTCCGGGCCGCAATCGCCGCCACCCGGAGCGCCGGTCGTCTCGTCGGTGTTGTCGGCCCCGTCCGTCGGTGCAGTTCCAAACTTCTGTCCGGGCTCTGGGAAGCCGCTGGCAAACGTTGTCACGTGCACATGATCGAAATGATTCTGTGTGAGGTCGAAGCGGTCGGCCATCAGGTTGGGCTCGCCCTGCGCCGGGATATACATCTGTCGCCAGATCATGTAGTCGATGTTGAAAAACTCGCGGTGCTCGAACAGGTAGTTCTTGATCCGATTACCCAGCTCACGTCCTTCGTCTGACTGGAAGTTCGGGATCATAATGTCGACCGCACGGCCGGAAGGGTGGTCGTCAAACTTGTCCTTTGGGCGCCACCCTCCGATGGTTTGCACGTCCGGGAAACGCTGGGCGACAGCGCGGGCCACTCGAATGGAGTCGATCTGCAACTTGTCCTCCGACAGAATCTTCTCCGAGCTGGGCAGTTCACCGCCGGACCTTGGTGCCGGACGCCGCGCAGAGGAATCTGTGTCGGTGTCGCCGTCCTTTTCTTCGGTGGGCTCGGTGTCCTTGGACTTCGTGGTGTCGGTGTCTGCTGAGCCCGCACCGGGACTGATCGCCTTATCGAGCCAAGGCTGTGGGTTGGTCTCGGTGCCGCCAGAGAGTCGGCCCCCTTCCCACACCTCGAAATGCAGGTGAGGGCCAGAGGACTGACCGGCACTGCCGACCTTGCCGATGTACTGGCCTGCGGTCACGGTGTCACCCGTGGACACCGCGACACCGTCGTCCCACATATGGCCGTACACCGTTGAGTAGGCCTGCCCATCGATCGTGTGATCAATGACGATCCAGTTCCCGAATCCCGACGCCGGACCCGCATCTACAACCACTCCCCCGGCCATCGCATACATGGAGGTGCCATCAGGTGCTGCCAGGTCGATTCCCCGGTGTCCGGGCCGGTCGGCGCTCTTGTAGGTCGACGACACCACGAACTCGCCTTCGGCGATCGGCAGACTTAACTCCCCTGCCGGCACCCCTCCGCCGCCACCAGACAGACCCCCGTCGGGGCTGCAGGAATCGTCGCTGCCTGGGTCCAGGACCACAACCATCACCAGGGTCAGCAAAATGACCCCGATGACCAGTCCCACGACCAGTTTGATCGGACGCATTGGCTCATTCCCCGAGCCGGGAGCGCAGTGCTGCGATCTCTGCCTTCAACGAGCGCAACGTGGCCGAGTTGTGGGCCTCCCACACTCCGGCTTCCACCGACCATCGCCGGACTGAGTCGCGGCTTATGCCGTACTCACGAGCGACCGACTCGGCCGCCGCGGAGATGGAGGGGAACTGCGGCTCTAGCTCTGCGAGTCGCTCGACAACCATCTGTCGGAACTCGGCGGTATAGGACGGAGTGCTCACGCGGACATCTCCTTCTGGCTAGTGGTGCCTTCGAGGAGGTCCCGGAAGCGAACATTGGTGTCGTGAATGCGTGTTTCGCGCTCCGTGGCGGTCAGCTCGACCTGAATGGGGATACCGGCGCTGCCGTCCTTGGACGGTTTGAGCATGAACTTGCCGCGCCCCAGCGGTGGCTTGCTGCGACGGCGCGTGGCTTCGTCCTCGTCGCCTGCCACGGAGACGGACCGTTCAATCGGTGCGCCCTTGGACCAGGCGGTGATCATCGACGCTTCCGCGTCGGTGAACTGCAACACGCCTTTGAGTCGCTCCAACTCCCCAGCAGGGAGCCCACCGCAGATGATCATCCCGGCCCGCTCGATGAATCCCATCGCGGTTTTCACATCGACCTCATTTGGCAGACTCTCCAGGTCACGACCGGTGTGGGTGATCATGAGCAAGCCGGTGCCGTCCGTTCTGTTAAGTCTCGTTAGCTCGTCCACACGCTGGACCATGCCGGCACCCGCGCCGAGGGTCGCCCACATCTCGTCCAGGATCGCCAGGAAGTACCTCTGTGGTGCCAGGCCGCAGTCAGCTAGGACGTGTGCGGCATTCATGGTCCCGTAGGCATCGGACCAGCACGCCAGCAGAACACCGGCTTTGAGTGCTTGATCGCCTCGAGCGATTGCGGAGACGTCGATGCAGATCGCGGGCGCGTCGAGGTCGATTTTCGTGGTGGTGTGTTCGGCGAACACCTGACCCATGACACCGTCGGTTAGCGACTCCAGCGTCTGGACCAACGGCCGGACCGTTCGGCGATACTCGTCAGAATCGGCGACGAAAAGTGCACGCTGGAGATCGTCATTGCCGGATCGAATGAAGTCGATCAGATCCCGCAGCAGGGGCGGCCTGGTGAACGGGAAATCTCCCGACTCGCGCATCGTGCGCAGCGAGGTCGAGACGATCAGCCCCTCGAAGTCCGACAGCTTGCCGCCGCGGACCAACTCGGCCAGAGCCATCACCATCGTCACCTGACGGGAGTGCACCGATTCCGCGGTCTCGGTGATCCGCTCTCGCAGCTCCACCGCCTCCTGCGAGTCCTCGGGCAGGGTCGCCAGGTGGGCCTCCATGATCGGGATCGCCTCACCGAGCGCCCCCGCGGCCAACGGATTGAGATGCCCCAGTCCGTGGCCGAGGCGGATGACCTGCCCGCGCTTGCCCGCAGGCGTCACCATCGCTTCGGTGACCGGCACGTACTCGCCTTTGATGTCCCCAGCCACAATCGGTACGTGCCCCTGCGCGACCGCGCCGATGAACTGCTTGCGGATGATCGTGGATTTGCCCAAACCCGGCAGGGACAGCACGAACGCGGACGGGTTGCCGATCAGGTCAGCCTTGAACCACGACAGCACATCGCCGGAAACGTCCTGGCCTGTCTGAACATGGACCCCCAGCGGCACGCCGACTGCCGGGGCGATTGCACCAACCACCCACGGGTTGAATCCGCAGCCGTAGTTGGTCGAGGTCTGACTCACTGCCGGAGCGGACACCACTGACATGCGCCCCGATCCCGCGCCCTTGAACCCAAGACCGTCGACCGAGGTGTAGCGGTGACCGTGACGCAGCTTGGGGTACCGCAGCGCCGAGGCCTGACGCGCAGTCCTGGCCTGCTGGGCGCGCTCAGGGTGCTCCGCGCACCACCGCTTGTACGCCGACCCCAAGCGGGTGAACACCCACGGTGGCGGTACATCGCCCGCCACGATCTGCTCGTGGAGTTCCTCGAGCTCGTGAGGTGAGATGGGAGCCTTCGAGTTCTTCATTGCCATCACTCGGCCTTCGCGAACGATGAGATGGTCGACTTCTGCTCGAGCATCACGCCCAGCCCCAGGGCCGCGATGAACGCCCCGTCCTGTTGACCGTTGGTCGAATGCAGGCGGATCTGCGAGCGGTTGCCGAGCTGGCCGATGATCGCTGAACCCTGATCCAGTAGTTCGGGATCACGCAGTGTCAGCGTCACCAGGAGCGAATACTCGCCCAGCTGGCCGCCGCGAGCCAGTGCCTGACGGGCCGCGTCAGTGCGCTCCAGGCGCAGGCCGGCCGAGGCCTTGCCGATCGAGCGCTGGCTGTTCGCGGCGTTGACGGCATCCATGTGCTCCTTCTCGACCGCCCGAACACCTTCACCTGCGGCAATGGGACGATAGACGAGGGTCAATCGCTTACGCGGAATGTCTGATTTCGGCTCCAGCAGTGGACGCAGAATGTGATCGGGGAACGCGGCAGCAGGAGGCGAAGCCATCTCGAAGGTCCGCGAGATCCAGTCCTCATGCCGGTAGCTGGACCACTTCGCGACCGCCTGCGCCGGCCCGGCGTCCTCCCAGTCGATTCCCAACGGCTCGCCAGCCAGGCGGGCCGCGTTGATCGACTCCTCCAGATCCGGTCGGTAGCAGCGCAGTGCCACAGCGATCGCATCCTCGGGATCCATCGGAGTAGCCGTCACCCCGGCGTACTCCAACCGCTGGTACAGCCCCGGCAGACGCACACCCAGATCAGTGGCCATCGCCTCGGGATCTTTGCGCTGCATCGCCGTGGCGGCCTTGAACGTCACCGCAAGCCAGGATCGAGTCACGAGCTTTCCCTTGGAGAACTGCACCGCCGACTCGGCCTGGATTCGTCGTGCCAGCTCTGGGGTGGACTCGTCCACGGACTTTAGGACCGAGGCGATCAGGTCCTGCCCGGTGGTCGGGTACGACTCGACGGTCACCGTCGCGCCCACCACGTCATCGTTGAGCGACAGCTCGGCAAGCCACGCACCCCACTCGGCGGTCATGTCATTGCGGTCTGTGACCGTCAACGGCTCCTGGCCACGGGAGGCGGCTTCCATCAGAACGGTGTACTGGTTGAGCGAGACGTCGCGAATCATCGCAAAGTCGTTTCCGGCCATGTCGCGGCCGACGTGGAGTTCGGTCTTTGCCAGAGCCCCCGGAAGCCGGTAGCGACCGCCCGGAACAGCCGAGTTCGGACCCGACCGGTACACCGTCGCGTGCCTCCGCTGAGCCTGCCAAAACTGAAAACGCATCTGAGCTACCTCATAAAGAGTTCGATTGCCGATCCGCACAACGGCGGGGGCGAGATACAAGACCGCGAGACCGGCGATCAGCGCTCCCGCGCCCAGCCCGCCTTGCATGAGCACCAACATCGCGACGATGAACGCAACGCCGGCGATGATCGTGGCCCGCAGCGGCAGTCCGAACATGCCGGTACGCTGCGAACGCTCGCCGAGGGTGTAGAGCCGCAAATCCACGGCATCGGTTGACGTACTCACTGGCAAGCCCCCTTACCTGTAGTGGTTCGGTGTCGGATGGGCGGCCAGGGCACCATCGAGCATCTGCTCGGTGGTCTGAGTCATGCGGACAGCACCCTTGGCAGCCCCCGCGACACCGCTCACGCCCGCCGACGCCAACCCGAGAGCGCCGCCAACGGCACCGAGAGCGCCCCGGCCTGGCGAGGCAGCAGCGCCGCTCACACCGGCACCACCACCCCCACCTCCAGAGGTGCTGGTTCCGGTAGGTGAGCCACCAGAGGGTGTGGCCGGCGACCCAGACGCGGTCCCGCCCGACGGCGACGATCCCCCGGACGAGTGCGGACCCAGGTAGGTCGCGCCGTTGGCAGCTCCCTGCCCCGATCCACCCGACCCAGACCCGGACGAGGACGAACCGGCTCCCGCCGAGAGCGCCTGCGATCCGGCACCAAGCGCGGCGGCTGCGCCGCCCGCGACCGCGCCAGTGGCTCCGGCAGCCGCTGCGCCGATGCCGGCCGAGCTTCCTCCGGCCACAGACGTTGACACCGCAGGTGCCACCACCCGCATCAACGCGGGCAACACCAGGCCCGCCGCGGCCAGTAGCAGCATGGACGACACCGCCTGCATCACCGACGGGGCCTCGTTGCCCGAGGTCAGCCAGAACGCGGCGAGATATAGCAGGGTGGCCACAGGCTTGAACAGCAACGCTGCGACAACGAAGCCGATCATCGACTTGAATGCCTGCTTGCCGGTGCTGAGTGTGTACGACGCAGCAGCCAGGGGTAGAAGGCCCACGACCACCACCAGCAGCCCCTCACGGACCACTAGAGCCACCAGTTGCGCTAGTGCCCCTAGTAGCGCAAAGACCACCAGGATCAGCACTGTCGCAGGCCCCAGGCCTGTTTCCTCGTCAATGAGCGTGACGGCGTTGATCGCGGCCTCGGGGTCACCGCCCAGGCCTTGACTCATCCAGTCAGCAGACAGCGCGTCAGTGGCTTGATGTAGCGACATGATGATGACCGGCAGTGCAGCGCCAGCGAGGATGAAGTTGAACATGAGCTGGCCCACGTCCTCGAAGCCGTCACCGAGTCCTCGGTTACGGGCGACCGCCATGCGCGTGCCCGCGACGATCAGCGAGGCCACCAGCAATAGACCTTGTGCCCACAGGGTCAGGTTGAAGATGCCCTCGACCGAGGCCGCGAAGTCACTGCCGGAGAACGGAGACTCTTTGATCCAGGCCGTCATGATTAGCGCGAGCGCTTCGGCGTTGCCCTCCAGAAGGGACTTGACGAAGTCGCCGATCGGATCGCCCCAGAACCCGGAGGTCGCGGCCTCGACCGCATCTGTCGGGTGCTTTGCCGCGGCTGCGGCGTTGCAGGCAATGTTCATGACGCCGTTCACGGGTGCGGTGATGGTCTGCCGTAGACCTCCCTCATGAGCGGAGTCACGTATCCACTCTGCTCCTGCTCCGCCAAGGAGTCCGCCATCACCGATTTCACCGTTGGGGGAGCCATCTCGACAGTCGTCGTAGGCCTGCTGGAAAGAGTTCTGCCCGGTGCTCTCCTCGGTGGTGTCTTGGGCGAGCGCGGTCCCCGCTCCCGCCACAGACACGAGGAGCGCCACTAGGACGCTGGCCGCTAGTTGGGTAAGTCGCTTCAGATCCATTGCACCCACGACCTATCCAGCTCTTCCACCGGAGGCAGTGACTGCGTGGACACCATCTGCCATCCACCGTCATCCCACGCCAGAGAAACTCGGACAACGGGATGCGCGGTCGGGCTGACGTCGATCGTCTTAACCTCGCTGTTGCCAACAACGTCGGCGACCGACGGCATTGCCGCCTCGACGGTGCAGAACTCCGGTGTGCAGCTGCTGAACCGGAACCACCGCGGAGCTGAATAGCCCTCCGCCGCATTCAACGCACGACCGTCGTTGGCCTGCCCGCGGGCACGGACCTCGTCCAAGAGCGTCGGATCTTCCGCGACGAGCTGGCGGGCGTAGTGCTCGAGGAAATCGGCATAGATCGGGCCAAGCTCGAAGCCGAGGCCCATGTAGTTGGCGGTCACCAGGGCCGCGCCGACGGGCGACTGGGCGTAGCCAGTCATCACGTCGCCTTCGACAGCAGTGGGACCATCGGAGTCCGACACCATCAGCGTGACACCGCTGGGTACCTGCTGGAGAGACAGACCGGCAGGGGCGGCGACCGCCTCGGTCCCCTCGGGGAACGGGGTCGGCTCGCCGGTCTGCTCCACCGGCTGGCCTCCGGGAGCATCCACGATCGTCACTGGACGTCCGAGCAGATCACTGACAGTTCTCCCTGCGGCGGCGGGCGCCGAGGAGGAAGCTGGCGAGCCGGGGGGCGCTGCGGTGGGCGGTACATCCTCGTTGTCGCTGGCACTGTCACCGCCAGTGAAGACCAAGGTCAGGACCAGGACGACCACAACGCTGGTCAGAATCCCGAGCAGTGCCCACTTCTTTCCGGTCATTGATCGTCCTCGTCCCATTCAGTGAATCCGTCGAGCGAGTCGATCTCGGCGGCATCGATGTTGTCGTCCTGGGTGGGCAGGACGAGCTTCCAGTCCCCTCCGGTCCAAGCCAGCTGAACCGGGTAGGCAGTTAGCAGCGGCTCGGCGGCGGGGACAGTTGCCGGTGTCGTGGTGGCAAGCAGCACGACTGCCTGCTCATCGGAGTAGTCGGCGATCTTGAATCCGCTGAACGTGGAGGCCACGGACTCATCGACCGCCCCGGAAACGCTCATCAGCGCCCGAGCCTGAGCCCATTGGTCTCGCCCTGGGCCAGGCGCAGTCACCACTCGCACGACCTCGGGCCAGTTGCTGTCCGGTGCAGTGGCGAGCGCAGCCTGACCATTGGCGGCAGCGAGCGCAGCGCCCTGCGGAGTGTGGGTATAGCCCTCGGGTGGCGAGGTCCGCGCCGGCCCGTCGGTCGACGAGGTCGGCACCTGCAAGCCGGCGACGTTGCGCCACGCAAGGTCGGCAGGCGCGGCGCTGGTATCAGGGCTCTCGCTGACTGCCTGCTCATCATTTGAGCAGGCAGTCAGCGAGCCGAGCATGAGCCCCACCGCCATTGCGGTGTAGGCGCTTCGGCGGAGGAACACGATCTCTTCTCCCTTAGATAAAAACGTCGGCAATGTGGCCCGCGCTGGCCACGATGAGACAGCCGAGGAAAATCTTGACGATGACGGCCTGGATGGACGGCCCGTACTGGTCGACCTGCCTGTTGTCGATGGTCAACAGAGCGCCCAGGGCCAGCACCGCGGCCACCGTGACTGCCGTTGCACCCCACTTGAGGTAGCCGATGACCTGAGCAAAGCTGGTCAGAGCCTCAGACGGTGGAGCGACCGGGCTGGTCGGGGGCTGGAAGCCCCCTTGAGCCAGGACCAGGACGAGGTCGGACACCATGACGGTCAGGACACCAGCGCATTGACGATGGGTCCGGCGAGCATGATCAGTAGGCAGCCGCCGATGATGCGAGCGACCGTGGACTGCACCTCATCACCACGCCCGGACGAGCGAGCCATGATGAAGTACGCGCCAGCGGCCATGACGCCCATGACGCCCAGGGCGATGCAGCCCCACATGAAGTAGCTCAGGGCCGTGTCGACCTTGGCACCAGCGCCGGGGATCTCCTGCGGTGACAGGTTCATTCCCTGAGCGATGACGTGCTCAACAGCCGGTCCAGCGACGGCGAGGGTTTCGATGATCATGGTGTTCTCCTTGGAAGATGCGGTTCAGGATTTGCGGAGACGCCACTGCTCGCGGGCGGTGGCGAAGATGTCGTCGATCGCGGTCACGGCCGATGCCGGGACCGCGTCGGTTGGAGGCAAAGGACGCGACAGGCGCTTGACAGGGGGCGCGGTGTAGCCGGGGTGCCAGGCCACCAGATCAGCCAGCGGGGTGCTCAACAGTTCGGGAGTCCAGTCGATGTGCCAGCTGGCCCCTGCGGCGGCGGCGACGATTTCACGACGCCGCACCACCGACACCGCAGGCTTTCCCGGCGCTGCCGCCACAGTGACCAAGCCGAGCAGTCCGCAATCCCCGACTTTCTGAGCACGATGCTGGAGCGCCAGCTGGTGCGCCGCGTCCAGGCCGGACACCTGCATCCGGGACACGATCACCACGAACGGGTTTGTGTCCGAGGCCGGCCAACCTCGACGACTGTCCCCTGCTGGAGCCCACATCTTTTCGAGCGTGGAGACACCGGCTCCACCGTGTGCGCCCAGAAGCCACACCGCTGGCGGTCGGCCACCGGGTTCGGCGATCGGGCGGCTCCACACGGGGGCACTGTCGGCCTCCGAGGGAACCGCCAGCCACCGGGGAACGGACTCCGGGGGGATCTGCTCTGCGCTGGCCATATCGTCCTCCTCCGATCTGTCGTCAGGACCAGTCACGAGGTCACCGAGGCCAAGGCCTCGGACAACACCGACGAGTCGGCCTTCTCAATCGAGGTCGCCCACTGTGAGAGCTGCCCCTCGGCCGATCCCGATCGAATCTGGTCCCTGCGGGTCGAGCTGGTCTCCGGCATGGACACCGGCTCGAGGCCGTTCGCGACTGCCACGTCGTTCGCGGCAGCGAGGATCCACTGCTGCGTCAGCGCAGCAGGTGACTGCCCCGAGGTGGAGAACGGGACCTTGTCGTATCCGCCGTGAGCGTCGATGGCCTTCCAAGCTCCCGTCGTGGTCGCCATGTCCACCAGTCCAGCGGTGTCGGTGACGGTGTGCTCGAGCTCGCTGACCACGCGGCGCATCCCGGAGCTGATCGTCACAGGCGTGACCACGTCGGTGGCGTGGACAGCCAACTGACCGGCCAGCACCGAGGCACCCGCCGCGGGGCTTACCGCACCGGCAAGCGCGATCTGCCCCAAACTCTCGGGCGTGAGGATCTCCTTGGCGACGGTGATCGAAGCTCCCAGCGCCATACCGGCGAGCTTGTTCCCTGCTTCAATCAGCATCTTGGTCTGCTGGTCGGGGTCCTGAGCCCGAGTGGGGTCGGTGTATCGGGCCATCCGCGACAGGGTGGTGTTTCCGCGACTGGCCGGGGCGATCGTGAATCCGCTGCCCTCGTTGTACTGCACATCCTCAGTGACCGTCTCGGCGGCGGTGAACAGCACCGACTGGCCAGCGATCTGTGCCACGTCCAGCAGCGCACCGACCGGGTCGCCCGCGGACTCGGCCTGACCGGCTACGTTCGCCACGACCTGGAACAGGTCAGAGTCGGGCGGGGTGTCACAGGCCAAATCGCCGGTGACACAGAACGAGGCCACTCGATCAGCTACCGCTCCGAAATCGGCCGCAGCGGTGTTCGGCGAGATTCCGCGCCCCTCGGCGATGGGCGCGGTCGCGGCCACGTTCACCGAAGAGACCGACTGGCCGTCCGTACCCGGAACTGAGCCGGGAGTGCTCTGCGAGGTGCCCGCCTGGAACACCGGGGCACCCATGCCTCGAGTCGGGTCACTCATCAGCGCCGCGCCCGCGAACTTCTCGGGCGGCACCGGGCCGTTGCCCGCACCAATGTCTCGGGCGAGCGCGGAAGCGACCTGCGCGCCCTGGCTATACCCGGCCAGGAAGAGCATGGTGTCGGGACAGCGCTCGACCGTCTCCGCGATCAGCGCTTTGCCGTTCTCGATTCCGGCCCGAACACTGTTGGCGTAGCTGGACTGATCTTCTGATGGGACCAATCCGCCGAAACTTGCCGGATAAGGGACGTACGCCCGCGCAATCCGATCCTCACCGTCCGCATTCGCCGTACGGACGACAGGTCGCACGATGCGTGACAGCCAGCCGGTATCGGCGTCGGGGTCGGAGTTCTTTGTCGCTTCGGTGGTGCCATTGACGGCGATCACCTGGACTAGAGCACACGCGTGGTCCTCTGGAAGCTGCACCGATGAGGTTGGCGCTGCGGAGGAGGTCGTTTCCTGAGCGATTGCCGGAGCCGCGCATAGAGCCGCCACCACCGACGATGCTGTTACCACTGCCCCGATACGTGCTGTTCCAGCTCTCACTGGTCCTCCTTGGATTCGGTGATCGAGACGATCCGCACTTCGCCGCTTTCACGTTTGGTGGTGACGGTCTGGTGGAAGATCGTTTGCGTCTCGTCGGGTGCAATCTGGGTGACCACTACGCGTGCGCGACCATCTTTAGGTGCCTCGACCTGCACGCAATGTGTGGTGCCTTTGGATACGGAGTCGATGCCCTTTTGTAGGGCGTCAAGGTCACGGATCTCCGACTCTTTCGCCAGCAGCGGCTTGACTTTGTCTGCGTCCCGATCGACGTAGTAGGCGTGCTGAAAGGCCAGCACTACCCCGGCAGGACTCTCCTGGTCTCCTGCACTCGAACCCGTGACAATGTCGCCGTCCGACTGCTCAACACAATCGGACGGCGAGGAGCCACTGTCCTCAGAGGACTCAGCCACAGGCACAGTCAGGGGCGCTGTCTCCGACTCGGTCGGACCCGACAGCGCACCAGCAACCACCCACGATCCCGCGCCCAGGACTGCGAGAACGGCGACGATGGAACCGGCGAAAAGTAGCTTCGCCTTCCTGTTCCCCGACTTAGCTGAGGACGCAGGAGGACGAGTTTGAACCGCAGGCTCGGATGCTTCTTCGCCGAACCATTCCTCGGCAGCCTGGTCGGGAGGGGGCGGAACGGCTTCCAACCTCCGCTCGCCCTCAGCATCGTTTGACGAGTCCTCGGACGAGAACCAGCCGTCGTCGTCACTCATTGTGTTGCCCTACCTCCCTACTTGGCTCGATTCCGTGGTTCAGCCGAGCGGAGGCAGGCCCGGGACGTTGAGCCCGTTTACCGAGGTGGTGAAGTTGGACACGCCCTGGTTAATGGCGTCGTTGATGCCGTTCTGCGCGCCCAACGCAGCGTGCGGGTTACTCGCCACGAGCCCGGCGGGGATGCCGGCGCCCGCGACAGACGCGGCGGCAGCCGGAGCGCCGACGGCCACTGCGGCAGTCGTGAGGGGGCCAGCGGCCGTGGCGGAGCCGGCCACCGGTGCGGCCACAGCGCCGAGGCCGACCAGAGCGTTGATGATGGCACCGCCGACGGCGACGGCTCCGAGAGTGAACGGATCCATTCTGTTTCTCCTTTGTGGGATGAGTGAGCTGACAGCGGGTGCCGTCAGCCGAAGATGGGATTGAGTGGAATCGGGGCCTGCGGAACCACAGGCAAGTTCGGGGAAATATCGATCCGTGCAGGCGCTGGCTGCACCGGAGCTGGGGCCGGAGCTGCCTGTACGGGTGCAGGGACCTGGCGAGCCGGGGTCGGGGCTCGCCACACTGGCGCTGGGGCGGAAGCCGGGGCCGGAGCTATATGCGCCTGCTGCGGCGCACTCGGAGCAGGCTCAGGTGCCGGAGCAGGCTCAGGCTCAAGCTCCTTCGGTGGCTCTACCCGTCGAATCGCCTCGGACAGACCCGCCTGCGTGCCGCCCCGCTTGACTACCGGCTGGGAACTTTCGACCAGGCCAGGCTGCGTCGTCGCCGAGATAGACCCTTTGAGCTGTGCTGCGGCGTCCTCGAGCCCCGGCTGCGTTGCAGCCAGGGCTATCGGTGCGACCCCAAGCACGATCAAGGCCGTTGTTGCCCCAACTAGAGCTCCTCGCAGGGCTGAACCCCCTACGGCCTGTCGATTGGTGTCCGTCACTTCGGCTCCTCGCTCGTGGCGCGATATTGGTATCAATATTGATAGAGTACCGCCAGCGGTGCCGCTGTAGGGCATCGACCCGCCGTGTGGGCCGGCCCATCGTTGGCTTCACTCCACTCTATAACTCCACGCTATATTCCGCTAGTGGGAGGATTCAGGCCGTTCGTTGGACAGACTTGTCGGACAAGACACGCCGACGAAGGGGAGCCGATGCCTCGCCGCGCGGGGCAAATCAGCCCCACCACCCTCCGGGCCGCCATGTCCCGTCGAGGGGTGACCGTCGATGACGTCGCCGCACACCTGGACATCTCCCCCAACACCGTGCACAGCTGGCTGGACGGCACTCGCGCTCCCTCCGCTCCCTTGCTCGTCGGCCTGGCTCGAGCTCTGGGCCAGCGGCCGGCAGACCTCACCCTGGTCAGCGAGGGCGAAGAACGGCTGCACGATCTTCGGCTACATGCTGGCCTTCTCCAGCAAGAGGCGTGCGAGGCGGCGGGTCTGCGCCAGTCGCAGTTGTCGAAGATGGAACGGGGAATGTCTGTGCCCCGCGACGAGCTCTGCACTGCCCTGGCCGCGGCTTATGGCGTCTCTCCAGCACGAGTTCTCGACGCATGGAATCGCACCCGCGACGACCGACGACGGCAGTCCGGGGCGAAGTTCGCTTAGTTCCACGCTATATTCAGACACGCCCGTGTTGCGGCAAATGCTCGACGCCGAACTACACGCGTGTTATTACTAAGACTATGACGACCTTCGGCCGCCCGCGGACCCGCGATCACCGCACGCAACTCAACGGCGAGATCGACAAGAACCTCGTGGCGGATTTCAACGCGACCTGGCGCCGATCTGGCCGCAAGCGGTGGGAAGTGCTGCAAGAGGTCGTCACCTACGGTCTCGCCGAATACAAGCGGCGAGAAGCACAGACCCCCAGTGCACTCGACCTTCTCGGTCGCACTGGCTGACCAGCACTGACTTCACGAGATTGGAGGCGCACGGTACTCAACCACAGTCGTTGACAACCGCATAGCGCACCCACACAAAAAGCGATCGCCCCCCGGGGCCGAATCCGAAGGGCGATCGCGAACGTGTGAACCGGGACGAGTTAGCCGCTCGTAACCCCGGTTTTGGTGCCCACCCCGAAAGGCGGACCAGCTTGCCTAGCTGTTCCGAGGGTATCGCACACCCAAATGCCGTGTCCAGCGTGCCGATGCTGGGCGAGTCGCAGGGAGTGCCGACAGACCTCGATAAGACTCAAGACCCCGACCTCGGCGCATTGATCCGCAAGCGGATCGAGGACGCCGAAAAAGAAAACGCACTGTGCGGTCAGCGTGGCCACTCGTGGGCGCTCGACGGCCGACAGCCGGCCCTTGTATGGCAGACACGTGCCCAGTGGCTCACGGGCGCCGCGGTAGAGCTTGGATGCTCACGCGGACGGCAGCTGTGCCGACGGCGGCACCTTTCTCCACGGACAGCCCTGTTGGTGGCGCGTGCGTGCGCTCAATTCGCAGACGCGGACACAGGCCGGGGCGTCACCGCATCCAATGCGACCATAGGCCGTGTTGCGGCCGAGCTGGCGGGCCGAGTGAAGCCGTTCAGTCACGATGTTGTGTCCAACGCGCGCGCGGTGTTCGCTGCGCTTGGTCTTGCTGCGGAGGTCGCGCAGGGCCGGTATCTCACGGCCCAGGAGCGCTTTCTAGCTTCAGTTCACCATGATGGCGTCCAGCACCGTGCTGCATCCACGTGGGCTTTGACGAGTCCGCGCAGGTGGTACACAAAATCGTATCTACCCCGTAGGGGTTCTACGGGGAGTAAAACTCCCCGTAGGAAGTACTCACCCACACGTGCGCGCAAGCGCGCACAGGCGCCCTCCGGGCGCTCTCCTCGACAAACTGCGCGGGACCGGCCACGTGAAGCCCACATCGTCACGGCCCAGCTGATAGCCGAAGCCCCCAGCCTGGACACCGGACGGCATCTCGGCTCCCTCGTGGATGTGGTGGCCGAGCTGGTGGACTGTCACCGATGGACAGGCCGCGACCTCGTGGCAGTTCTGAACCAAGACGCGCGGGAGAACCCGCGCGACTGGCCTTCGACCATTCAGAACCCCGCCGGTTTCCTGCGGCATCGTCTCTCGCGGCTCCGGGACGTCCTCGACGGCCCGACGCCTGGTGAGATCGCCGAGCAGCACCGACAGCGTGCCATCGCCGAGCAGCGCCGACGGGCCGAGGCCGCCGCAGACGCCAAAGACCGCGCAGCCACTCCCGAGCAGGTGGGACGCCACATGGACACCATTCGCTCGATCCTGCGACGACGTCGATGAGGCCCAGCAAAGACGCCGTGTCTCGCCACGCAGACGTACCCCGACGGGCCATTCGGGGAGGATCGGCCGGTGTTGCCGCACTCGTGACGCGTCAGCATCAATGTAAGATTGGCTCCATGAGGTCACGATCGAGTATCAAGCAGACGTTTGCTCAACGTCTGTCGACGCTCGTGTCTACCGCGCACCCCCCGGGGCGTGACCGCTTCACCCAGATGGAAATCGTCGCGGGAGTCAAGGAGCTCGGAGGCGACCTGAGCCAGCCCTACCTCTCGCAGCTCCTTCGCGGCACCCACGAGCCGTCCGACCGAGTCATACGTGATCTAGCAGCATTTTTCGGTGTCTCACCCGAGTACTTCATCGATGACGACGAGTACCGACGCACTAATGACTACATCGCTCTGCTGCGCAAGGTCAGCGACAGTGAGGTACTGGCGGTCTCAGCGCGGGCCGTCGATCTGCCGTCCGATGCTCTCGACCGTATCCGCAGCGCGGTCGAGGAAGAGCGGCGGCGAGCTGGACTGGATTAGCGTCCGGCTCCCCAGTAACCACAACCGACGCCGATCGCGGTACCCAGCGCCGTCTCCACCGGCGTGTGATGACTAATCCGCACCCGCGCCCAGGCCAGCGGCGGAACAAGCCCCAGCCCGGCCCAATACCGCGGGGAAATCTCCCGTGCGAGCACCGCCACTACACCCGCAAGCACCGCAGTGTGAAAGGACACCTTGACCCGTAGGGTCGCGGTGCCGGCCACCGCCAAGGCCACCAGCGCGGCCCGCGTCATCCGGCGCAACTCCGCAGGCGCTGACCCTTTGTGCTGGGCGACCATCAACGAAGCCACCGACACCGCGATGCCGGCGATCACCAAGGGCCGATCCTCCCGCCTGGTGACGTGATGATCGCTCAACCGTCGATTGCGCACCCTCCAAGCGATCGCGGCCTGCGGTACCAGACCCAGCCCCGCAGCCGTGGCGACTCCCCATCCAGGCGATCTCACAGCGCAACCCAGATGAGTCGCCCCACCTGCCAACACCACCCACGGGGCGAGCCCTTCGGTCAACGCCTTTTCCGGGCTCACGCCCATGCCTTGTCCTTTCGATACGCGCGGCCCATCCGATCGGCGACGGCGGTCATCTCGCCGTCACTGACGGCTGCCGGCGGGCTCGGGAATCCTGTTTCAGTGCCCGCGACCTGCTCGATCTGGTGTAGGCCGTCCAGCACCTCGACCGCTCGGTCAACAACCCAGGTGTCGAAGCCCAGGCGAATGGTTGACCGTCGACGGACTTCGGGCAGCACTTCGACCACTCGTGTATGGAGCTCGCGGAACTTCCTCCAATGTCGCCACGCGACGAAGTCGGCCTCCGCGGTCGACCACACCAGCCCCACAGTCAGGAGCAGTACCCCGACCACCGACAGCAGTTGAGTGATCAAGAAATCTCCGTCGGCGGGTGCGTCCGTCGCGGTCGTCGACAGCCATAGATATTGCCCGCGCACGACACACCAGCCAGCTAGCAGGACCGATCCGCAGGCCATGATCGACAAGCCCCGGCCGGCGGCCGTTCGCACGCCGAGAGGCCAGATGATGGCCAGGAAACCGATGCATGCCACGAGCCCGCCGACGTAGGCGATGAGCATCGCCACCAGGAGCAGCGGCTGCGTGTGGGACCACTCGACATAGTCGACACTTGTGCGGTGCCCTCCCCCACCGGGCACCGCATGCAACACCACCATTGCCACTGCTGCGGCTCCGAATACAGCCCAGATCGTGTACTCCGCCTGTGGCCGGTGCTGCGTTCGCTGAGCCAGGGCCATCAACAACACGCCGACAGCGCAACCGAGGAGCGTCAAGTGCTTGAGGAGTGTCGGAACAGCGACCATCGATGCACCCGGACCGCGCAGAATCACTTCCACGGGCTCGGTCACGGTGAACATTCCGATCAACAGTGAGACGGCGGCCAGCATCGCCCCGCGAAGCGTGGGACTGGGAGTGACCGTGTACCGCAGCACGCGGGTCACCACATAGATGCTGAGCGCGACCTCAAGCAGGATCAGGACCACCAAGGTCGTCATCCGAACGCCTCGTCCAATCGCGACAGTCGGCGGCCAGTCAGTCCTCGTCGAAGCCTGCGGGCGACCGTCGAGGCGAATTGCTCCGCGTCATTCTCTCGTTGAGCCCACTGACGAAACTCGGGGACAGCGCAGTTGACCGCGTTGGTCACGGGCTGGCCGGTGACCAAAGCGGTCAGTCGGTCCGGCGCTCCGGCGTCGGGGTCGGCGTTGTGGCCCAGGAGCACATGGCCGATCTCGTGCAGCAAGGTGTGCAGTCGAAGATCACCGGGAAGATGCGGGTCCAGAGAAATCACGTGCCCTTGGGCAGTCCGCGCCACCAGTCCGTACCGGCCCTGGGGTTGCGCGACCTCCTCGACAGTGATTGGCGCACCACAGACCTTTACCGCAGCGGCCACCAATGCCGCCTCACTAGCCGGGCCGCTGACGCCGGACAACCGGCTCATCAGCTCATCGACCGCGGCGTCTATCGGGGATCGAGTAGTGCGGAGCAACCGCGACAGATGAGGCACGCTCATTACCCTAACGAGACCAGCACTTTGAGCGGGAGTTCAGATTACCGAGCCGGCGGTCACCCTGCCCTCCCGGTGGTGATCACACCCGAGCTGAAATGGTGCGGCTACCGGCCTAGGTAGATCGAGTCCACAGTCTGTGACCATGTTTCACAGAAGACGTTGCCGCCCGTGCCTTGGCACCGCCCGCGCCTCGCCCTTGACTACAGTGAGTTCCCGACCTCAGTCACCCCGAACCCGAAAGGCTCACTCATGGTCATCGACGGCAACGTCATCGAAATCGGCGCGATGAACCAGCTCAAATCCGGCTCGAACGTGCTCACGATCAAAGTCCTCCACCGGGCCTACAACCCCACCGCCCGCAAGTTCACCGGCCAGGTTGTCTACGACGTCGAGCTGCGCAAGCTGCTCGCCGAGAACGCCCACGCCAGCCTGGCAATCGGTGACGACGTCATCATCGACGCCGACGAACACGACCTCACCGCCACCATCTACACCGACAGCAACGGCCAGGACCACCCCCTGCTCACCGGGGCCAAAGCTCGCAACATCGGCATCAGCATCCGCTCCGAGGCACTCCCTGTTACGCCTTGACCTGCTCAAACGCATCTTGCGCGCATATAGTCATGTGCGTAGCATCTGAAATGCGGAAGACGCCGGAGCTGCTACTCCGGCGCCTCCCTGGAACTGTCACCTAGCTAGGCGTCGGTTCCAAAGCGGATGAGATCCAAGAGAAGTCGACCGACCTGGGCCGTGGCGCTAACCACAGCGACCCAGAAGGTCGGCTTCTCGTCATTTCGACGGGTCCCCATCACATCACCTCCTTCCACCTAGGCAACGGCCCTGCGGATGATGGGCCGCACCCCTGCCGGAAGGAAGCGAACTCAGTATAAAGAGCCGGTGGGACACCAGAGTTAACTCGGAAGGCAGCCCTGTGACCAGCGTGTGGAGCCTCATGTGACTTGCTGGGGATAACCCATTTGCTCGATGGGTGTGGGTGTTCTGGGGCCAGCTCCCGCGTGCGACACCGTC
>NZ_JAUNRW010000095.1 GCF_030535495.1 Corynebacterium sp.
GGCTCCAGCGCCAGTGCATCGTCGTCGTCTCTTCCGGACTCGAAGGCGGATCGCGCGGTGTCGCGACGTTGCTCCTTGAGCTGGAGGACTACTGAAGTACGAAGCCTGTGATGTGTGCCCACCTTGTGTGCCTCAATCTCATTGTTTCGAATCATCTTCATGAGGGTGGGGCGAGAGATTCCCAACTGTCGAGCCGCCTCCGTCGTGGAGAGCTCGGGGGGCAGCGTTCCTACTGTGACGGTTGCGCCAGCCGCTGTGGCGGCAATCACCTGCTTCAGTAGCTTCTCCAGTTCTCCGAGATGGGCGGATGTGGTGAAGAGCTTGAGGTCGTTGCCTTGCTCGGCAGCCTTTTTCGCTTCCAGCGCGGCCTGGGGGGTAACAGTTATGGGACGTTGCAGTGTCCGGGACATGGCGCCTCCTTTCCGTAACAGCGGCGAGGTTTCACTTGTAAGTGAAAGGCTACGGGGATCGGTCTGGCCCAGCAAGGTACGACAACGTTGTAGCTGGTTAAGTGATCAGCGGGGGTGTAACGGGGGTGCAGCCTACAGCTCCCACTCCTCCTTGGAGCGGAGAGCCTCGAGCAGCTTGCGCACCGCATCCCGGCGTCGCGCCGAGGCGGTGTCCGGCTCGAAGTCATCAAGTGCACATTCCGGGTCAGCCGGGGGACCGAGGTGCGTGCAACCGCGGGGGCAGTTCTCCACAGCGGCGGCCAGGTCGTCGAAGACCCCGATGACGGTGGCGTCGTCGACGTGGGCGAGCCCGAAAGAACGGATGCCCGGTGTGTCGATGATCCAGCCGCCACCGTCTCCCGGCAGGCGCAGGGCCACGGACTGGGTGGAGGTGTGCCGGCCCTTGCCCACGCCGGAGACCACACCGGTCTCGCGGTAGGCATCGGGCACGAGGCGGTTGACCAGCGTCGACTTGCCCACACCGGAGTGTCCGACCAGGGCGGTGACCTTTCCGGCGACCAGGTCGGTGACGGGGTCCAGGGGGTCGTCGACACCCGCGATGACGACGGTGACGTCGAGATCGGCGAACTCGGCGGCAAACGGTGCCGGGTCGGCGAGGTCGGACTTGGTCAGACACAGCACCGGGTGGACGTTGCCCACGAAGGCGGCGATGAGCGCGCGCTCGACGAACCCGGAGCGCGGCGGGGGATCGGCGACCGCGGTGACGATGAGCAGCTGGTCGGCGTTCGCCACGACGATGCGCTCGTAGGGGTCCGTGTCATCGGCGGTGCGCCGCAGGACCGAGGTGCGCTCCTCCAGTTTCACGATGCGCGCCAGCGTCCCCTCCCGCCCGGAGGTGTCTCCGACCACGCCGACGCGGTCGCCGACCTCGACGGGGGTGCGACCCATCTCGCGGGCGCGCATGGTGACGATCGCCTCGGAGCGGCCGTCGAGAACCACGCCCCAGCGGCCACGGTCCTTGGTGACGACCATCCCGAACTCGGCGTCATCGTGTGACGGCCGGTCCTTGGTGCGCGGACGGGTGCCGCGGCGTGAGGGCCGGACGCGGACGTCGGACTCATCCCAGCGCCTACCCACGCGCGACCATGTCCTCCCACATCGTCTCGAAGCCGGGGAGCGTCTTGGCGGTGGTCTGGACGTCCTCGACCTGCACGCCTTCGACCGCCAGGCCGATGATGGCACCGGCGGTGGCCATGCGGTGATCGGCGTAGGAGCGCCACACGCCGCCGTGCAGCGGGGCCGGGGTGATGCGCAGGCCGTCAGGTAGTTCCTCGCAGTTTCCGCCGAGCTTGGTGATCTCGGCGGCCAGTGCCGCGAGACGGTTGGTCTCGTGTCCGCGCAGGTGCGCGATACCCGTGAGCTCGGAAGGGGTGGAGGCCAGTACCGCCAGCGCGGCGACAGTCGGGGTGAGTTCACCGATGTCGGACATGTCGAGGCTGATGCCCCGCAGCGTGCCCGCATCCGGCCCCGTGACCTGCAGGTCGTGGCCGGGACCGGACTCGGCGGTGATGATGTCGACCTCACAGCCCATGGTCTCCAGGATGAGTCGGATCGCATCACCGGGCTGGGTGGTGGACATCGGCCAGTGCCGCACGCGCACGGTGCCACCGGTGACCGCGGCCGCCGCCAGGAAGGGGGTGGCGTTGGACAGATCCGGCTCGACGATCCAGGTGCGTCCCTGGATGGGACCGGGGTGGACCTTCCAGGAGTTCTCGGTGACATCCACGGTGACCCCGGCGTGGCGCAGCATCCCCACGGTCATCTCGATGTGGGGGAGCGAGGGTAGGCGGCCGCCGACGTGGCGGACGGTGATGCCCTTGATGAAGCGCGATCCGGCGAGCAACAGCCCGGAGACGAACTGAGAGGACCCGGAGGCGTCGATCTCCACCACCCCACCTTCCGGGGTGCCGGTGCCGTTGATGGTGAACGGCAGGGTGTCGCCCTGGACGGGGACGCCGAGGGTGCGCAGCGCGTCGAGAATGGTGTTCATGGGGCGCTGGCGGGCCTGCTGGTCACCGTCGAAGACGACGACTCCGTCGGCCATGGCGGCCACCGGGGGGACGAATCTCATGACCGTGCCGGCCAGGCCGCAGTCCACCTGGCCACCGTGCATCGGACCCGGCTCGACCTGGATCGAACCGCCGGAGTCGCGGATGGTCACGCCGAGGCTGCGCAGGGCGCCGGCCATGAGGTCGGTGTCGCGGGAGTGCAGGGCATTCTCGATGACCGACGGGTAGTCGGCGAGAGCAGCGAGAATGTAGGCACGGTTGGTGATCGACTTGGAGCCGGGGACGTGCTGGGTCCACCGGATCGGTCCGGAGGCAGTGGGCGCAGGCCAAAGGGCGGTCATGGGGTCCATAATAGAGACTATGTGCGGTCGTTTCGTTCTGTTCACCACCGACGAGTCGCTTCTCGACGCCGTCGGCACCCTCCCCGGGGTCACCGAGGTCCATGCCCCCGAGGGCACGCCCGGCCCCCGCTACAACCTGGCTCCCACCCAGGTGGTGCCACTGGTCCGCCTGGAACCTCCGACGGCGCAGGTCACCCCGGCCCGCTGGGGTCTGCTCCCGCACTGGAAGAAGGATGATTCCGGGCCGCCCCTGTTCAACGCGCGCGGGGAGACGGTGGCCACCAAGCCGAGCTTCCGGGACGCCTTCAAGACCCAGCGCGGTCTCATCCCCATGGACGGCTACTACGAGTGGCACGACGACGGTTCCGGCAAGCAGCCGCACTTCGTCTCCCTCGGGGAGGTGATGTGGGTGGCGGCGCTGTGGGCGACCGGCCTCGACCGGCTCTCGGCGACGATGGTCACCACCGATTCGCATGGTCCGCTGGAATGGCTGCACAATCGACTGCCCCGTCTGCTGGCTGAAGACGAGATCGAGCAGTGGGTGACCGGCACTCCCGAGCAGGCGGCGGAGCTGCTGCACCCCACCCCGCTGGACTACCTCGAACGGCTCACGGTGCGCCCGGTGGACAAGGCGGTGGGCAACGTCCGCAACGACTACGCCGAGCTGATCGCCGAGAACTGAGCCCGGGTGAGCCGCGCCAGGTCGGCCGGGTCGAGGGCGATGTCGAGGCCGCGTCGCCCGCCGGAGACGTAGACCGTCTCCTGCTTCTCGACGCTCGCGTCGATCACCGTCGGCAGCGCATTCTTCTGGCCCAGCGGGGAGATGCCCCCGGGCACGTAGCCGGTGGAACGCTGCGCCTTCCGCGGATCCGCCATGCGCACCGACTTGCAGCCCAGCGCGGCGGCGGCCTTTTTCAGGGAGAGCTGGCGGGTGACCGGAATGCAGCACACGGCCAGTCCGCGGCCGGTGTCGACGATGAGGGTCTTGAGGATCAGTCCGGGGTCGACGTCGAGCGCGGCGGCGGCATGGGCGCCGAAATCGGAGGTGCCGGCGTCGAACGTGTGGAGGTGGTGGTCGACGGCGGCGTCGATAAGCACGTGAACGGCAGGGGTGGGCACTGAACTATGATGGAACGAACCAGCCGTGATCACAAGAAAGGCGCTGATGTCGGAGACCGAGCTCGCCACCCGCTTCGAGAGCGAGGCGCTGCCCCTGCTCGACCAGCTCTACGGCGGCGCCCTGCGTATGACCCGCAACCCGTCCGATGCCGAGGATCTGGTGCAGGAGACCTACCTCAAGGCGTACAAGGCGTTCGATTCCTTCCGGCCGGGCACCAACCTCAAGGCGTGGCTCTACCGGATCATGACGAACACCTACATCAACACCTACCGGAAGAAGCAGCGCCAGCCCTCGCAGACCCCGACCGAGGAGATCAGCGACTGGCAGCTCTACACCACCAGTTCCCATGACTCCACGGGGCTGGAGTCCGCTGAGGTGGCGGCGCTGAAGAACATTCCCGACGGTGCCATCGGCGAGGCCATGAACCAGCTGACGGAGGATTACCGCATGGTGGTCTACTACGCGGACATCGAGGGGCTGGCCTACAAGGAGATCGCGGAGATCATGGACACCCCCATCGGCACCGTCATGTCCCGGCTGCACCGCGGAAGAAAACAGCTCCGGCAGCTGTTGAAGGAAGTGGCACATGAACAGGGGATCGGTCTCGACCACCCCGACATGGACATCACGACCCCGGAAGTGAGCGAGTAATGACAGATCCCTGCAAGGGCCCCTGCGAGGAGATGCAGGCCCAGATGTGCGCGCTCTTCGACCCGTCGACCACCCCGGAGGAGGCCCGGGAGATTCTCCGGGCGATCGCGCAGTGCCCCGACTGCCACGGGCGTTTCGAGTCCGAGCAGGAGATCCGCGCGTTGCTGCGCAGGTGCTGCACAGCCGAGGCCTCGGCGCCGGCGACCCTGCGCCAGCGCATCACCATGGAGATCCGGCAGATCCGCGTGACCCGCTACGAAAGGTAGGGATCGGGGGTCGGTCGTGCAACAAGAAACCGCCCGCCGAGCTGGTGCTCGGCGGGCGGTTTCGCCGCATTAACGTCCTGGTTTAGGAGTTGGGGCGCTTACCACGGTTAGCGCTCTTCTTGCGACGGGCACGACGCTTGCTACCACGCTTGCTCATGTGATTCTCCTTGGGTGAGGTGGTTGTCAACTTCCGACAACTGTAGCGCTCGGGCCCGGTCGCGAAAAATTGAGGTCTAGGTTATGTGACTTACTCTAGGCGGCGACGCGGGTGCGACGGCCGCGGGAGTTGCGGCGCTTCAGTGCGCGACGCTCGTCCTCGGACATGCCGCCCCACACGCCGGCGTCCTGGCCGGACTCCAGGGCCCACTTGAGGCACTGGGAGGTGACGGGGCAACGGTTGCAGACGATCTTGGCCTTGGCGATCTGGGTCAGAGCCGGGCCGGAGTTACCGACCGGGAAGAACAGCTCCGGATCCTCGTCGCGGCAAACGGCCTCATGGCGCCAATCAGACATGGGTTATTCTCCTTACACAGTTGGTGTTTCGCGGGCATAGATGTGCACACCAAGGGCGGGTCGCGTGAGCGACCAGGGAAAAAATCTCATCCCCCACGGTGACGGGTCTGGGCCGGGGCCCTACCTCGGTTCACGTGGTCTTAACTTCGTGGTGTGTCAAAGTTAAGAGCCGGTTAACTACCCGGCTGTTTTTGCTACCCGAGAATAATGACACGTGAACTTCTCGTGCGCTAGGGGTAAACCCTCAAAAGTGAGGCAACTCACAACATTTCATGCGCTGTGAAGGTTGCAAAGTGGCCTGTGTCACTGTTTGGGGTCGTGGAAACAATGCTTGTGACCAGCGGAAATATCGAGACGTCAAGATGCATGTTCTGCCGCAAAACGTCAAATCTCGACGACCCTCGGTATCCCCCGGGGTCGTACCCGGCCCCGGGCGCTATACACTCAGTAGCCGTGACCGCCGTCAATCCCCGCCCCCAGCGCCCCCGCCCGCCCGTGCAGATCCGCTGGGCCGGCCTGATCGCCATCGTCCAGTCGTTGATCATCCTCGCTTTCGCCTCCTTCCTGGTCTACCGCGACCTTACGGGGCACATCGAGGAGGACCTCATCTCGGACAGCGCCAACATCAACTGGGTGGGCACCGGCACGGCCGTGTTCCTGTGGATCATCTTCGGGGCCGCGATCTTCGCGTCCATTTGGATGATGCGGGGGCATCAGTGGGGCCGGGGTCTCATCGTCTTCCTGGAGATCATCATCCTGGGCCTGTCCTGGTTCATGTTCTCCGCCGGGGTGTGGTGGGCAGGCATTCTCACCGCCGCCTCCGCGCTGGCGGCGCTGGTGTTCCTGTTCAACCGCCGTTCGCTGGAGTGGGCGGAGGCCACGCACGGCTTCTAACGCAGGGCATAGAGGCCCTCGCCCCGCTTCTCGACGATCGCGTCACCCGCTACACCCAACGTCACCATCCCGCTGTGGTCCCCCCGGTCCACCGGGATGGTGTTGTCTGTTTCGCCACTTTCCCAGTTGATCACGGCAATGCCTTCCGGGACCGGCATGAGCAGTCGGCCACCGACGGCAACCCCCGTCCCGATCGCCTCGGGGAAGGAATGCCGGACCTGCAGATCGGAGGGGGAGAACAGCAGGAGCGACTCGCCGTCGAACCACGTGAGGTGGTGCGGCAGATCGGCGGTGACCGGGGCGATGGGCAGTTCCTGTCCGGCGGGCGGCGGGGTCGTGGTCGGGTGACGGTGCAGTTCCGTCCCTTCGGTCGAATAGGACGTGAGGCTGTCGCCGTCGACGACCACGGCCCCGGATTCCCCGATGGCGACGAGGTGGGAGGACTCGGAATCCAGGGGGACCGAAGCGTGCAGTTCCGGCTCGCGGGACTGCTCCGGGGTGGCCTCCTGCAGGCGTAACCATGCCCCGTCGTCGCAGACCTCCGTGACGGCGAGCAGGTCGGAACGGGTGAGCCCACTGGTGATCCGGCAACCGGGATGAGGCTGCAGGTGGGGCTCCTGGATCCCCTCGACCTCGCCGTACTCCACCGTCCGGACCAGGTCGGAGCGCCAGAGCTCGAGGCGCGAGGCGCCGGCCGTGCCGATCCGGTCGTTGGAGGCCACCGCGACCACCTCGTCGGGGGAGATGGCACTGCGTGTGCGGTGGTAGGTGCCGGTGTCGGCGTCGACGGCCACCACATCCCCGCACCCGTTGCCGGCCCGCCAGGTGGTCACGACCCGTCCCCAGGCGGCACCGAGGGAACACAGCTCACGGTCGCGTTCATAGGACCACACGGTGCCTCCCGTTGCGGGATCCACAGCGTGCACGCGGTGCGCGTCGTGCGCGACAACGAGGCCGTCGATGATGACGGGGCGGTGAACGCCGGCCAGCCGGGCGGCGGGGGCCGTCCAGGCGTCGCCAAGCGATGTCGGAACCGTGTCCAAGGGTGCCGCGGCGCGGAACTCGGACTCGGCGGGGGTGAGGTCGGAGGAACGGATGGGGGCGGTCAGCCAGACTCCGCCCACGGCAGCCACCGAGACGGTGGCGATGACCGCCGTGGCAATGAGGTCCCCGCGCGTGCGCCGCAGCGGACGGCTCATCGACGGCGGCTCCGCTCCCCGCGAGAGCCACGGTCACCACGGTCACCACGGGATCCGCGCGGGGACCGGCCCCGCGGGGTGCGGCCCCGGACCGCGGCCGCGGCCCCTCCGAACACCCGTCGCGGCTGCCCCACGGACTCCTGGGCGCCCTCGGGGATGGACAGAGCGTCGAAAAGCTCGGGGGAGGTGGAGAACCACTGCGGCGGTTCCGGGATCTCGAGACCGAGTTCGTCGTTGATGGCCTGCCACTTCGACAGCTCGTCATAACCCACGAGGGTGACGGCCGTGCCGGAATGTCCGGCGCGGCCCGTACGGCCGATGCGGTGGACATAGGTCATCGGATCGTCCGGGGTCTGGTAGTTGATGACGTGGGTGACGTCGTCGATGTCGATGCCGCGGGCGGCGACA
>NZ_JAUNRW010000096.1 GCF_030535495.1 Corynebacterium sp.
TCCTGCCCACCGAGCGCCCCGACGCCTGGGAGGTCCAGGGCCGCGGCGAGATGGCCCTGTCCGTCCTCGTCGAGACGATGCGCCGCGAAGGCTTCGAGCTGACCGTCGGCAAGCCGCAGGTGGTCACCCAGATCATCGACGGCACCGTCCACGAGCCCTACGAGCGCATGGTCATCGACGTCCCCTCCGAGCACCAGGGTGCCGTCACCCAGCTCATGGCCGCCCGCAAGGGCCAGATGGTGTCCATGGACACCGGCACCGGCGACTGGGTCCGCATGGAGTTCGACGTCCCGGCCCGCGGCCTCATCGGCTTCCGCACCACCTTCATGACCGACACCCGCGGCACCGGCATCGCCAACTCCTACGCCATCGAGCAGCGCCCCTGGGCCGGCGAGATCAAGGACCGCGCCACCGGTTCGCTCGTCGCCGACCGCTCCGGCCAGATCACCGCCTACGCGCTCATCCAGCTCTCCGACCGCGGCAACTTCTTCGTCGAGCCCGGCACCGAGGCCTACGAGGGCATGGTCGTCGGCGCGAACAACCGCGACGAGGACATGGACATCAACATCACCCGCGAGAAGAAGCTGACCAACATGCGTGCCGCCTCCGCGGACACCACGGTCACCCTCGCCAAGGCACACGTCCTCTCCCTCGACGAGGCCATGGAGTTCTGTGGCCAGGACGAGTGCGTCGAGGTCACCCCGGACATCCTCCGCGTGCGCAAGGTCATCCTCAACGCCACGGAGCGCGCCCGCGCCCGCTCCCGCGAGAAGGCCCTCAACAAGTAAGGTGTTGCGCCCCGCCCTCGGCGTCGGCCTGCTGTTCGCCACCAACGGCGCGGCGCTGGCCTCCGTCCTTCCCTGGTACCCCACGCTCAAAGCACAGTGGGGGCTGGGGGATTTCGCGTTCGGTCTCATGGTGGCGGCCGTGGCGGCCGGGTCCCTCGTGTCGACGATCCTGCCCTCCCTGGCCGTCAACCGGCTCGGACCGCGCCCGGTGGTGTGGTGGGGCACGGTGGGCCTCGCGCTGCTCATCGCCGGCGTCGGATGGGTGCCGTCCGCGGTGGTCCTGGCCCTGATCCTCGCCGTGGTCGGGCTTCTCGACGCCATCATCGACGTCTCCCAGAACGTCGCCGGAGTGCGCGTCGAGGCGGCCTCAGGCCGGTCGCTGCTGTCGTCCATGCACGCCTGCTGGTCGCTGGGGGCGGTCGTCGGCGGTGTCTGCGGCACCCTGGCCGCCAGCAACGGGCTGGATCTTCGGCTCCATCTCGTGGCCGTGGCCGTCGTCCTCATCCTCGTCGCGGCACTGGGTATCTGGCTCACAGGGCCGGTCCCGCGTCGAGAAGAGCCCGCGGAAAGCGGGGGCGTCGACACGCGCGTCGGCCTGGGGCGACTCATGTGGATCACCCTGCCTGTCGCCGTCCTGGCGATGTCGGGCGCGATGATCGAGGATGTCGCCAGCAACTGGGCCGGCCTGGCCGCCGTCGAACTCGCCGGGGTGGAGCTCGGGCAGGCGGGCGTGGCGTTCACCGTCGTGCTCGCGGCCCAGACCATCGGGCGTTTCACCGGCGACCGGCTTATCGACGCCTTCGGGCGCGTCGCCGTGGCACGTGCCGGAGGCGTGCTCATCGCGCTGGGCGGTGGCCTCATCATGGCGTCGACGGCCCCCGGCCTGCTTTATGTCGGTCTGGCTCTGGCCGGTTTCGGCTGTGCCACCATTGTGCCCAGCGCCTTCGCCGCCGCTGCCCGCCTGCCCGGAGTCTCCGAGGGGGCCGGGGTCACCGCCGTCAGCTGGCTCCTGCGGGTCGGTTTCATGGCGACCAGCCCCGTCATCGGCGGGCTGTCGACTGCCACCGACCTGCGGTGGGCTCTGAGCCTGGTGGTGCTGGCCGGAGTCATGGTGGCCGCACTGGCTCCCGCGTTACGTGACACCCCTGGTACATAATCGACACTGTGAAGACCCGACTCCTCCCCGCCCTCCTGCTCGCCGCCTCGCTGAGCGCCTGCGCCGCGAACCCCGGCCCGCCCCCGGTCGAGGAGCCGGAGCCCACCCCGGAATCCACCACCAGCGTCGCCCCCGAGACCACCACCCCCGAGGTGCCCTCGCGTGGTGACCAGATCATCTCCGTCGGAATCGATCCGCTCCCCGCCGGCTTCAACCCGCACCTGCAGGCCCACGACTCCACCTTCACCCGTTCCCTCGGCTCCCTCGTCCTGCCGAGCACCTTCCGGGACGGTGTCATGGATTTTAATCTTTTGGAGTCCGCCGGCGAGGTGCAACCGGCCCCCGGAACCGTCGCGCAGACCGTGCGTTTCGTCATCTCCGCCGAGGCCCAGTGGTCGGACGGCACGCCCATCACGGGCGCTGATTTCCGTTATCTCTGGCAGGGCATGACGCAGACCCCCGGCGTGATCAACCCCGCCGGTTACCGCGCCATCGAGGGGATCCGCACCTCCGCCGACGGACGTACCGTCGACGTCGACTTCCGCACCCCGGTCGTCGACTGGCGCGAGATGTTCGACAACCTGCTGCCCAGCCACGTCCTGCAGGGCGATGTCACCCGCTTCGGCACCGGTTTCGACAACGGGGTGCCGGCCTCCGCGGGGCGCTACGCCGTCGAGAACGTCGACCGCTCCCGCGGCGTGGTCACCCTCAACCGCAACGACCGCTTCTGGGGCAGCGACCCGGCCGCCACCGACCGCGTCCGTTTCCAGGAGATCCGCAGCGTCACCCAGGGCGTGGAGCAACTGCGCTCCGGCCAGCTCAACTTCCTCGACACCGTGCCCGGTGAGACCAGCGTCGACTCCTACCGTCTCATGCGCGACACCCAGGTCCGTCTCGTCGATCAGCCGCGCGAGCTGACGCTGACGATGTCCGTGACCTCGCCGTTGCTCGCGGACCAGGCGGTGCGCGCCGAACTGCATGCGCTTCTCGACGTCCCCCTCATCGCCCGCCTCGCCGCCGGCCGGTCCGCCGAGCTCTCCATCCCCGAGCATGCGGCCACCCCGGGCGTACCCTCGCTGCTGCCCGAGGTGACCGGAGAACAGGGCCGCCCCCTGCGCATCGGCGTCGACCCCGCCGACGACACCTCCCTGGCCGCCGCCCGCACCATCGTCGACCTGCTCTCCCAGTCCGATGTCCGCGCCGAGATGGTCACCTCCGACCTGGAGGATCTCACCGGAGTGCAGCTCCCGGACGGGGAGGTCGACGCCGTCATCGTCTGGCAGCGCATCGACAGCGGCGCCCTCGACCTTGCCGGACACTGGGAGTGCCCGCCGTCCCCGCAGGCACCGCGCTCGGGCAACCTCTCGGGATACTGCACCGAGGAGACCGCGGGCACGGCCGCCGCGCTGGTCGACGGCTCCGTCCCCCTCGACGAGGCCGCCGCCGTCTTCGCCGCCACCAATGCCCGGGAACACCTGGACGTGCCGTTGCTGGGGGAGCGGAGGATGCTGGTCCTGGGCGAGGGTATCGTGGGCCCGGACCCGGACCTGGAAAACTGGACCGCCGGCGTGTCGACGGTCGCGAGCTGGAGGAAACCATGACAACCCGTGATCTCATCGGCCGCCGCGTGGTGGCCGTCCACGCGCACCCCGATGATGAGGCCATCACCACCGGAGGCACCCTCTTCGACCTGGCGCGCCGGGGTGCCGACGTCCTCGTGGTCACCTGCACCCTCGGCGAAGAGGGCGAGGTCATCGGCGACACCTATGCGCACCTGACCAACGACCACGCCGATCAACTCGGCGGCTTCCGCATCGCCGAACTTACCCGCGCCCTGGAGATCCTCGGCGTGCGCGGCACCTTCCTCGGCGGGGCCGGGCGCTACCGGGATTCCGGCATGGCCGGAAGCCCGGCCCACGACAACCCGCGCGCCTTCGTCAACTCCGGTGAGGGGGCCGTCGGCACGCTGCGGGAGATCCTCGACGCCGCGAAGCCCGACCTGATTATTACCTACGGGCCCGACGGCGGCTACGGCCACCCCGACCACATCCGGGCCCACGAGATCACCCACGCCGCCGCCGACGACATTCCCGTCCTGTGGACCGTCACCCCCCTCGCCGAGATCCGGGCCGGGGTGCAGGCCATCGACACTGTGCCGCCCGGATGGACGCTGCCCCCGGCGGAGTACCTGGAGAACCAGGGCGTGGACACCCATGATCTCGTGGTGACCCTCGACGACACCGCCCTGGCCGCCAAGCGGGAGGCCATGCGCGCCCACGCCACCCAGATCTGGTTCGCCGACGGCTCCGTGACCGCCACCAACCCGCAGGCCGCGTGGGGGCACGGCACCCACCCCGTCTGGGCCCTGTCCAACCTCCACGCCCAACCGCTGCTGCCCACCGAGTACTACCAGGTCGGCGCCGGAACCGTGCCGGAGTTTCTGGCATGAGCGACCGGTTCGTGCGCACCGACTTCAGCCGCGGCGAGGCCATCAGTGGGCTCATCTGGCTGTCGGTGGCCGCGCTCATCTCCGTCCTGCTCGAGGTCGTCTACCTGGGGACCTGGATCACCGTGGGGGACACCCGTATCGCCGTGCCGTACACCATCGTGCTCGCGTTTTTATTCACCATGGTGCTCACCCGCACTGCGCGACTGTGGAACCCGGAACCCATCGTCGCCGCCATCCCCCTCTACGTCTGGCTCGCCGGCTACTTCGCCCTGATGATGGGTGTGGTCGTCACAGGCGACCAACTCGTCGGCAGTAGTATTCGTAGTGTGCTGCTGCTTTTCGCGGGAGTCGCCGGAGGCGTCTGGCCGCTCGTACGCGGCAGATGACATACTAGGTTCGATCATCCAGATTTAAAAGGAGTGCCCGACACCCATGACCTACATCATCGCCCAGCCGTGTGTGGACGTCCTCGACCGCTCCTGCGTCGAGGAGTGCCCCGTCGACTGCATCTACGAGGGCAAGCGGATGCTCTACATCCACCCCGACGAGTGCGTCGACTGCGGCGCCTGCGAACCGGCCTGCCCGGTCGAGGCCATCTTCTACGAGGACGACGTCCCCGAGGAATGGGACCAGTACTACAACGCCAACGTCGCCTTCTTCGACGACCTGGGTTCCCCGGGAGGTGCCGCCAAGACGGGGCCCGTCGACAAGGATCACCCCTTCGTCGCCGCGCTGCCGCCGCAGAACCAGGAGTAGGGCCGTGGCCCGCACGCCCCTGGGCACCCGTCTGCCGGATTTCCCCTGGGACACGCTCGCCGCGGCCAAGGCCACGGCGCAGGCGCACCCCGACGGAATCGTCAACCTGTCCGTGGGCACCCCGGTCGATCCGGTGGCGCCCGGCATCCAGCTGGCGCTGGCCGAGGCCGCCGCCGAGCCCGGTTACCCGCAGACCGCGGGCACCCCTCAGCTGCGCGCGGCCATCGCCGCATCCCTCGTGCGTCGCTACGGCATGGAGGGGGTGGAGGCGTCCGCAGTGCTGCCGGTCGTGGGCACCAAGGAGGCCATCGCGCTGCTGCCCACGCTGCTGGGTATCCGGGAGGGCTTCGTCGTCATCCCCGAGGTGGCGTACCCCACCTATGAGGTGGGCGCGCTGGTCGGCTCCAACCGCATTCTGCGGGCGGACTCCCTCCTGAAGATCGGGCCGGAGACCCCGGACCTGCTGTTCATCAACTCCCCGTCGAATCCGACGGGCAAGGTCCTGGGCGTGGACCACCTGCGCAAGGTCGTCGAGTGGGCCCGCGAGCGCGGTGTCATCGTCGCCTCCGATGAATGCTATCTCGGCCTGGGCTGGGGCGAGGAGGAGCCGGTCTCCATCCTCGACCCGCGCGTGTGCGACGGCGACCACACCGGTCTCATCGCCATCCACTCCCTGTCGAAGACCTCGAACCTGGCCTCCTACCGGGCGGGCTTTTTCGCCGGTGACCCCGCACTCATCGCCGAGCTGCTGGAGGTGCGCAAGCACCTCGGCCTCATGGTGCCCGGCCCCATCCAGCAGGCGATGATCGCCGCGCTGGAGGATGACGGCCAGGAGGCCGCCCAGAAGCTGGTTTATGCGCGTCGTCGGGCGGTGCTCATGAAGGCGCTTATCGACGCCGGGTTCACCGTCGAGAACTCCGAGGCCGGCCTCTACCTGTGGGCCACCCGCGGCGAGGACTGCCGCGCGACCGTCGACTGGTTGGCCGGGCTGGGCATTCTCGTCGCCCCCGGTGACTTCTACGGCCCCCGTGGCCAGCAGTACATCCGCATGGCGCTCACCGGCACCGACGAGCGTATCGACGCCGCCGCCGCCCGCCTTGCCACCGGTGCCTGACGCCCCCATTCCGGCCCGCCAGGGGATCTCCCCGCGGCGGGTCGTACTGCGTGGTGTGGTCCCGGGCGACCGGGAGTACTGGGCGGGCGCCGCCGGGGACGCGCCCTTCGCCTGGGGCACCCTGCTGGAGGCAGGAGCCGAGCTGGAGCGCCCGCAGCCGGCGTGGTTCCACCCCGAGATCGGCGAGGAACCGACGATTCCTTTCGACTACACGGTCCTTCACTGTGACGAGGACCTCATCGTGGTGGACAAGCCGTGCTTTGTGCCCTCGACAAGCAACGGGCGCATCGTCCGGGAGACCGTGCAGACCCGGCTGCGGATCGACTTCGGGGAGGACGACATCGTTCCCCTCCACCGCCTCGACCGGCTCACCTCGGGGGTGCTGGTGTGCTCGCGGCGGGCCGCCACCCGCGGGGACTATCAACGGCTGTTTCAGAAGCGGCAGGTGCGCAAGCTCTACCGGGCCCGCGTGGTGGGGGAGGTGACCGTGGGGCTGGACTGGGAGCTGGTGGAACTGCCGCTGCGCAAGGAGCGTGGAATCCGGCAGGTCCGGGTGGTGGACGGGGGGACGGCCACCCGGACCTGGATACGCCGGGTCGGTGAGCAGGAGGTGGAGGTCCGTCCGGTCACCGGACACACCCACCAGATCCGGGTGGTGCTCAACCATCTGGGCATGCCGATCGACAACGATGACACCTACCCCGTCGACCGGGGTCTCTCGCTCTACGACTTCAGCTCCCCGCTGCGGTTACGTGCCATGGCAGTGGACTTTGATGATCCTCACAGCCGAAGACGACGAGCCTTTCGCGTGGCCGGGCCCGGATGGGACTAAGCTGATCCGATAATCATCATTACCGCAGAAAGAGGTGTCGTGGGTTCAAGTGCGGCCTCACTGGCCCGGGTGCGCAACACCGCCCGCCAGTTCCTCATGTTCGGCATTGTCGGCGGTTCCGGCACCCTGGTGAATCTGGCGGTGAGCGTGTTGACCAAGAAGATCGCCGGCTGGACCGCCGGGATCTCCGAGCATGACGTCTTCCTGCCCCTGTGGGGCACGGACTTCAACATCCGCTGGTTCAACATCTTCATGACCATCGCCTTCCTCGTGGCCAACACCTGGAACTACCAGCTCAACCGCAGCTGGACCTTCCGGGGCATCCCCCAGCGCACCTGGTGGCGAGGATTCCTCCCGTTCCTGCTCACCGGTATCGGGGCGTTCATCGTCAGCCAGATCGTCGCGACCCTGCTCATGAATCCGACCTCGCCCATCGCCCTGTCCCCGGAGATCTTCGACGACTCCACCGGGTTCCGCACCAAGTTCTACTGGGCGACCGCGATCTCCATCGTCGTGGCCATGCCGGTCAACTTCCTCGTGAACAAGTTGTGGGCATTCGGAAAGCCCCGCGCGGGTACGCGGGTGGTCTCGGAGCAGGCTCCCGTCTAACTGATCAGCGCCAT
>NZ_JAUNRW010000097.1 GCF_030535495.1 Corynebacterium sp.
TCACCCGCACCATCGACACCCTCCGCGACGACAAAGGCATGTCGACGGTGGAATACGCCATGGGCTCGCTCGCTGCAGCCGCCCTGGCAGCCGTCCTCTACGGGGTGATCAACGCCCCTGCCGTCGTCTCCGCTATCGAGGGAATCATCACCGACGCCCTCAGTTCCGCACCGTGACCACCATCGAGACGGCGCTGGGGATCGGCAGCCTCGTCAGTGTGTGCGGGATCATCGTCGCGGGGATCGCCACCATGTCCGCTCATCTCGTGGCCGTCGACACCGCCGGGGCTGCGGCCCGCGCCCACGCCATCGGGCACAGCTTCACCCCGCCCCGCGGCGAGGTTCACGTGAGTGAGGCGGGTGGCCTGGCCACCGCCGTCGCCAGCGTGCCCTCCCCACTGGGAACCCGCCGACACGCCGCCGTGTTCCCGGTCGAGGTGCCCTGATGCCCACCATCGTCACCGCGGGGGCGGCCGCCGCCCTCATCAGCCTGTGCCTGGTGGTCGTTGCCGCGGCGGGACAGGTCGAGGCCCGACACCGGGCGCAGGTGGCCGCGGACCTCGCGGCGGTGGCCGGCGCGTTCGCCCTCTACCGCGGCGACCACGGTTGCGCGGTGGCGGAGCAGGTGGCGGGCTACAACGGGGCGTCGATAAGCACCTGCGACGTGCGCGGGGCGGATCTGCGCGTCACCGCACGCGTGCGGGGGAAGGAGGTCACGGCGACGGCGGGCCCGGTATAGCGCCCGTCATGGTCACCAGGGCGCCGAGGAGCTTCAGGGCTCCGGCCTTGTCCAGCGGATTGTTGCCGTTGCCGCACTTGGGCGACTGCACGCACGAAGGACAACCCGACTCGCAGGCGCACGAACGCACCGCCTCGAAGGTGGCCTCGATCCACTCCGGGAAGCGGGCGAAGCCCTCATCGGCGAAGCCCGCTCCGCCGGGGTGGCCGTCGTAGACGAACACCGTCGGCAGCATCGTGTCCGCGTGCAGGGCGGTGGACACCCCGCCGATGTCCCAGCGGTCGCACGTGGCGATGAGCGGCAACAACCCGATCGCCGCGTGCTCCGCCGCGTGCAGCGTCCCCGGGGTCTCTCCCGCGCTCACACCCATCGCCTCGAGCGCCAGCGGGTCGATCGTGTAGGCCACCGCCCGGGTGCGCAGGCGTTGCTCCGGCATGTCCAGGGGCACGTGGTCGGCGGTGGTGCCGTCCGGGAGCTTGACGATGTACCCGGTCACCCGGTCGGTCACCTCCACCTCGACGTTGGCCACCCACAGACCGGGGGAGTAATTCACCAGGGCAAGCGGGTCGCCGATGATGCGGATGTCGGTCTCCGAGCGCGCGATCGTGGAGTACTCCGGGGTCTCCGGACGGGCCAGGGCGAGGTGGTCGTCGAGGTCGAGCTCCTCGACGACGAAGCTCTCCCCCTGGTGCAGATACACCGCGCCGGGATGCACCTGGGCGGCGGCGCGGGCGGCGTCGATGGTGCCCAGCAGACGGCCGTCGGAGACATCGACGATGAGCACCTCCTGACCGCTGCCCCCGCGCAGAGCCACGGTGGCGTGGGCGGTCTCGGGGGTGAGGGGGGCGTCGATAAGCGGGGTAGGGAACCAACCGCGTGGGCGTCGGCGCAGGAGACCGGCCTCCGTGAGCTCCGCGACGACCTCCTGCGCCCCGAGGGCCTCGACGTCCGCCTCCGTGAGCGGTTTCTCCACGGCCGCGCAGTAGACATGTCCCCGCAGCACATAGGGGTTGCGGGGGTTGAACACCGCGCGTTCCACCGGGCGGCCCAGCAGGGCCTCCGGGTGGTGGACGAGGTAGGTGTCCATCGGCTCATCGCGGGCGACGAGCACCACCACCGACCCCTGGCCGCGGCGGCCGGCGCGCCCGGCCTGCTGCCAGAAACTGGCCACCGTGCCCGGGAAACCGGCCGTGACCACGGCGTCGAGTCCGCCGACGTCGATCCCCAGCTCGAGGGCGTTGGTGGTGGCGACCCCCAACAGGGTGCCGTCGTCGAGCTGATGCTCCAGCCGGCGGCGGTCCTCGGCCAGGTAGCCGGCGCGGTAGGCGGCGATGCGGCGGGCGAAGTCCGGGCGTCCCAGGGAAGACAGTTCCTCCATGGTGCGTAGCGCCACCAGCTCGGCGGACCGCCGGGAACGGACGAAGGTGAGGGTCCGGGCGCCTTCGGCGACGAAGGTGGCCATGATGCCCGCCGCCTCGGAGGTGGCGGCGCGCCGCACGGGGGCGCCGTTCTCACCCTCCACCCCCTCGAGGAAACCGGGTTCCCACAGCACGACGGTGCGGGCCCCGCTCGGGGCTCCGTCCTCGGTGACGGCGGTGACCGGGCGGCCGAGGAGGTTGGTGGCGTGCGCCGCCGGGTCGTGCGCCGTGGCGGAGGCGAGAATGACGGTCGGGTGGGAGCCGTAGTGCCCGGCCAGGCGCAGCAGCCGCCTCAGGACCAGGGCGACGTTCGCCCCGAACACGCCCCGGTAGGTGTGGCATTCGTCGATGACGATGTAGCGCAGCCGCCGGAGCAGGCGGGCCCAGCGGGCGTGGTGGGCGAGCACTGACACGTGCAGCATGTCCGGGTTGGTGAACACGAAGCGGGTGGCGTCGCGGATCCCGGAGCGGGCCTCGGTGGGGGTGTCACCGTCGTAGGGGGCCGGGTGGATGGCGGCCAGCCCGTCGACCACGCGGGTGATCTCCGTGACGGCCTGCAGCTGATCGGAACCCAGGGCCTTCGTCGGCGTGAGGTAGAGGGCGCAGGCGGTGGGGTCGGCCGCCAGGTCGCTGAGGACGGGCAGGAGGTAGCCCAGGGACTTGCCGGAGGACGTGCCCGTCGCCACGACGACGTCGCGGCCCTCGTGCGCCAGCGTGGCGGTCGCGGCCTGGTGGAGGAACAGCCGCGGGATGCCGTTTTCCTCCAGATACCCCCGCAGCCCGGTGTGCACCCATTCCGGCCAGTCGGTGTGCCGGGCCGGGCGGGCCGGTTGGACGGTGGAGTATGTGCAGGTGGAGCCGGGGAAACGGCGGGTGATGGCGGCCGCCAGTTCGGCGCCGAGAGAGGCGCCCGGGGAGTGGGGACTCGTCATTGTGATCACCCCTGTATGTGGGAGAGCGCAGGGACATTTCGCGCCCGGAAACGTCGTAAGACTATCGCGGAAGGACGATCCGTGACACACTGGGTGCCGGTCGCTGTTTCTGTGCGTTACGTTTACGTGCTCGCAAGGGATTTATACGCGAGCACCCGAATCACCGCTCCACATCGGGGATGGTGGTCCATCGGGGGTTCGATACGACCCGGCTGTCGGCAGATGTCGGCGCCGTACCACCTCCACATCAAGAAATAGGTTTAAAACATGGCACAGGGAACTGTGAAGTGGTTCAACGCTGAGAAGGGCTTCGGCTTCATCGCTCCGGCCGATGGCTCCGCTGACGTCTTCGTCCACTACTCCGAGATCCAGGGCTCCGGCTTCCGTACCCTCGAGGAGAACCAGCAGGTCGAGTTCGAGATCGGTGAGGGCGCCAAGGGCCCGCAGGCTCAGGCTGTTCGCCCGCTCTAAGCCTCACACCGAGCTCTCCAAGGAAACTCTCGGCCCCACCGGTTCGACATAGTTTTCTCGCAGGACCGTCCACCCGTTTCACGGGAGGGCGGTCATTGTTGTTTCCGGGGGTCGGTGGGGTGAGCTTATCGACGCCCCACCCACCGCAGCTGCACCCACTGGATCGCCATGCCCACGAGGCTGCCGGCGGTGACGCCGATGACCAGGCCGAGCAGGGGAAAGTCGGAGAAATACCAGCCCCCGGCGTAGCCGATGAGAACGGCGAGCAGGGCCCACAGCACCACCCCGATGGTGTCGTAGAGGAAGAACCACCTCCAGGGGTAGCGCACGGAGCCGAGCATGATCGTCATGAACCACCGCGCCCAGGGGATGAAGCGGGCGACGATGATGGTCGTGGCCGCGTTGCGCCGGATGCTCTCGCGTACCCAGGCGATCGCCCGCCCGCGGGAGGTGTCCGCCGGGGTGCGCTCCACTACGCCGATGAGCCGCGTCCCCAACAGGTAGCAGAAGTTGTCGCCCACCATGGCGGCAGCCACGGCGACGGCGATGATCGTGCCCAGGTCAGGCACGCCGCGGGCACCGGACCAGGTGCCCGCGATCGTCAGCACCGCCTCGCTGGGGATGAGGGGCACCAGGGAGTCGATGACGACCAGGGCGGCGAGGACCGGATAAAACACCGGCAGGGTGAGCAGGCCTTCCACCCAGGTGATGATCTGCTCGGTCATCTTCGCCACGATAGCGATTCCGCAGCCGGAAGGCAGGGCGGGGGAAGCAGCTGTGAGGTTCCTGCGAATGGACCGGCCACAGGAGGCCCATTAAATACTGTGTAACGTGTTGAAAGAAACCGGGTCTGGGCTAAAGTCTCCCGGAAGGACGGTTGTGTCCCATGAAATACGCAGCGAGGAACGAGAGGGAAGAAACCCCCGTGGCAGAAGCGAAGGGATCAGGGATGAAGACCCTGGTCATTGTGGAGTCGTCGACCAAGGCGAAGAAGATCCAGCCTTACCTGGGCAACGACTATATTGTCGAGGCCTCGGTCGGACACATCCGTGACCTCCCGCGCGGTGCTGCTGACGTCCCCACGAAGTACAAGAAGGAACCGTGGGCGCGCCTGGGTGTGGACACGGAGAACGGTTTCGCACCGCTCTACGTCGTCAGCCCCGACAAGAAGAAGAAGGTCGCGGACCTCAAGTCGAAGCTGAAGCAGTGCGATGAACTGCTGCTGGCCACCGACCCCGACCGCGAGGGCGAGGCCATCGCCTGGCACCTGCTCGAGGTGCTCAAGCCCACCGTTCCGGTGCGCCGCATGGTGTTCAACGAGATCACCAAGCCCGCCATCCTCGCCGCCGCGGAGAACACCCGCGAGCTCGACGCCGACCTGGTCGACGCCCAGGAGACCCGCCGTATCCTCGACCGCCTCTACGGCTACGAGGTGTCCCCGGTGCTGTGGAAGAAGGTCATGCCGCGCCTGTCGGCGGGCCGCGTGCAGTCCGTGGCCACCCGCGTCATCGTCGAGCGGGAACGCGAGCGCATGGCGTTCATCTCCGCCGAGTACTGGGACCTGTCCGCTGATCTGGACACCGGACGCGAGGGCGATGACCCGGAGAACCCGCGGACCTTCCAGGCGAAGCTGGCGACGATCAATGGCCGCCGCGTCGCCCAGGGGCGTGACTTCGATGACCGGGGCCGGCTCAAGGGTGAGGCGGTGGTCGTCGATAAGCAGCAGGCCGAGGCCCTCGCCGAAGCTCTGCAGGGGGCGGACATGCAGGTGTCCGCGGTGGAGGAGAAGCCCTACACCCGTCGCCCGTACGCGCCGTTCATGACCTCCACGCTGCAGCAGGAATCCGGCCGCAAACTGCACTACACCTCGGACCGCACGATGCGTATCGCGCAGCGGCTGTACGAGAACGGCCACATCACCTACATGCGTACGGACTCCACCTCGCTGTCGGAGCAGGGCCTGACCGCCGCCCGCCAGCAGGCGAAGGAACTCTACGGTGACGCCTTCGTGGCTGATTCGCCGCGCCGCTACGACCGCAAGTCGAAGAACTCCCAGGAGGCTCACGAGGCGATCCGCCCCGCCGGTGAGCGCTTCGCCACCCCGGGTGAGCTGCACGGACAGCTCGACGCCGAGGAGTTCAAGCTCTACGAGCTCATCTGGCAGCGCACCGTCGCCTCCCAGATGTCGGACGCCAAGGGCACCTCCATGAAGGTGACCATCGCGGGTACCGCGCACACGGGCGAGGAGACCGAGTTCTCCGCCACCGGCCGCACCATCACCTTCCCGGGCTTCCTGCGCGCCTACGTGGAGACCACCCGCCAGGCCGACGGCCGCGACGTGGCCGACAACGCCGAAAAGCGGCTGCCGAACCTCACCGAGGGCGATGCCCTCACCGCCACCGAGATCACCGCGGACGGCCACGCCACCAACCCGCCGGCCCGCTACACCGAGGCCAGCCTGGTCAAGAAGATGGAGGACCTGGGTATCGGTCGTCCGTCGACGTACGCGTCGATCATCAAGACCATCCAGGACCGCGGTTACGTCGTGCCCCGCGGCAACGCTCTCGTGCCCAGCTGGGTGGCGTTTGCCGTGGTCGGCCTGCTGGAGAACAACTTCACCCCGCTCGTCGACTACGACTTCACGTCCTCGATGGAAGATGAGCTGGACAACATCGCCGCCGGTGAGGAGGACGGCACCCGGTGGCTCACCGGCTTCTACTTCGGCGACGCCGAGGCCGACGACAACACCGCCGAGTCCATCGCCCGCCACGGCGGACTCAAGGCACTCGTCGGTGAAAACCTCGAGCACATCGACGCCCGCGCCGTGAACTCCCTGCACCTCTTCGACGATGAGGAAGGCCGCGCCGTCTTCGTCCGCGTCGGCCGTTACGGTCCCTACATCGAGCGCAAGGTCGGCGAGAAGGACGGCGAGCCCGAGTACCAGCGCGCCAACCTCCCGGAGTCGACCACCCCGGACGAGCTCAACCTGGAACTCGCCGAGAAGCTCTTCGCCACCCCGCAGGGCGGCCGTGAGCTGGGTGAGAACCCGGCCAACGGCCGCATGATCGTGGCCAAGGAGGGCCGCTACGGCCCGTACGTCACCGAGGTCGTGCGTGACGACGAGCGCGCCACCGCCGAGGCCGCCGCCGAGGAGATCGTCCTCCAGGAACGGGCCGCGGAGGACGCCGAGCGTGCCGCCGAGGGAAAGCGGGCGAAGAACTGGGGCACCAAGACGGCGGCCGCGCAGAAGGAAAAGCGCATCAACGCCCTCGTCGAGGAGAATCTCAAGCCCGGCACCGCCTCCCTGTTCTCGTCGATGGAGCCGGCCTCTGTCACCCTGGAGCAGGCGCTGCAGCTGCTGAGCCTGCCGCGCGAGGTGGGTGTCGATCCCGCCGACAACGAGGTCATCACCGCCCAGAACGGCCGCTACGGCCCGTACCTGAAGAAGGGCAGCGATTCGCGTTCGCTGGCCAACGAGGAGCAGATCTTCGCCATCACCCTCGACGAGGCGCGTCGCATCTACGCGGAGCCGAAGCGTCGTGGCCGTGCGGCCGCGCAGCCGCCGCTGAAGATGCTCGGCGACAACGATGTCTCCGGCAAGCCGATGTCCGTCAAGGACGGTCGTTTCGGTCCCTATGTCACCGACGGCACCACCAACGCCTCGCTGCGCAAGGGGGATAGCCCGGAGACCATCACCGACGCCCGTGCCAACGAGCTGCTGTCCGAACGCCGTGCCAAGGAGGCCGCGGACGGCGGTGCCCCGGCGAAGAAGGCGACCAAGAAGACCACCCGTAAGGCTCCCTCACCGGGGACCAAGCGCGTGGTCAAGGCCGGTAACCGGAAGAAGTAGATGCGCCGCGCCTATCTGCTTGCCGGTGCCGCCTACGCCGCTTCCCGTGCACTGGGCTCGTGGCGGCTGCAGCTGGCGTCCAAGCCGGCGGTGGTCCCCTTGCTTATCGACGCCCCCGTCACAGCCCCCAGCCCCGAGCGCGAGATCGGGCTGGT
>NZ_JAUNRW010000098.1 GCF_030535495.1 Corynebacterium sp.
ACGGCGTCGCCGAAGCGGTCGAGGCCGATCGCGTCGGTGTCTCTCTGGAGACCGAGGCGCAGGAGCGGCTCTTCGAGGCTGGCCGTTCGCCAACGGCCCGGTCATCCCCCTCGTGCGCGACCTGCTGAACTAACCGTCCCGGCCCCGCAGCCGATCCAGCTCCCGGCGCTCACGTTTGGTGGGCCGCCCCGCCCCTCGGTCACGCCGCGGCTGAGAGGCCAGGATCTCCTTCGGCGGGGGCGGCGGCGAGTGGTCGAGGTAGCAGGTGCGTGCCACCGGCGCGCCGACACGCTTACGCGGGGTGTCCACCACCTCGAGGTGCAGTTCCCGGTGGTTGACCCAGGCGCGCACCCGGTCCCCCGGCACCACCTGCTGGGCGGGTTTGACGGCCACCCCGTTGAGTTTCACGTGCCCGGCGCGGACGGCGGCGGCGGCATCGGAACGCGTCTTGAAGATGCGTACCGCCCACACCCACACGTCAATGCGCACGGACATGATCAGTAGTTGTCGCGGTGGTTGACGATCTTCTGCACCTTGTTCCAGTTGTAGAAGCCACCGACCACGGCGACGACCAGACCCAGGATCAGCCAGGTCCAGCTGGTGGCCAGCAGCGCGAGGGCCGCACCGCCGATGACACCGCCACCGACAGAGAGGGCGGCGTTGCGGGTGTACTTGCGCACGGCCTGCTTGCGCTGTTCGATCGGGTTGTTGGGGCGACGCTGCATTGTCATGGGCACCATCCTAATACTCGATCCAGGCACCGCCCGCCTCGACGGGGACTACGGCCCCGGCGGTGAGCGCGGCCAGCGTCGATTCGAGTTCCCCGCGCTCACCGGGTGCCACGGCCAACGTGTGGGTGACCGCCGCCCCGTAGTGGGTGTCGGTGATCGTCACCCCGCGGGCCCGCAGCTCCGCCTCCAGCCGCCCCGCCTCGGCGTGCGGGACCTCGATGCGGTAGAGCTCGCGCCGGGCGCGGGTCACCCGCTGCACCCGGGGCAGCAGGTCCCCGACGGACTGAGAGTAGGCGTGGACCAGCCCGCCCGCCCCGAGCTTGATGCCGCCGAACCAGCGGACGACGACGACGGTGGCGTCGAGAAGCTCGGAGCCTTTGAGAACATCGAGCATCGGGCGCCCGGCCGTGCCGGAGGGTTCGCCGTCATCGGAGGAACGCTCGATGGGGTTCGCGTTCTCGACGTGCAGGACGAAGGCACTGCAGTGGTGACGTGCGTCCGGGTACCGGCCGCGGATCTCGTTGATGAAGTCACGCGCGGCCTTCTCATCCGGGGTACGGCGGGCCAGGGAGAGGAATCGGGAGCGCTTGACCTCCCACTCGTGGCTCCAGGTCCGGTCGGCGGCGGGCAACAGGTACTGCATGTGGTCTGATAGTAGTCGGCGAGTGCGTTAGCCTGGGGTGCATGACTGTGCATGAACCGTTGTCCGTCTGGGCGCCCTTCGCCCAGGATGTCCGCCTCCGACTCGCCGATGAGGCGGTGGAGATGACGAAGACGGGCAGCTGGTGGGTCGCGGATCGCATCGCGGAACCGGGCATGCGCTACGGCTACGAGCTTTTCGACGGCGAGAACTGGTCCAAGACCCTCCCCGATCCGCGCAGCCAGGCCCAGCCGGAGGGCGTGCACGGCATGAGTGAGGTCGTGGACCACGCCTTCGACTGGCAGGCGGAGTGGACGGGGCGTGACCTGGCGGGGCAGGTCATCTACGAACTCCACGTGGGGACGTTCACGCCGGAGGGGACGTTTGACGGGGTCGTCGAGAAGCTCGGTTACCTGCGGGATCTCGGTGTCACCGCCATCGAACTCATGCCCGTCCAGCCCTTCGGCGGGGATCGCAACTGGGGTTATGACGGTGTCACCTGGCACGCCGTCCACGAGGCCTACGGCGGACCGGCCGGCCTCAAGCGGCTGGTCGACGCCTCCCACGCCGCCGGCATCGGCGTCATCCTCGACGTGGTGTACAACCACTTCGGGCCGGACGGCAACTACAACGGCATGTTCGGCCCCTACACCGCCGGTGGTTCCACGGGCTGGGGAGAGGTGGTCAACATCTCCGGGCAGCAGTCCGACGAGGTCCGCGCGTTCATTCTCGACGCCGTGCGCCTGTGGCTCGACGACTACCGCATCGACGGCCTGCGCCTGGACGCCGTCCACTCCCTCGACGACACGGGCGCCTACTCCATCATGGAGCAGATCCAGGACGTCGCCGATGATGTCGCCGCCCGCACCGGAGTCCCGCGGTCGATCATCGCCGAGTCCGACCTCAACGATCCGCGGCTGATCACCGGGCGCGACGGCGGCGGTTACGGCCTGGCCGGGCAGTGGGTCGACGACATCCACCACGCCCTGCACACCATCGTCTCCGGTGAGCGCCACGCCTACTACGAGGACTTCGGCTCGCTCGACGCCCTGGCCAAGACCCTGCGCGGCGGCTTCTACTTCGACGGCTGCTACTCCTCCTACCGCGGACGCACGCACGGCCGCCCGGTCGACGTGACCTCCATCCCGGCCCACCGCATGGTCACCTACACCACCACCCACGACCAGACCGGCAACCGCGCCTCCGGTGACCGCCCCTCGATGAATCTCACCCCTGCCCAGCAGGTGCTCAAGGCCGCGGTCATCTACTCCTCGCCCTACACCCCGATGCTGTTCATGGGTGAGGAGTACGGCGCCCAGACCCCCTTCGCCTTCTTCTGCTCGCACACCGACGACAACCTCAACCGCCTGACCTCCGAGGGCCGCAAGCGCGAGTTCGCGCGCTCCGGCTGGGATCACGCCGCGGTCCCCGACCCCGCGGACCCGGCGACCTTCGAGGCCTCCAAGCTGGACTGGGATTTCGACGAGACGCAGACGGAGATCCACGCCGCCTACACGCAGCTGCTGCGCCTGCGCCGCGAGCTGGGCCTGTCGCGGGCGGATCTGAGCAAGCTCACCGTGGAGACCGGCGAGAGCTGGCTGGCCATGGGCTGGGACGATGTCATGCTGGTGGCCAACCTCTCGGACGCGCCGGTGACGGCCCCCTTCGGCGGCGACCTCATCTACTCCTTCACCACCCCCGAGGTGGGCCTCGACGACACGCGCCTGGGCCCCTGGGAGTTCGCCCTCCTGGCGCGGTAGATGTTTCTTCGCGCCGCGCTTCTCGACGCCCCACCCGAACCCACCTGGCTCCGGGATCTTCCGGTGGTGCGCGCGCTCCTCGAGCACCCCCTGGAGTTCACCACCGCCGTCACGCTCATCTCCGGGGAGAACGGCGCCGGCAAGTCCACGCTCGTGGAGGCCCTGGCGGTGGCCAGCGGCTGCAACCCGGAGGGCGGATCGCGGCATGCGCGGATGGCGGTGCTCGATCAGTCGGTCTCGCCCCTGCACGAGTTCCTGCGGTTGCGGCGTCGTAACGCCCCCGACAGCTTCTTCCTCCGCGGGGAGTCCTTCTACAACCTGGCCGCCTGGTACGAGACTCTGGGACCGGAGATGGATGACCTGCTCCACATGAGCCACGGTGAGTCGCTCATGGCACTCATCGAACGGCGCTTCCACGGCGGCGGGCTGTTCTTCCTCGACGAGCCCGAGGCCGGGCTGTCGAACCTGCGCCAACTGGAGCTGCTGGGCCGGCTGTTCCACCTGGCCGCACAGGGGTCGCAGATCATCCTGGCCACCCATTCCCCCATCCTGCTGGCCATCCCCGGGGCGCGGATCCTCGAGGTCGACGCTGACGGCATCCACGAGCGCCGCCTGGAGGACACCGAGGCCTACCGCGCGGCCCGTGAGTTCGCCGCCGACCCGGTGGGCACGGCCACCTTCCTCACCTCATGAGGAAGTACTTCGTCCACGGGTACCGGCGCGCTTTCCACCCGCAGGCCCCGGCCTGGGTCGACGACGTCCCGGCCTTTCGGGCGCTACGCGACGGGCTGGATCTACGGCGTCCGATCACGCTGTTCACGGGCGAGAACGGCGTCGGTAAGTCGACCCTGCTGGAGGGCATCGCCGTCAGCTTGGGCTTCAACAGCCGCGGTGGGGCCTTCGGGGAGGAGATCGGCCGACGTGACAACCCGCTGCGGCATGCCGCCACGCTCCTCAAGGGCACCCGCGCGATGGGCGGGCACTTCCTCCGCGCCGAATCCCACTACGAGGTCGCTTCCGAGTACAACCGCACCCATGACACGAACCTGCACGCCCTCTCCCACGGCGAATCCGTCCTGCGCATCGTGCAGGAGAGCTTCCACGGCGCCGGGCTGTTTCTTCTCGACGAGCCCGAGTCAGGCCTGTCCTTCATCCGCCAGATGACGCTGCTGGCGGAGCTGCACCAGATCGCCGAGGCGGGGGCGCAGCTGATCATCGCCACCCACTCTCCCGTGCTGCTGGCCCTGCCCGGCGCGCGGATCTACGAGTTCACCGCGGACGGAGGAATCCTGGAGAACATCGGCGTGGAGGAGACTACCTCCTACCGGGCGCTGCGCGATTTCCTCGCCGATCCGCACGGCATCGCCGACTACATGGTCGACGTCACTAGGCTGCGGGGATGACCAATGTTCTTCCGCCGGAAACCATCGCCGCCCGGGCCCGAGATGCCGCCCAGCAGCTCCGTGACATCTCACGGCTTCTCGAGCACATCGACGCCCTGCAGACGGCCGACATCCCCGATTGGGAGTACATGCAGGACCGGTTCTTCGTCGATGAGCGCAATGCACTCCTCGATATCGCCGACATTCTCGACAAAGAACTGGCACCGGAGGCGGAATCACACGCCCGGAAGCGTTAGGTGTTGACGAGGTACTCGTACTCCGGGGTGTTCGGCTTGAGATGCTGGCATTTGATACGTGAGGCGTTCATGCGCTCGAGGAGCGGGTCGAAGTCGCTGGCCCGGCCCAGCTCGATGCCGACGAGCGCCGCGCCCGTCTCACGGTTGTTGCGCTTGAGGTACTCGAAGAGCGTGATGTCATCCTCCGGGCCGAGGATGTCGTTGAGGAAGTGGCGCAACTGCCCCGGCTCCTGAGGGAAGTTCACCAGAAAGTAGTGCTTGAGTCCGCGGTGGACCAGGGAGCGCTCCATGATCTCGGCGTAGCGCAGCACATCGTTGTTGCCGCCGGAGATGATGCACACCACGACGGAGTCCGGCTGCAATTTCATCTCCTTGAGACCGGTGACGGACAGAGCGCCGGCCGGCTCGGTGATGATGCCCTCGTTCTGGTACAGGTCGAGCATCTCCGTGCACACGGCCCCCTCGGACACATCCATGACGTGGGTGCGGCCCTGATTGCGCTCGACGATCTCGTAGGTCAGCTCACCGATGCGCTTGACGGCGGCGCCGTCGACGAAGGGATCGACGGTGTCGAGGGTGACGGGGCCGTCGTTACGCAATGCCGCCTGCAGGGACGCCGCGCCGGCGGGCTCGATGCCGACGATGGCGGTGCGCGGCGCCATGTCCGCCAGATAACTGGCGACGCCGGCGAGCAGGCCCGCGCCGCCGACCGGCACGCACACGGTGTCGAGGGACTTGCCGATGGAGGTCAGTTGCGTGAGGATCTCGGCAGCGACCGTGCCCTGACCGACGATGGTGTCGCGGGCGTCGAAGGGCTCGATCATGGTGGCACCGCGGGCGGCGGCGTCGGCACGCGCGGCCTCGGCGGCCTCGTCGAAGGTGTTGCCGGTGACGACCAGCTCGACCATGTCGCCACCGTGGACGGCGATCCGGTCCCGCTTCTGCTTCGGGGTCTGATTCGGGACGTAGATGCGACCGCTGATGCCCATGGTGCGGCAGGCGTAGGCCACACCCTGGGCGTGGTTGCCGGCCGACGCCGCGACGATGCCGGCCTCCCGCTGGCCGTCATCGAGATTGGCGATGGCGTAGTAGGCGCCGCGGATCTTGTAGGAGCGCACATCCTGCAGGTCCTCGCGCTTGAGGTAGACCTCGCACCCGGTCTCCTCGGACAGGCGCGGGCAGTACTGCAGCGGGGTGGGTTCGATGACGGACGAAATCCGGGCCTGCGCCAGCTGAATATCCGAGGCGCGTACGGGCTCGAAGGTGGGCACGGCAGTCCGGGTGTCACTCATGTCGAGACAGTGTAGTCCTCTCCTGGCCGAACACACTCCTCGCGGGTGCTGTCACCAACTGTTCACCTTCCGGTGGCCGGGTATTGCCCGTGACGTCATATGCGCAGACCACCATGGCTGTGTTCACCAACGATCAATCCCACAGGAGTATTCGCCGTGTCTCATCGTCGTACCGCCGCCGCACTGTGCGCAGCTGTCGCCACCAGCTTTGTCCTCGCCGCCCCCGCTCATGCCGCAATCACCCATTCGGCACCCACCGCCTCCCTGAGCGTCGCGCCGATCGGCAGCTACGAGACCGGCATCTTCGACGAGTCCGCCGCTGAGATCGTCGACTATCACGCCGCCACCCAGCGCGTGCTCACCGTCAACGCCCAATCCGGTCAGATCGACGTCCTCGACATTTCCGATCCGACCAACCCGACCAAGGTCGGTTCCGTCGATGCCGGGGACGGCACCGTCATCAACTCGGTCGCCGTGCGTGCCGACGGCCTGGCGGTGGCCACCGTCGAGCCCGCCTCCGACAAGACGCTGCCCGGATCCCTGCTCTTCTTCGATGTCTCCACCCTCGACTCCTTCGGTACCGTCGAGGTCGGCTCCCTCCCCGACATGGTCACCATCACCGACGACGGTGCCTGGGCGCTGGTGGCCAATGAGGGTGAGCCGGCGGAGGACTACTCCGTCGACCCGGAGGGCTCCGTCTCTGTCGTCGCGCTGCCGACCGAGCTCGCCGCCGCCACCCAGGCCGATGTCCGCACCGCCGATTTCCGCGCCTACAACGAACCGGGCGCCCTGCCCGACGGCGTGCGCGTGTTCGGTCCGGAAGGCACCGTCGCCCAGAACCTGGAGCCGGAGTACATCACGGTCCAGGGCGGCACCGCCTACGCCTCCCTCCAGGAGAACAACGCCCTGGCCGTGGTGGACATCGAGTCCGCCACCGTCACCGACATCCTGCCGCTGGGCACCGTCGACCACTCCGTCGTTCCGCTGGACGTCTCCGACCGGGACGACGAGATCAACATCACCACCTGGCCCATCAAGGGCATCCTGCAGCCTGACTCCATCGCCTCCTACCAGGTGGACGGCACCACCTACGTCGTCACCGCCAACGAGGGCGACGCCCGCGACTGGGAGGGCTACTCCGAGGAGTCCCGCGTGAAGAACCTCACCCTCTGTGAGGACTTCAACGGCATGAACGCCGAGGAGATCGCGGAACTGCAGAAGGACGAGAACCTCGGCCGCCTCACCGTCACCACCGCCGACGGCTTCAACGACGAGCGCGGCTGCCACGAGGAGATCTACTCCTTCGGCGCCCGTGGCTTCTCCATCGTCGACGAGAACGGCTCGCGCGTGTTCAACTCCGACGACCAGTTCGAGCGCATCACCGCTGACGCCAGCCCGGAGAACTTCAACTCCAACCACACCGAAGCCAACTTCGAGGGGCGTTCCGACGAC
>NZ_JAUNRW010000099.1 GCF_030535495.1 Corynebacterium sp.
AGGCGCAGGCAACGACACCTCCCCCAGCCCGTTCGTGCCGTGGATGAACGCCGACACCTCGGCCACGGCCCACCCCGCAGGCGACGGCCCCGCGTACACCGGCACATCCGGACGCCCGAAAAGCTCCAACAGAGCGAGGGTGTTGCGGACGGCGTCGTCGACAAGCACATTGCCGTAGGTGCAGGTCACGCCGAGCAGCTCGACCTCGGGGGACGCCAGCGCATAAGCCAGGGCGAAGGCATCGTCGATGCCCGTGTCGACGTCGAGGATGAGTTTCACTCGAGGATCTCCCGGACGCGGGCGACGTCGTTGCGGATGGCGTCGAGAAGCACCTCGACGGAGTCGAATTTCTGCATCTCGCGCACGTAACCGACGAAGGCGACATCGGCCTCGTAGCCGTAGAGGTCGGCGTCGCGGTCGAGGATGAAGGACTCGACGCTGCGGCGCTCGTCGCCGAAGGTCGGGTTGGTGCCCACGGAGATCGCCGCGGGGTAGGCCACACCGGGCTCCATGTCGCCGTCGATGGCGCGGGGGCCGCGGACGGTGAACCAGCCGGCGTAGACACCGTCGGCGGGCAGGGCGACATCATCGGCGAAGTACTGGTTGGCGGTGGGGAAACCCAGCTCCTTGCCGCCGCGCCCGGCACCGCGGACCACCGGTCCGGTGACGGTGTACGGGTGCCCCAGCGCCCACGCGGCGCGCTCGACGTCGCCGGCGTCAAGGAAGTCGCGGATGTTCGAGGAGCAGATGCGCTGGCCGTCGTCGTGCAGCAGGGTGACAATCTCCACGTCGATGCCGTGCTTTTCCCCCAGCTCACGCGCATGATCGGCGGTGCCGGCGGCATCCTTGCCGAAGGTGAAGTTCTCCCCCACCACCACCGCGGACGCCTTGAGCGCACCGCGCAGCAACGTCTCGAAGTACTCCTCCGGGTTCAGGCCCGCGAGCTCCCGGGTGAAATCGACGACGAGAGTGGCATCGATACCCATCTTCCCCGCCAGCTCCAGGCGCTGCTCGAGGGTGGTGAGCATGACCGGCGCGCGCTCCGGCAGGAACACCGACATCGGGTGCGGATCAAAGGTCACCATGACAGCCGGAACGCCGCGTTCGTCGGCCAGCTGGGAGGCACGCTCGATGAGCTGACGATGCCCCCGGTGCACACCGTCGAACACCCCGATCGTCACGATGGACTCCGCCAGCGACTCAGGGACCGTGTCAATTCCGTGCCAAACAATCACGGCTTCAGACTACGGCATACACTTCCCCCTATGACTGATCCCCTGGCCAGTTCCGGACTCGTCGTGGTGGACAAGCCGCAGGGCATGACCTCCCACGACGTCGTCTCCCGCCTCCGCCGTATCTTCTCCACCCGCCGCGTCGGGCACGCCGGCACGCTCGATCCCATGGCGACGGGCGTGCTCGTCGTTGGCATCGAGCGCGGCACCCGTTTCCTCGCGCACCTGGTGGCCACGACGAAGTCCTACGACGCGACGATCCGCCTGGGGGCTGCCACCACCACCGATGACGCGGAGGGTGAGGTTGTGTCGGGGGCGAGTGCGGCGTCGATAAGCGAGGACCAGGTCCTGGCCGCCATGGCCGAGCTCACCGGCGACATCATGCAGCGCCCGGCCGCCGTGAGCGCCATCAAGATCGACGGCAAGCGCGCGCATGAGCGCGTCCGCGCCGGCGAGGACGTGGAGATCCCCGCGCGCCCGGTCACCGTGTCGCGCTTCGAGGCGCTTGCTTATCGACGCTCCGGTGACCACCTCGACATCGACGTCACCGTCGACTGCTCGTCGGGCACCTACATCCGCTCCCTGGCCCGCGATCTCGGTTCGGCGCTGGGTGTCGGCGGGCACCTCACCGCTCTCCGACGCACCGAGGTCGGCCCCTTCCTGCTGGCCGACGCTCTCACGCTGGAGGAGCTGGAGGAGTCGCCGCGCCTGTCGCTGTCGTTGGACGAAGCGCTGGCCCGCTCCTACCCCGTCCTCGAGGTGACCGACGAGGAGGCCGAGGCCCTGGCCATGGGCAAGTGGCTCGAGCCGCGGGGGTTGGACGGCGTGCACGCTGCCGTGGCGCCGGACGGGCGCTCCATCGCGCTGATCAAGGAGAAGGGCAAGCGCCTGGCCACGGTGTTCGTGGCGCGGCCGAATACGCTGTAGAAGTTCCGACTCTGTTTTTCTGGTCGGTACGACTCTGTTCACTGGCCTGTGCGAGACTCAAGCAGCTTCGGCACCCGTGAGCTGCTCATGAGGTAGTCCCGCAGGTCGCGGTCCAGCATGGCAGCTAACCGTAAGGTGTCACGGTGAGCATCTACTGCACTGATTCGTGCCTTCTGGCCCTTGAGGGGCAGACCATTGATCAAGGGCTCATGATGGGCAACTCGGTTCCTCAGCTCGTTGACGCGAGAGACCACCGCCAACGCATAGTCGCGATTCCACCGGGCCCCGTCATTCCTGGCTACGGCACGCCCACCCGGGAATGCCTTGTCCAGTACACCGCGCCACAGGCGTTCGTAGTCACATCGACTGCGACGAGGTTCCTTTCCGACGTAGTCACCTCGGTCAAGTAGACCTCGCCAGAATCCGAACATGCACTGTGCCACCAACTTATCGGCATTCTTCGGTTCCCCGATCCTTTTCCAGGCCACATGAAGTGCATTGAGGGAACGGTCGTCTAATGGCATCTCTGGGTTGGCGTACCACTTGGAACCCCACTCAACCTCCAGTCGCTCCGCCATTGCGTTACGCAGCGCCACCTCTAGAATCGCCAGGTCAGCCAGAAACGCGACCGCAAGATCCCGGTCCCACAGATAGAGTTCCCGTGCAAGATCTGAATCCCCGTCAGCCGCCGACAGGTATGTCCCCATTCTTGTCGGTGTGATGGAGCGATCTAATGCTGCGCAGAAATGGGCGGGCAGTGTCATTGGACCGGGGCTCCTGTTAAGGCTATTCTTGACGACGAAGTCCCCGGCATACGCCTCTGTCGAACGAGAGTCGGCACGCAGCCGGGGTTTTTCGTTGCCTAGTGTAGGACGAAGCTGGGGTCGTTGCCCCCTACGTCACCGCCGTCGCCGCGATCACGTACCCGTCTTCCACCATCCACCGGCCGCAGATGAACGGCACCGGGGTGGGGCGTACCAGCAGGTAAGAGACGAAGGTGCCGTCGGAGCGGACGTCGATCTCGGCGTCCTCGAAGCCCAGCCAGCGGTGGGTCATGGGGAACCACGCCTTGTAGGTGGCCTCCTTGGCGCAGAACAGCAGGCGGTCGGCGCACTCGATGCCCTCGTTCTGCAGGCGCTCGAGCTGCGGCATCTCCCCCGGGCGTGCGATGGACCCGATGACCTCGCGCGGGAGCGGGTCGGCGGGTTCGGCATCCAGACCCATGGAACGCACGTGGGTGCGCGGGGCAACGACCGCCGCGCGGAAGCCCTCCGTGTGTGTCATGGAACCGGTGATGTCCTGCGGCCACAGGGGCATGCCTCGCTCACCGCGGAGGATGGGTTCATTCGACCACTCCCCCAGGTCACGCAGCGCCTGGTGGGCGCACCAGCGGGCGTCACCGAACTCGGCCTTGCGCACGTCGACGGAGTGGGAGACGAGCGCCTGCTCCAGGGGGTGGAGGCCGTGGTAGTTCTGCAGGTCGGGGCGCTCGCGGTCGGTGATGACGTAACAGAAGCGCGCGGCATCCGGGAAGAGGGAGGAATTAAGCATCGTGCCCACCTCCCAGGCGCATGACCGGGTAGGGCCAGGGGTTGAGGTGCCCGTGGCGTTCCCATTCCCGCGGATAACCGAGGGAGACCTCGATGTGCGGGATGCCCGCGACCTCCGTGGTGCCCGGCATGTGGAGGTGCCCGTAGATGACGGCCTCGGCGTGATAGCGCTCCGCCCAGGTACGGGTGTGGCGGGTACCGCACCACAGGGCGATCTCCGGGTGCCGCATGACCAGGGTGGGCTCCTGCACGAGGGGCCAGTGGTTGATGAGGATGGTGGGGCCGTCGATAAGCGACAGCCGCTTGATGGAATACGCGAGCCGGTCCCAGCACCACGCACGCACATCGACGAAGGGGGCGATGGCGAACTCATCCGTCATCATGATCTGCCGGTCATGGGCCGCCTTCACCGCCTGCTCGACGGTCATGCCGGGGCCGCGGAAGGAGTAGTCGTAGAGGGTGAACAGCGGCACGAGGGTGACGCCGCCGAACGTGGGGTACGGGTCCTCCGGGGTGAGCACGTCGATGGCGCGGAGGGCGTCGACCAGCTCGGTGTACTTGTCGCGGCCCTGGTAGCGATCCTGGGAACGGGAGAAGAGCTCGTGGTTGCCCGGCACCCAGATGACCTGGGCGAAGCGCTGGCGCAACTGGGTGAGGATCCGCACGACGAGGTCGGTGCGCTCGGCGACATCGCCGGCGACGATGAGCCAGTCCGAGGGGTCCTCGGGCTGGATCTCATCGATCCGGGCGGTGTTCGCCTTGACCGCGCCGTGCAGGTCGCTGACGGCCCACAGCGTTGTGCTCATGCGCACCTCCTTCCTTTGTATGTACCACAGGGGCTGGGCTTGTCCGGAAATCCGTGCCAACTGGGAGTCCGCGTTGACACGTGAAGTTTCGGAGCCCTGCGCGTTTTCCCAGTTCGCGGAGTGTTACGTGTGGGGTTCACGTGCGAACGGTAAGTAATACCTACTCCACCACCGCCCAGCGCATCGACTGGAAGCGCCACACCACGGCCGCCAGCCGGATGATGATGAAGGCGAGGAGGCCGAACCAGATGCCGGTGAGGCCGGTATCGAAAAGCAGCGCCAGCCAGACGCCGGGCAGGAAGCCACCGAGCACCGAGGCGATGGTGATGGTGCGCAGGAAAGCCGCGTCACCCGCGCCGAGGAGGACGCCATCTAGTGCGAAGACCACGCCGCCGAGGATGATCATGGCGATCATGAGCCACCAGGGCCCCGTGATGGCCTCGAGGACACCGGCATCGGTGGAGAAAATACCGGGGATGAATCCGGCGCCGAGGGCGAACACCCCACCGAGAGCGCCGGCGAAGACGAAGGAATAGAGCGTCACCTTGCGTCCGACGCTTTTCGCCACGTCCACGGTCCCCCGGCCCAGCGCCGCCCCGGTGAGCGCCTGCGCGGCGATGGCGAGGGAATCGAGCACGAGCGTGATGAAGTTCCACAGCTGCAGCATGATCTGGTGTGCGGCCAGGGACGAGGTGCCGAAACGCGCCGCCACGGCCGCCGCGGAGATGAACGCCACCTGGAAGGACAGGGACCGGAGGATGAGGTCCCGGCCCATGACCAGTTGTCGCCGCATGATCGTCCAGCGGGGACGCCAGCTCCCCTGATGCTCGCGCCGCAGCGCCAGCAGGAACAGCGTCGAGGTGATCGTGATGCCCACGACATTGGCCATGGCGGACCCGGGGAGCCCGTACGCGCCGACCAGGATGGGAATGAGGATTGCGCCCGGGATGACGCCGGCGAGGGTGTACCAGAGCGGACTGCGGGTGTTCTGCACACCGCGCAGCCACCCGTTGCCCGCCATGATGATGAGGGTGAGCGGGATGGCGATGCACTCGATGCGGATCCACTCGGCGGCGGCCGCGGCGATCTCCGCATCGCCGGTCAGCCACTGGCCGATGCGCCCGGCGAGAACGAAGACGATCGCGGCCAGAAACAGCCCGACGCCGAGCCCCACCCAGGTGGCCTGCACCCCCTCGGCGACTGCTTCTTCACGACGCCCCGCCCCGTACAGCCGCGAGGCCCGCGCCGTGGTGCCGTAGGACAGGAAGGTCAGTTGGGTGGTCACCGTCGACTGGACCGTGGCGCCGACGGCGAGTGCGGCGAGTTCGAAGGCCCCCAGGCGGCCGACGACGGCGGTGTCCAGAAGCAGGTAGAGCGGGGTGGCGGACAGGACGCCCAGCGCCGGGAGAGCCAGCGCGAAAATCTGCCGGGCGGAGACCGTCACCGCCGGCGGAGCTCCTCCACCAGGGCGGCGGTGGCCTCGGCGGCGGTGCCGCGGAAGGTGTAACCCGCCGCCGGGATGTGCCCGCCGCCACCGAGCGCCACGGCCACGCGGGAGACGTCCATGTCGTTGGAGCGTAACGACGCGTGCCACACGCCGGGCTCGCTTTCCTTGAACACAGCACCCAGATCGGTGCCGTCAAGCGAGCGCACGAAATCGACCAGTCCCTCCACGGCCGACAGGGATCCGGAACGGACCAGATCGTGGTCGGCGATGATGAGCGCCAGGCGGTGGTTCCCGGCCTCATGGACCTCGACGCTGGCCAGGGCCCGACCGATCAAACGGAGATCGGCGACAGAGCCGGAGTCGAGGAGATCGACGGCGATGGAGCGGACGTCGAGACCCGTGTCCATGAGGCGGGCGGCGAAGGTGTGCATGGCGGGGCTGCCCCAGCGGAAGCTGCCGGTGTCGGTGAGCAGTCCCGCGTAGAGGGCGTGGGCGATCGGCGGTTCGAGGTCGATGCCCATGATGTCGAAGAGGCGGCCGAGGACGGTGGTGGTGGATTCGGCGTCGAAATCCAGCAGGTTGACGCGGCCGAAACCCTCGTTGGAGGAGTGGTGATCGATGACCACGGTGTCCTCCGAACGTGCGGCGATGGCCCCGGCGAGGGTGCCGGCACGGTCGATAGAGCCGCAGTCGACGGTGACGATGAGGTCGACGTCCGGCAGATGATCGACCAACTGCACCTCCTGGGCACCAGGAATGGTGAGCAGATTGGCGGCGAAGGGCTCGGCCTGGCCGATGAGCCCCACCGCCTGCTTACCCAGCTGTCGCAGGGCGCCGACGGTCGCGCAGATGGAGCCGATGGCATCGGCATCCGGGCGTACGTGCCCCACAACGGCCACGGAGCGGGCCGCCGCCATGGCCGCTGCGGCCTCGGCGTAGGAGTGCACTAGCGTTCGTCCGTCTTGTACGGGTTGGCGTCACCGGCCGGCCGCGCGTTCTCCTTGAGCTTGGCCAGCTCCTCATCGCGGGCGCGGGCGCGGGCGAGCAGCTCCTCCATGTGGGCGGAGGCCTCCGGGACGGTGTCCACCTCGAAGGAGAGCGTCGGGGTGAAGCGCACGCCGAGCTGATCTCCGACGATCTTGCGCAGCTGACCGCGGGCGCGGTGCAGGGCCTCGGCGGCCTCATCGTAGTCCGGCTCGTCCTCAATGGAGCGACCACGGACGGTGTAGAACACGGTGGCATCGTGCAGATCACCGGTGACCCGGGTGTCGGTGACGGTGACCAGCTCGAGGCGACGGTCCTTGACCTCGCGTTCAATGGCCGAGGCCACGATCGTCTGGATGCGCTTGGCCAAGCGGGCGGCGCGGGCATGATCAGCCATGTCGGTCTCCTTGAGTCCGGGTACAGATACGATCACTCATTCTACCCGTCGCCCGGCCTCACGGTCCGAGTGCGGTAGGCAGCGCCGTCGCAGGGCCTGAGCACCAACCCGCAGT
>NZ_JAUNRW010000100.1 GCF_030535495.1 Corynebacterium sp.
CGTGCCTGGTAGCGGTTGGCGTAGGCGCGCACCGCGGTGGGCAGGGTCTCGAAGATGTAGTCCGGGCCGACGTGGTCGATGAAGCCGGTGGGCTCGAGGCGTCGATAAAGATCCTGTTTGACGCGGGCCATGGCGAACCTGATGCCCCGGCGCTCCAGCTTGGCACGCAGCTCATCGAGCGCGTCGACGGCGGTGAGGTCGATCTCCGTGTTGGCCTCCGCGTTGAGCAGGAACCACTGGACGGGAGTGTCCGCCTCCTCGACGGCCCGCATCGAATGCTGGACGAAGTCGTCGGCGTTGGCGAAGAAGATGGGGGCGTCGTAACGAAACACCAGCAGCCCGTCGACGGCGCGGGCATTGTCGTAGTCGTCGAGGCTGTGCATGCCCGGCACGCCCGGCGCGTAACCGAGCACGTCAGCGTAGGGGCGGGTGATGCGGCGCAGCAGGTCGACGATGGACAGGACGATGGCGAAACCGATGCCCGCCAGGACACCGAAGATGACCACGGCGGCCGCGGTGGCGAGGGTGATCACCACCTCGCTCTTGCGGAAGCGGGCGATGCGGATGACCTCGGGGACGTCGATAAGCCTTGTTGCGGCGTAGATGACCAGGGCCCCGAGTGCGGCGGTGGGGAAGGACTCGAGGACCGGCCCGGCGAACATGAGAACCATGACGACCACGGCGATGACCACCAGGGAGTGGACCTGGGTGCGCGCACCGGCGGCGTCGCCCAGCACGGTGCGGGAACCGGAGGAGGAGACGGGAAAACCCTGGAAGAAGCCGTTGGCCACGTTGGCGGTGCCGAGGGCCAGGAGTTCCTGGTTGGAGTCGATAACCTCGCCACGACCGGAGGCGAAGGCGCGGGCGGTGAGGATGTTGTCGGAGAAGCCGACGATGGCGATGCCCGCTGCATACGGCAGCAGGGTCCAGACGTCGACAGCACCCAGGTCGGGCACCCGGAACCCCGGCAGCCCCTGGGGCACCTCGCCGATGACAGCCAGGCCGTGGTCCCGGAGGTCGAAGATGGCGACCACCGCCGCCGCGCCCAGCAGCACCAGCAACGAACCAGGCAGTTTCGGCGCGATCCAGGCGGCGAGATACAGCAGGACCAGCACCACGGCGGCCGTGATGGCGGTCGGGAGGTGGACGTGGTCGATCTGACGGAGGAAATCCACCACCTCCTCCCAGGAACTGTCCCCCTCCACGTGCAGCTTGCTCACCTTTCCCAGCTGGCTGACGATCATGAGCAGCGCGATGCCGATGAGGTAACCGATGAGCACGGGGCGGGAGAGCAGGGTGGTGAGAAAACCCAGCCGCGCGATGAAGGCCACCAGGCAGACCACGCCGACGGCGATGGCCAGCAGCGCGGCGACCTCCGCGTAGAACTCCGGACCGCCGGCGGCGCTGAGCAGGGCACCGACGCCGGCGGCGGTCATGAGGGCGGTGGTCGATTCCGGGCCGATCGACAGCTTCCGGGAGGTGCCCAGGAAGAAGTAGACGAACATCGGGGCCAGCACCGCCCACAGGCCGACCACCGCGGGTAACCCGGCGATGACGGCATAGGCCATGACCTGCGGCACCAGGTACGCGGCGACGGTCACGCCCGCGACGACGTCGCCGGGGAGCCAGCCACGTTCGTAGCGTCTCAGAGCTCCCATCCCGGGGAGGAATCGCTCCCACATCGGCCTCGAACTGGTCATAACCACTACGGTACTCCGCAGGTGGCGCGGGAGGTTAGGGGCTGTCGGGAGATTTCTTCCTCCGGGACATGCCGGGGCCGCCCTCCACCGCATCGGGGTAGATGCTGCGTGTTTCCGCACGCTGGTATCTGCGGGGAAAAAGGTCACGGAAGTAGATACGCGGCAACGTCTTCACCAGTGCCAGGATCACGTACATCGACGTGTTGATGGCCACGAAGGCCGCGAGAACGGCGTACCACTCGGTGTCCAGAATCCACTCGGTGTTCACGGTCATTCCTTCCGATCCTCGTGATCCAGGGCCGGGGCGGTGTCCTGCTGCCCCCACTGCGCCTGCTTCGCCAGCAAAATGTCGACCACGCCCCGCATGAACACCAGGTTGAGAAACGCGGCATAGATGAGCTCCGGAATGAGCAGCACCGCCACGAACCTGGCGAACCACGTCGAACGCCACACGGTCACCAGCCGCTCCACGATGAAGAACGATCCGAGCGCCATCCAGAACGGGTACCACACCCACTGGTGGCCGGCCATGAGGGTGAGAACGATCAACGCGACGTAGGCGCCCAGGGAGACCACGCCGTATCCGATGCCCAGTTGCTGGAACCAGTAGCGGGTGGTCTGCGGTGTCACGCCGTAGGCGCCGAGGTTCTCCAGCGCCCCCCGCTGCCACCGGAGACGCTGATGCCACAGTTGCCGCCAGGTCGGCATGACCTCGGTGACCACCGAACATTCGTTGGGTGAGACCATCAGTCCGCCCAACGACTTCAACGCCAGCGTGAGCTCGTTGTCCTCCGTCAGGGCCGCGGTGTCGTACACATCGCCTTCCCGCCCCGGCAGCAACGTGCCCCGCGACCGGGCGACCATGCGCAGTCCACGAGGACGAAACGCGGAGGCCGTACCGGTCAGGACGAACACCTTGCCCCGTCGGCGCCGGATATCACGGCTGTAGCGGGTGTACTCGTTGCGCTGGAACTGGCCGAGCAGACCCGCGCCGGGTTCTCCGTAGAACAGCCCTCCCACCGCCATCAGCGCGCGATCCGAGGTGAACCGCCGGCGGGCCTCGGTGAGGTATCCCTGGTCGAGCACCGTGTCGGCGTCGACAATCATCACCACGTCGTTCTCCCCGAACTCGGGAAGCAGCGCCCGCAGCGCCTGGTTGAGACCGCCGGCCTTCTTGTGACGGTTGTCCTGCGTTTCGAACACCTCCACCCCGGCAGCACGCGCCAGCTCCGGAGTCTCATCCGTGCAGTTGTCCGCGACGACGATGATGCGTTCGGGGGGATTGTCCTGTTCCAGCAGGCCCCGGATGGTGGCGGTGATCCGCTCCGCCTCGTTGTGCGCCGGCACGAGAACCGTGATGGTCACCGGACCGTGGAACACACCCCGCGTGTCGGCCATGACGATCTTCGGCGCCAGCGGGATGCGGTCGGCGTCCTCCGAGATGCGGTAACGCTTCGAGACCGTCTGCTCCACCAGCACGGCGATGGCCACGAAGACGGCCGCCACCATGACGGCGGCCGGCGGCATGTAAAAACTGACCATGATGCTCCAGCCGTCGGCAAGCTCAATTTCCTCGGGTTGCGGACGCTCCGGGTGGGACAGCCCGATGGCCAGCCACAGCATCACCCCGACCATGGCCGCCACGCCCACGACGCCGACCCCGATGGCCCGGCCGATCGGGAAACGGGCGTGTCCACGCTGTGCTGTGCCCACCAAACCTCACCCCTCCTGCAGATGCTTATCGACGAAATCCTGCGCCGCCACCGGCCGCCCCAGGTGGAAACCCTGCACAAACGTCACTCCCACGTCCTGCGCCGCCCGGTAGACGGCTTCGTCGGAGACGTATTCCGCGATGGTGTCCATCCCCTGCTCCGCGGCCAGCCGGACCAGCGAGCGCACGATGGCGGCGTCGAGGTCGCTGCGGGACATGCCCTCGACGAAAACGCCGGCGATCTTCACCATGTCAATGTCCAACTCGCTGAGGTAGCGGTAGGGATCATATCCCGCCCCGAAATCATCGACGGCGAAGCTCACCCCGCACCCGGCCACGATGGTCTGGAAGGCCCGCGCCTTGGCGAAGTCGGTGACCTGTGCCGATTCGGTGATCTCGAGGATCAGTGACCCCTCCGGCACGTGGTGTGCGGCCAGTTCCTCCACCACGACCCGGGCCACGTCCTCGCTCATGAGCGACTGTCCGGAGACGTTGAGTAGCAAACGGAAGCCCGGCCGGGCCGCCAGCAGCTGCGGGAGGAGCCGCACACCCGCCCGGAGCACGCAGATGTCCAGGTGCGGCCCCAGACCCGCGGCCTCCACCGCCGCCACGAATTCCGGCGTACTCACCGTCCCGTGTGACGGGTCGACCCGCACGAGACCCTCCGCCAGCACGACGTCCCCGCTTCCCACGGCGACAACGGGCTGCAGGTCGAGCGTGATCGCCTCGTCCCGCAAAATGTCCTCCACCCTGGAGCGCGAGACGGTCTCCGGCGGCGCAGTCGTCCCCTCCTGGGGCGCGCGTACCGCGAACCTGCCTTTACCTGCATGCTTGGCGTCGTACAGCAACTGGTCGGCGAGCAACAGTGGATCTGCCCCTGCCTCCCTGGCTTCCGCCAGCGAGGTGATCCCGATGCTCGCTGTGACGCGGCGCATGATTCCGCCCCGCGGGCCGAATCGTTCGCTGACCGTCTCGACGATGCTTGATCCCACCGCCACCGCCTCCGCTTGCCCGGCATCGGGCAGGAGAATGACGAATTCATCGCCACCGAAACGTGCGATGACATCACCTGGCCCCACCGCGTCGCGGAGCAGTCCGGCAAACTCCACCAGCAGTTCATCGCCCGCCTGATGGCCGAGATGGTCGTTGACCAGCTTGAAATTGTCGAGGTCAATGAGCAGCAGGGCACCGGTCTCCGCCTCCCGGTGCTCTCCGGACAGCGACGCCTGCAGCTCCCTTTTGAACCGGCGCCGATTCATCAGCCCGGTCAGTTCGTCATGGTCGGCGAGGTGGGTGACCAGTTCGTGGAGCTTCTCCCGTTCGGTGTTGTCGACGACATTGACCAGGATGCGGCGGCCGTCCTCGCCTTCCCGCTCCTGAGCAACGATCGACAGCTCGACGATCCGCACGGCGCCGTCGGCGGATGCGAGGGTGCGGTTGTCATAGACGAGGGTGCCCGGACGTTGCAGTGCGACATTCACTGCATCGTCCAGCGGCCCCTCCGGGCTGAACTCCTCAATGGAGCGGCCCTCCAGCTCAGCAGCCGGCAGTCCCAGCAGACCGGCGAGCGCGCTGTTGGCCTGCACGATGCGACCGGTGTCATCCAGGGTGGCCAGCCCCTGCGGGGCATCCTCGAACAGGAGCGTGGCCTCGGCGTGCGCCCGCCGCAGTTCCTGGACGCTGCGGTGTTCATTGGACACATCCCGGTACAGCAGAAGTGCGTACTCCGGCTCCGCTTCACCCGGGCCGTACAGCGGGCTGGCACTGAGGGAGTAGACCTGGTGCTCATCGCCAGCGCCACCACCTCCGCCCCCGGCGAGTGTCACCGGGAGTGACTTGACGAACTCACCGGCCAGGGCGCGCTCACTGGGGCTGCCGATGTCTTCCTGTGCCCCCTCGATCGGTGTGAGCGGGCGCTCCACGAACTGTCCCCCGTCGCACGGGAGGAGCACTGTCCGCGCCACCGCGTTGATGGGAGTGACCCTGCCCGCCCGATCGACGGTGAGCAGCGGGTCGGGGATCGTCTCGGTGAGGGCCTCGAATTCCTCGATGATCGCCGTGCGCTGCTGCACCGCGGTGGACACGGTCAGGGACAGGGCGACACCCATGATCGCGAACATCTGGACGGCGATGGTGAGCACCACGGGGTTGTCGGGTGCGGCGAAGGGTCCGGCCCCCACAAACTGCGCCAGGAAACCGGCCGCGACCACCGTCACCGCGGCGTGCAGAGCAGCGGCCGACACGGCCAGCGTGGTCGCGCTCCAGAACAGCGGGACGATCGCCAGGTAGGCGATCGGCAGGTGCTGGCCGGGGCCGAAGATCACCGCGAGCAGAAGGGCGGTGGCCACCACGACCACCACCACCCGGCTCCGGAGAATCTGGCTCCGGGGATTGCCGCGCACACACGACCGCACCGCCAGCGCCGTACCGGTCACCACGGCGATACCGGCCAGGTCGCGCAGGACGAACCCCAGCATGAGGAGGACGGAGGCGTCTCCGCCGTTGGACGAGGTCCACACCACCCGGAGGGCACCTGCGGTGATCGCCGTGATGAGGGAGGCCAGCAGCAGCCGGTAGACATCTGCGGGCACCGCGATAATGTTCACGGCACTCGTCCCGCCGTCACGTGTCCGGCGCCGCGCCCGGGCCCGCATCTCGGCGAGAGCCTTCGCGGTGGGAAGGATCATGGGCCCGACCAGGACATACCCCAGCCCGCCCAGCCACACCGTCATCAAAGGACGGTCACCGAAATAGAGGAAGCTCAGACAGGACACGACGAAGACGAACACACAGATCAGGGCGAACTGGATGCGGTTGGAACTGAGCAGGGCCCACAATGCCGCGACACCGGCCGGGAAACCGATCATGGTGGTGAATGCGCCGGGTTCGTCGAAGGCGGCGATGATCACCATGAAACAGGTGAACGCCAGGGCGCAGAGACCGTGGGTCAGCAGCTCCCGTCGAGTGACCCGGGAGGGCTGGACGTCACCCTCACGCGGGGCGGTGTCGGATACGTGACTCGAACTGGACATTCCCGTGCTCACCATAGGTCATCGACTTCCCTTTATAGCATTTTGTTGTCGTATCCCCTAATTGCTTTTCTTGTCAACAATGCTTCCATTGTCCCCCATCCGCCCCCGTTCCGTCACCCCGTGGCCTGGGATACACTCCCTCCCATGAGCTCGACCCGCGCCACCACGCGCATGCGCCTGACAGCGTCCCACGACACCTTCCTGCGTACGCGGCCACCCGGCGCGGACGAGGACGTGCACATGGTGCCGGCGATCGTCGATCACATCATCGAGCGCTTCAGCTCTCCCGGAGACCTGGTACTCGACCCCTTCGCCGGCTACGGTACGACCCTCGACAGGGCACTGCAGCTCGGGCGGCGGGCGGCGGGCATCGAGTTGCTCCCCGACCGCGTCGCGCACATCCGGCGCCTGGTACCGGACGCGCAGATCATCGAGGGCGATGCCCGGGAACTGCTTCCGACATGGCGCGGCGACATCGACCTGGTACTCAGTTCACCGCCCTACATGACGATCACCCATCACGACGCCGATCCCCTCACCGCTTACGAGAACGATGGCGGCGACTACCGCCGCTACCTCCGGGAATTGGGGGAGGTGGCGCGGCACTGCGCGCTCCTGCTCAGCCCCGGAGGTCACCTGGTGTGGAATGTCGCCGACATCTTCCATGAGGGCGATCACACCCCGCTTATCGACGACTGCGCCTCGCTTCTCGACGCCCACCTCGAGCAGGTCGGCATCGTCGAGATTGAGTGGGACCGGCTGCCTCACGACCTCACGCGGGATGCGCTGCTGGTGTTCCGGCGCCCGCCCCTAGAATCTGACTGAGGATTCCACGGTGTACCGCCGTTCGATCCCCGCCGTCGCCCTCCCCCACTCGCTCTCAGCCACCCGCCGCTGGTGTGCCCCGAAGGCTGCGCCGTCGATGAAGCGCTCGCGCACGGTCCACACCGGCTCCCCCACCACGGGCCACACCTCGA
>NZ_JAUNRW010000101.1 GCF_030535495.1 Corynebacterium sp.
TCCTCGTCGCCAACGCCCTGTACTGGATCGAGGAGTTCCACATCGACGGCCTGCGTGTCGACGCTGTGGCCTCCATGCTCTACCTCGACTACTCCCGTGAGCACGGCGAGTGGGAGCCCAACCAGTTCGGCGGCCGCGAGAACCTCGAGGCGGTGCAGTTCCTCCAGGAGATGAACGCCACCGTCCACCGCGCGCACCCGGGCGTGCTCACCATCGCCGAGGAGTCCACCTCCTGGCCGGGTGTCACCGCCCCCACCGAGTACGGCGGCCTGGGCTTCTCCCTGAAGTGGAACATGGGCTGGATGAATGACACCCTCGAGTACTTCAAGCTCGATCCCGTCCACCGCAAGTACCACCACAACGACATCACCTTCTCGATGATCTACGCCTACTCTGAGAAGTACGTCCTGCCCTTCTCCCACGACGAGGTCGTCCACGGCAAGGGTTCCCTGTGGGGTCGGATGCCCGGCGATGACTGGAACAAGGCGGCGGGTCTGCGCGCCCTCTACGGCTACATGTTCTCCCACCCCGGCAAGAAGCTGCTGTTCATGGGCCAGGAGTTCGGTCAGACCGGCGAGTGGAACGAGGCGTACTCCATCGACTGGTCCAACCTCGAGGGCTGGGGCCACGAGTTCCACACCGGCCTGCAGGATCTGGTCAAGGATCTGCACTGGGAGTACCGCCGCAACCCGGCCCTCTACTCCCAGGACCATGATTCCGCCGGTTTCCAGTGGATCAAGGGCGATGACGCCGCCAACAACCTGCTGGCCTATGTCCGTTGGGGCAACGACGGCTCGGCCGTGCTCGCGGTGATCAACCTCTCCGGCACCTCGCAGCCCGCCTACAAGCTGGGCATCCCGCGCGCCGGTGACTGGGAGCTCATCCTCAACACCGACGACGCCAAGTACGGCGGCGCGGGCAACGATCTCCCGCAGATCATCTCCACGGCCCACGAGGGCTGGGACGGCCAGGAGCACTCCCTGACCGTGCACATCCCCGCCAACTCCGTGCAGTGGTACCGCCACCGCGGCAGCTGGTAGAAAACGGACAGGGACCCACCGTTATCGGTGGGTCCCTTTCTGCTTGCTAGAACAGCGCGGAGGCCATCTGTGTGCGGGCGGCGGTGACGCGGGGGTCGGCGGCGTCGAACAGCGCGAAGAGCTCGACGAGGCGGTCCCGCACGCGCATCTTCTCCCCCGGCAGGGTCGTCATGAGGCCGAGGAGGCGGGCGAAGGCCCGCTCCGGCGCGCCGGCGACGATCTCGGCGTCCGCGGCCCGGAACTGCTTATCGACGTCCTCCGGGGCGCGATCCGCCGCTTCGATCGGGTCCTCGGTCTGGTTGGCCGGGTCCAGGCGCTTGAGCAGTTTCGCGGTGTCGCGGGCCTGAACGATGGCGGTGTCCCCGGGGGTCTCCGCGAGGATCTCGTCGTAGACGGCGATGGCCGCGTCGAAGTCGCCGACGTTGAGGGCGGAGAGGGCGGCGTCGAGACGCGGGTCCTCCGGGGCCTCCTCCACCTCCTGCTCCAGACCGGACAGCTGCGGGCCGACCTGCTCGACGAGCGAGTCCAACCAGGTGCGCAGGGCGTCGACGGGCTGGCCGCCCTCGAACTGGGTGATGGGGCGCCCGGCACCCAGGGCGATGACGGTGGGCAGCATCTGCACGCCGAAGGCCTGGGCCACCTCGGGGGTGACGTCAGCGTCGACGTAGCCGACGATGAAGCTCAGGCCCGCGGCGGCGGACAGGGACTGCAGATCCGCCTTGAGCTGCTCGGACTCGGGGCTGCGCGGGGTGCCGACGAGCACCACGACCGGCACCTGGGTCGAACGGCGGACGACATCGGCCTCGAAGTTCTCCGGGGTGACAGTGATGAAGGGCGCCGGCCCGGAGCCGGGACCGGTGGACTGGGCCTGCTCACGGGCTTCGGCGCGGGCCTTGACCTCACCGAGGTCGATGGCGCCGGAGACGTAACGGTGCTGACTGTTCACTCAAAACTCCTTAGAAGTGCTGTTCCAGCGAGGACATTTTCTGGTGCAGCTGGTCCTCGTAGCCCGGGCGGATATCGGCCTTGAGCACCAGCGACACGCGCGGGGAAACCTCCGCGACGGCGAAGGTGGCGCGCTTGACCACCTCCATGACCTCATCCCACTCCCCCTCGACGAGGGTGAACATGGCGTTGGTCTCGTTGGGGAGGCCGGATTCGCGCACGATGCGCACGGCTGCGGCGACGGCAGCGGACATCTCGGCGTCCTCGGTCGCGGTGACCGCGGGCGCCACGGAAAAGGCGATGATCATGCCCACCAGGCTACCGTCTGTCCCAGCAGTGCCGGTGCCAGTGTCGACGGTCCTCGGCACCCCGCCCGGTCTCGCGCGGCCAGGCGACGATGTGGGCCACCCCGGGTGGGATGTTGTTGTGGCATCCCGGGCACACGTAGAACTTCGTCGCCGCATGGGAGCCCATGTGGCGGAAGAGATACATCTCCCCCTGCGTCCAGGAGGGCCCCTCCACGGCCTGGGTGCCGTAGAAGGCGGCCCCGTCGCGCGGGAGTTCCCGGGGCTTGCGTGCTTCTCGACGCCCTCCCCGCCGTTGATTACGCCGCGGCATCAGAACAGACGCAGCTCATCGGACTCGATCCCGCGCAGCGCCTGATAGTCGAGCGTGACGCACCGGATGCCGCGGTCCTCGGCGAGCAGGCGGGCCTGGGGCTTGATCTCCTGGGCGGCGAAGACGCCGGTCACGGGCCTGAGCAGCTCATCGCGGTTGAGCAGTTCGAGGTAACGGGTGAGCTGCTCCACGCCGTCGATGCCCCCGCGCCGCTTGACCTCCACGGCCACGGTCGCCCCTGCGGCATCCCGGGCCAGAAGATCCACCGGCCCAATCGCCGTCGGGAATTCCCTCCGCACGAGGCTGTAACCCGCACCGAGGGTGGCGATGTGCTCGGCCAGCAGCTCCTGCAGGTGCGCCTCCACGCCGTCTTTGACCAGGCCGGGGTCCGTGCCCAGATCGTGGTTGGTCTCGTGGTGGACCAGCTCGATGGTGATGCGCAGCTGCTCGCCCTTGGCGTTCTCGACGATCCACAGCTGCTCGCCGGTGTCCTCGCCGTCGATGTCCGTGATGGTGGTCTCGGTGAGCGAGCACGGCGGGGTCATCCAGTTGAGCGGCTTGTACGCCCGGTCGTCGGCGTGGACGGACACGGAACCGTCCGCCTTGATCATGAGCAGGCGGTCCGCGGTAGGCAGATGAGCCTCCAGGCGGCCGACGTAATCCACGGAGCAACGGGCGATGACTAGACGCATGCAGACCACCCTAGCCGGGTGTCACTTCCCGTTCTTCCCCCGGGTGATCCTGTTGCGCAGGGCGGCGTGATCGACGCGCTCGTGGCGGATGTCGGGTGCGGATTCCACCCAGGCCGTCAGCGCCATGAGGGCGTGGGCGTGGAGAGCGACCTCGAAGTGTGTTCCCCTGTCACTGAGGGTGGCCACGGACAGGTCACCGTCCATGAAGCGCTGCTCCTCCGGCGTCAGCGGGCGGGTGCCGTCGACCGTCATTTGCTGGCGGTGGAACACCTGATCGGCGACGGGGGAAATGGAGCGCAACTTGAAGTACTCCAGATCATCACCGTGGTAGCGGATGGTGCCGTGGCGCCAACCGTGGATTCCCGACGCCGGAAGACGGCGCAGCAGGATGGTCTGCCCCCGGGACCGCAACGTGAAAAACCGCCAGGTGGCCAGCAGCACGGCGAGCACAATGAGGCTCAGCAGGGCCCAGAAGACAAACTCCACAGACACACACCTTTCGTGACGGTTAAGGAACGATTGTAGTCCCCGGCAGCACGATTTCTGAAGTGATCGCACAAACACCGGCACCCGCCAGCGGTGACGCTGGCGGGTGCCGGTGTGAGAGAGGTAGAGGCGGCGCCTCGGATTTAGCCCTCAGCCTTGCGACGTACGGCGTTGAGCGAGGCCTCTGCGCGGGCGCGCACGGACTCGTCCTCGTCCTGCAGCTGGGACTCGGCCTGCGAGGCGTCAACCTCGTCGGCCCAGATCGCGTAATCCGCGAGGATGGTGACCTTCTCCGGGGAGACGGAGAGGAAGCCACCCTGCACGCCGGCGACGAGCCTGTCGCCGTCGGTCGGACGGATGGTCACGACGCCGTTCTCGCGCAGCTGCCCGAGCATCGGCTCGTGACCCGACAGCACGCCGATCTCACCCTCAGTGGTCTGCGCGGTGACGATGCTGGCCGTTCCCGACCAGAGCATGCGCTCCACGGCGACCAGTTCAACGGTGATGTCAGCCATGTGCGTCTCCTCCTACTTACCGGTGATCTTCTTGTATGCAGCCTCGACATCGTCCAGGCCACCCAGACCGTTGAAGGCCTGCTCCGGGTAGTGGTCGAAGTCACCGTTGCAGATGCGGTCGAACGCATCGATGGTGTCGGCCAGCGGAACGTAGGAACCCGGCAGACCGGTGAACTTCTCGGCAACGAAGAAGTTCTGGCCCAGGAAGCGCTCGAGACGACGGGCACGCTGGACGGTGATCTTGTCCTCCTCAGACAGCTCGTCCATACCGAGGATGGCGATGATGTCCTGGAGTTCCTTGTTCTTCTGCAGAATTCCGATGACGCGCTGCGCGACGTTGTAGTGACGCTCACCGACGATCGACGGCTCGAGGATACGAGAGGTCGAGGTCAGCGGGTTCACGGCCGGGTAAATACCCTTGGAGGCGATACCACGGTCGAGCTCGGTGGTGGCATCCAGGTGGGCGAAGGTGGTCGCCGGGGCGGGGTCGGTGTAGTCGTCGGCAGGGACGTAAACGGCCTGCAGCGAGGTGATCGACTTACCCTTGGTCGAGGTGATTCGCTCCTGGAGGACACCCATCTCGTCAGCCAGGGTCGGCTGGTAACCCACGGCGGAAGGCATACGACCCAGCAGGGTCGAGACCTCGGAACCGGCCTGGGTGAAACGGAAGATGTTGTCGATGAACAGCAGAACGTCCTGGTTCTGCACGTCGCGGAAGTACTCGGCCATGGTCAGGCCGGACAGGGCGACACGCATACGGACTCCCGGCGGCTCGTCCATCTGGCCGAACACGAGGGCGGTGTCCTGGAGAACGCCCATCTCCTCCATCTCGAGGAAGAGGTCGGTGCCCTCACGGGTGCGCTCGCCGACGCCGGCGAACACGGAGGTACCGGAGAACTCACGCGCGATACGGGTGATCATCTCCTGGATGAGAACGGTCTTGCCGACACCGGCACCACCGAACAGACCGATCTTGCCGCCCTTGACGTACGGGGTCAGCAGGTCGATGACCTTGATGCCGGTCTCCAGGATCTCGGTCTTACCCTCGAGCTGGTCGAACGGCGGCGGGTCGCGGTGGATGCCCCACTGCTCGCCGTCGCGGCCGAGGCCCGGCTCGTCGAGGCAGTCACCGAGGGCGTTGAACACGTGGCCCTTGACGACGTCGCCGACCGGAACAGAGATCGGCTGGCCGGAGTCCACGACCTGGGCGCCGCGAACGAGGCCGTCGGTCGGTGCCATGGAGACGGCGCGGACGAGGTTGTCACCGAGGTGCTGGGCAACCTCGAGGGTGATGGTCTTGGCGACTGCTTCGAGGGTGACCTCGACAGTCAGTGCGTTGTACAGGGCCGGCAGCTCGCCGCGCGGGAACTCCACGTCGACGACCGGACCAATGACACGCACGACACGGCCGGCGGTGGACGCCTGCTGTGCGTTCTGCTCTTCGAGAGCTGTAGTCATTTTCTAGTCACTTTCTCCGCTTTCGGCGAGCGCGCCAGCGCCACCGACGATCTCTGTGATTTCCTGGGTGATCTGCGCCTGACGGGCCTGGTTGGCCACGCGCGACAGGTCCTTGACCAGTGCCGACGCGTTGTCGGTGGCAGACTTCATGGCGTTGCGGCGCGATGCGGACTCGGCTGCGGAAGCCTCGAGGAACATCGCGTACAGACGACGCGAGACGTACTTCGGCAGCAGCGCCTCGATGAGGGTGTCTGCATCCGGCTCGAACTCGACGTCCGGCCCGATCTCTCCGCCGGTGTCCTGCATGGACTCGCCGGTGTTGAGCTCATCCTCGCGGATGACAGGCTCGATCGGCAGCAGCTGGTGCGCCACCGGAACCTGGGACAGCATGGACACGAACTCGGTGTACACCACGTGCACCTGGTCGAAGCCACGGACCGGCTGGTTGTCGGTGTTGACACCCTCGCGGTACTTGGCCTCGCCCTTGGAGCTGGCGTTGAAGCCATCGATGAGGTGGTGGCGCACCTGGTGGGTGCCCTCCCAGGACGGATCCTGCGAGAAGCCGGTCCACTGGCCCGCGACCGGGGCCTCACGGAACTTGTAGTAGCCGACGGCCTTGCCACCGGTCACGTACCGGACGACCTCGTAGCCGGCGTCCTCGAGGCGACGAGTCAGCTCGGCGGCCTTCTTGAAGACGTTGTGGTTGTAGCCACCGGCCATGCCGCGGTCGGAAGAGACCACGAGGATGGCGGCCACGTTGCCGTCTTCACGCTCATGCAGCATCGGGTGGTCGAGCGAACTCGCCGACGCCAGACGCTCCATCATGTCGGACAGCTCCTGCGCGTACGGCAGGGATGCCTCGACCTTGGCCTGAGCCTTGGTGATGCGCGAGGTGGCGATCAGCTCCTGAGCCTTGGTGATCTTCTTGGTCGAGTTGACGGACCGGATTCGGTCGCGCAATTCGCGAAGATTAGCCATGGTTCACACTCCTCCCTTCGTTGTTGTTGACGGTTTCGACAGTGGGCATCGAGGCCCTACTTCTTGGCCGTCTTGCGGGGGACGGTGAGCTGGGTCTTCTTGAGGTCGGAGTCGGACAGCGCGTCCACCTCCGGCTCGTTGATGACCGGACGGCCCTCGGTGGTCTGGAAGGACTTCGCGAACTCGTCGTTGGCGGACAGCAGCGCAGCCTGGGACTCGTCGGACAGTGCGGCACCACCGGCGATCTGGTCGTAGACCTCCGGGTTGTTGGCGCGGATGTACTCGTGCAGCTCAGTCTCGTAGCGGCGGACGTCCTCGACGGGAACGACGTCGAAGGCACCCTCGCCGGCGAGCCAGATGGAGATGATCTGGTACTCCACGGCCTGCGGGGAGTTCTCGGCCTGCTTGAGCAGCTCGACGAGACGCTGGCCACGCTCGAGCTGAGCCTTGGATGCGGCATCCAGGTCAGAGGCGAAGGTGGCGAAGGCCTCGAGGTCACGGTAGGCGGCGAGATCCAGACGCAGGGAACCTGCGACCTTCTTCATGCCCTTGGTCTGAGCGGCACCACCGACACGGGAGACGGAGACACCGACGTTGATGGCCGGACGCACGCCCTGGTTGAACAGGTCGGACTCCAGGAAGACCTGGCCGTCGGTGATGGAGA
>NZ_JAUNRW010000102.1:0-2609 GCF_030535495.1 Corynebacterium sp.
CCGCCGTCGACGGCTTCGGGGGAGACGTGGCCGATGCACAGGCCCGTGGAGCCGCCGGAGAAACGGCCGTCGGTAATGAGCAGCACATCTTTGCCGATCCCGGCACCCTTGATCGCACCGGTGATGGCCAGCATTTCCCGCATCCCGGGACCACCCTTGGGACCCTCGTAACGGATGATCACCACGTCACCCTTCTTCAGTTCTCCGTTGAGCACGGCATCCATCGCGGGTTGCTCCTGGTTGAAGACGCGGGCGGTGCCCTCGAAGACGTCGGCATCGAAGCCTGCTGTCTTGACCACCGCGCCCTCCGGGGCGAGGCTGCCCCGGAGGATGCTGAGTCCGCCCGTGGCATGCAGCGGATCACTGAGGGCGTGCAGGATGTGCCCGTCAGGGTCTGGGGGATTGACGTCCGCCAGGTTCTCGGCGACGGTGCGGCCGGTGACGGTCAGGCAGTTGCCGTTGATGAGGCCGGCGTCCAGAAGCGCGCGCATCACCACCGGAATCCCGCCGATGCGGAAGACGTCCGCCATGACGTAACGGCCGAAGGGTTTGAGGTCGGCGAGGTGGGGCACCTTGTCCGAGACATCGTTGAAGTCGTCGAGGGTGAGTGTCACCTCGGCCTCGCGGGCGATGGCCAGAAGATGCAGCACGGCGTTGGTGGAGCCGCCGAGCGCCATGACCACGGCCACGGCATTGAGCAGGGATTCGCGCGTGATGATGTCGCGGGCGGTGATACCGCGACGCAACAGCTCCACGACGGCCTCACCGGATCGCTGTGCGTGGACCACCCTGTCGCGGTGAACCGCCGGCGGCGCGGCGGAGCCGGGCAGGGACATGCCCATGGCCTCTGCTGCGGAGGCCATGGTGTTGGCCGTGTACATTCCGCCACAGGCACCTTCCCCGGGGCAGATGGCGCGCTCGATGACGTCGACGTCGTCCTGAGGCAGGGTCCCGGCACGGCAGGCCCCGACGGCCTCGAAGGCGTCGATAAGCGTGACCTCCTTCTCGCTGCCGTCGGCGAAGCGTGCGGTGCCGGGCATGGTGGATCCGTTGTAGAGGAAGACGCTCGCCAGGTTGAGCCGGGCGGCTGCCATGAGCATGCCGGGGATGGACTTGTCGCAGCCGGCGAGGAGAACGGAGCCGTCGAGGCGTTCGGCGGACATGACCGTCTCCACCGAATCGGTGATGACCTCGCGGGAGACCAGCGAATAGTGCATGCCCTCATGCCCCATGGAGATGCCGTCGGACACCGAGATTGTGCCGAACTCCAGCGGATACCCGCCGGCACCGTGGACCCCGTTCTTGGCGTGTTCGGCCAACTTCTTCAGGGTGAGATTGCAGGGGGTGATTTCGTTCCACGAGGAGGCGACGCCGATCTGGGGTTTCTCCCAGTCCTTGTCGCTCATGCCCACGGCGCGCAGCATTCCGCGGGAGGCGGTCGACTCGAGCCCGTCGGTGACGTCTCGGGAACGGGGTTTCATGTCTGGTGTGGATGGCGTCATGACCCGAGTCTAGGTACCTGCCCGGTATCAGTGGTCGCCCAGCAGCTGCAGCCGCCTCACTCCTTCGCGCAGGGTCTCGTGGCGCTTGCCGAAGGCGAAACGAACCTTGGAACGCCACGGCTCCGGATCGTCACAGAAGACCTGCACCGGGATGGCGGCCACGCCGATCTTCTCGGGAAGCTGCAGGCAGAACTCCAGGCCGTCCTGCGCATCGCCGATATCGGCGATGACGAAGTAGGTGCCGAAGGTGTCGTGGACCCGCAGACCGGCGGAGCGCAGGCCCTCCACCAGGAGGTCGCGCCCGGCGGCCAGGTCTGTGACCATGTCGGCCAACCAGTCGCCCTCGTGGAGCAGCGCATGGGCGACCGCCGGCTGGAAGGGGGTGGCACCGACGTAGGACATGAACTGCTTGGCGGTGATGACGGCGTCGAGAAGCGGGGCGGGGGCCAGCGCCCACCCGGTCTTCCATCCGGTGACGTTCCACGACTTCGCCGCGGACGACACGGTGACGGTGCGCTCACGCATACCCGGAAGAGAGGCGACGGGAGTGTGGGGGACGTCAAAGAGCAGGTGCTCGTAGACCTCGTCGGACAGCACCAGGAGATCATGCTCCACGCACACGGCGGCCAGCTGCGTGAGCACTCCGGCGGAGAACACCGAGCCGGTGGGGTTGTGCGGGGAGTTGATGATGAGCATCGCGGTGTCGGCGGTGATCGCCGCGCGGACTGCGTCGATGTCGAGGGTCCAGGTGTCACCGTCGGGTACCAGGGACACGGCCACGCGGCGGGCACCGGCGAGGGCTATGGCGGCGGCGTAGGCGTCGTAGTAGGGCTCCAGGACGATGACCTCCGAGCCCGGCTCCACCAGTCCGAGGACCGCAGCGGAAATGGCCTCTGTGGCGCCGACGGTGATGAGGACCTCCGACTCAGGGTCGTACGTCACGCCGTGGTCACGCTGGCGTTGGGCGGCAACGGCCTCCCGGAGTACCGGCAACCCCCGGCCGGGCCCGTACTGGTTGTTGCCGGCCCGGATCTGCTCGGCGGCGATCTCCAGCATGCGGGGTGGGCCGTCGGAGTCGGGGAAACCCTGTCCGAGGTTGACGGCGTC
>NZ_JAUNRW010000102.1:2709-7392 GCF_030535495.1 Corynebacterium sp.
TCTCGCCGAATTCGCGCAGTCGCTGCACCGTCATCTACAGCACCAGCAGGTTGTATGTGGTGTCCTTGACCTCGTCCAGTCGCTTGCGGGCCTTGTCCAGCCGTGCCCACTGGTCCTCCGGGATGGCCTTGCGGGCGGTGGTGACCACCTCCTGGTCCGGGGTGCCCCAGGCGATGGGCATCGGCGAGATCTCGTCCCAATGCTCCTGCTCACCGACGCTACGCCTGCCCTGCACGGCGGCGACCGGAATGCGCGTGCCCAGCTTCGGTTCCTTGATGCCCTCGATGCGGGTGACGGTGCGCAGTGCGGCTCCCCAGCGCGGCGGGGCAGCGGCGTTGACGTTGGTGTTCACCAGGGCCATGATGACAAAGTCGCGTTCATTGACCTCCGCGATCACGGCCGGCGCCAGGGGATAGGTGTCGTAGAGCTCCTGGGCTCCGCCGACCTTGCGCGGCACGATGATCGCCAGGAAGAAGCAGAGCAGGGCGAAGGTGAGCGTGATGATGCCGCCGACCAGACCCCAGGCGGAGTCGGTCCAGAGGAAGGCGAAGAGCAGCGCGGAGACGATCGCGAGAATGATGCCGAACACGATCGCGGAGACCTGCAGCCGCCGGGTGTCCTTGAGCATCTCGTTGTTCTTCTTCGCGAACGCCTCGTCCACCGCAAACTTGAAAACCTTCATGCGTGTCAGCCTAATCGAGCTGGTCGAGGTCGTCGGCATCGACGATCCGGTAGGCGTAACCCTGCTCGGCGAGGAAACGCTGGCGGTGGGCGGCATACTCCGAGTCAAGCGTGTCACGGGAGACGATGGAGTAGAAGTGCGCCTGCCCGCCATCGGCCTTGGGGCGCAGCAGGCGGCCGAGGCGTTGCGCCTCCTCCTGCCGGGAACCGAAGGTACCCGACACCTGGATCGCGACGGCGGCCTCGGGCAGGTCGATGGAGAAGTTCGCCACCTTGCTCACCACGAGCACGGAGATGTCCCCGGAACGGAACGCGGCGAACAGTTCCTCGCGGCGCTTGTTCGAGGTGCGCCCCTCGATGACGGGCGCGTCGACCCGCGCGGAGAGCTCCTCGAGCTGGTCGAGGTAGGCGCCGATGATCAGCGTCGGCTGCCCGCGATGGCGCTCCAGGAGCTTATCGACGACCCGCGTCTTCCCCGCCGCACTCGCCGCCAGGCGGTAGCGGTCGGAGCTTTCCGCGGTGGCGTAGACCATGCGCTCGGACTCGCTCATGGTGGTGCGCACCTCGATGCACTCCGCGGAGGCGATGAACCCCTGGGCCTCGATGTCCTTCCACGGGGCGTCGTAACGCTTCGGCCCGATGAGCGAGAAGACATCCCCCTCGCGGCCGTCCTCGCGCACCAGGGTCGCGGTCAGCCCCAGGCGGCGGCGGGACTGCAGGTCGGAGGTCATGCGGAAGACGGGGGCGGGCAGCAGGTGGACCTCGTCGTAGATGATCAGGCCCCAGTCGCGGGAGTCGAAGAGCTCGAGCGCCCGGTACTCACCTTTCGTCTTGCGGGTGACCACCTGGTAGGTGGCGATGGTCACCGGCCTGATCTCCTTGCGCTCGCCGGAGTACTCGCCGATCTCCTCCTCGGTCAGCGTGGTGCGGCGCAGCAGCTCGCTGCGCCACTGGCGACCGGCGACGGTGTTGGTCACCAGGATGAGCGTCGTGGCCTGCGCACGCGCCATCGACGCCGCCCCGACCATGGTCTTGCCCGCACCACAGGGCAGGACGACCACTCCGGATCCACCCTCCCAGAAGGAATCCGCGGCGTAGCGCTGGTAGTCGCGCAACTCCCAGTCTTCGTTCTCCGTGGACAGGGCGATGGGGTGGGATTCTCCGTCGACGTAGCCCGCCAAATCCTCCGCCGGCCAGCCGACCTTGAGCAGCTCCTGCTTGAGGCGCCCGCGTTCGGAGGGGTGGACGGGGATGTTCTCGGCGTCGACGGGTTCCCCGAGCATGGGCCGAATCTTCTTGTGACGCTGCAGCTCGGCGAGGATGGCCGGTTCCGCGGACTCGAGGATGAGTCCGTGGGCGGGGTGTTTGTGCAGGCGCACGCGCCCGTAGCGCGACATCGTCTCGGCGACGTCGATAAGCAGGGGTTGGGGGACCGGGAACCGCGAGTAACGCTCGAGGACGTCGACGACCTGCTCGGCGTCGTGCCCGGCCGCGCGGGCGTTCCACAGTGCCAACGGGGTGATGCGGTAGGTGTGCACGTGCTCCGGGGCGCGCTCGAGCTCCGCGAAGGGGGCGAGCGCGGCGCGGGCCTCGTCGGCCTTCGCGTGGTCGATCTCCAGCAGCACCGTCTTGTCCGACTGCACGATCAGGGGTCCGTCACCAAAAGCCATGCGGACCATTATGGCAGGGAGGGCTAGCCGAGCAGCACCTCGGTGATGCGGTGGAGCATGAAACGCTGCACCTGGCCGGACACGTCGTCGAGAGCATCGACCTGGCCACCGGTCACCGTCAGGGGCGTCACCGTCTTGTGGACGGCCTGTCCGTGCTTATCGACGAACCCCAGCGTCACCGAGCGCCCACCCCGCGCCGCGGCCTGCAGGATGGCCAGCGTGGTGCGGGTGTCCTCCGGGGTGAGCGATTCACCGGCGTCGTGGCGCCGGATGGCGGCGACCGCCGCCTGGATCCGCGATTCCTCCAGCTGCTGCGGGCGGCGGGTGGGGATGTCCCGGGCAGGGAGCCGGGCCGGCGCCGGGCGGATGTCGAGCGCGGCACCGGTCGCATCCTCGGCCACGGGCTGGAAACCGGCGGCGCGCAGTTGCTCGATGACCCTCACCAGCGGTGCCTGGGCGACGGCCACCGTCGGCGCGATGAGGCGGAGGGCGACCTCCGCGGCGGCCGGGGTGCGCACCGCCTCGGCGAGCAACGCGGGATCATCGCAGCGCAGATAGCTCAGCGCCGGCCCCCCGCGCAGCGTGCCGTGGCGACGGGCGACGTCGTCGATGAGATAGAGGATGGACTGCGGCACCTCGCCGAGCGTGTGATCGGCGAGCCAATCCTTGAGCTGCCCGGCCGTGCGGCCGGCATCGAGGGCGCGGCGCACCGACGTGTCGCTCAGCCGGTAGACGCTGGCCAGACCGGCGGATTCGAGCTCACCGAGCAGATCCAGTTCCGTCTGCAGGGCCCGCGGCAGGGGACCGGGGGCCAGGACCGTCATGTCGCCCTGCGGGATGAGGCGCTCGACGGTGCCCGGAGTGACCTCGGTGGCCGTGGCCAGGGCATCAGCCTGCGGGTCGAGCAGTGCCCGCAGCAGGGTCGTCGCGGTACCACCGGCGACGAGACCGATCCACCGGGCCTCCTCCACGAGGGCCGAGACCGTCGCCTCCGACATGAGGGTGGCGGCGATGGGGTGGGTGAAGAAGAAGTCCTCGCGCAGTTCAGCGTCGCTGACCTCTATGCCTGCCGGGGCGTGCGTGTACTGGCTGATGACCATGCGGCGCTGCTCCAGAAGCTGCGGCCGGTGCATGGCGTCGGCCAGCAGCCGGATGGGCGACTTCCTCTCATCCGGGGTGCCCACCAGCCAGGGAGCCCACGGGGACTGCAGCCAGCCGGTCGTCATGGTCAGCCAGCGGGTGGCCAGATCAGCCTCCAGCCAGTCGTCGGCGGCGACGGTCGGGGCCAGGACATCGACGTCATCGACCTCGCCCCGGGCCAGCAGGCCGGCAGCCGAGCCCAGGGCGACGAGGCGGTGAATCCTGTCCTCGGGAACGTCCAGCGTGCGGGCCAGGGCGGTGACGGCCCGGACGCCGACGCCCCCTTCCTTGAGCAGCGGGGCAGGCTCTGCTCCCAGATGCTCGATGAGGTGGCGGAGATGGCGGGCCACCTCCAGACCGGCGGCGGCACCGCCCTGATCGGCGCGGTCCCGGGCGCGGTCGTCGGCCAGCATCTGGCCGCGCACCCGCGCGGAGGGCGACAGCGGGTGCCGCGGAATCTCACGGCCCAGGAGTGCCGCACGCACGCGGCGGGGAAGGCGCACGGTGCCGGAGTCGACGCGCACGAGCAGCCCGCCCGCGATCAGTTGCGGGATGGGGTGGGTGGGGTCCGCATCCGCGTCCGCGTGCCGGGTGCGGCCCACGCCCCCGGAGTGCAGGAGGGTGTCGAGGATGGCGCGCTGCTTTTCGCTCAAGTCCTCCAGCGGCAGCGACGGGGTGGTGGGGGAGTCGTCGAGCAGTTGCCAGTCCGCCGGCAGGGAGGCCATGGCCTCGGGCGTGACCCGCAACGCCGCATCGTCACCGTAGATGAGGGCGAGGCTGCGCAGATGATCCAGGGCTGCTTCGACCAGCGGGTCTGACGCCGGGACCGCGGCGATGATCTCCTCCCGGGGGACGGCGCTGAGCTCCGCGCCCAGGTTGGCGGCGGCCTCGATCGTGGCCAGTTCCAGGGCCGTGAGGGTCCGCACCGCGCGGCCCACCGAGGCCCGCAGTTGCAGCCGCGCCGCCAAGGGGGTGATGCCTGGGGGTATCGGGAGGGCGACATCCGGGCGGGCACGCAGGAGATTTGCCAGCTCGAGGTCGTCCCGATCACTGAGCCAGGTGCGGAAATCGGGGCTTGCGGGGGTGGCAGACATGGTGTGACCGATTTTAGTTGCAGTTCAAGTTACTTTTCCGCCTGAGGTTTGCAAGAATATGGGGCATGTCTAACGTTGAGAAGAGCGGCTACGTCGAT
>NZ_JAUNRW010000017.1:0-11594 GCF_030535495.1 Corynebacterium sp.
GGTCGCGCACCTAGCCGAACATGGCCTGGGCGGTGACCCAGCGGTCCATGGGCACGGTCTTGAGCTGGCCCACCGCCTCTTCCAGCGGGATGTTCTCGATGCGCTCGCCCTTGAGGGCCACGCAGGTGCCATACTCGCCGCGGTGGGCGGCGCGGGTGGCGCGCACACCGTAGCGGGTGGCCAGAACGCGGTCGAAGGCGGTCGGGGTGCCGCCGCGCTGGATGTGGCCGAGGACGGTGGTGCGCACGTCGTGGCCGAGGCGGGAGTTGATCTCGTCGGCGATCTGCTGGCCGATACCGGTGAAGACCTCGTGCCCGAACTGGTCGACGCCGCCGGACTTGAGCTCCATGGTGCCCTCCTTGGGGGCGGCACCCTCGGCGACGACGATGATGCCGTACTTCTCACCCATCTGGAAGCGGCGTTCCATCTTCTTGCAGATCTCGGAGATGTCGAAGGGCACCTCGGGGATCACAGTGTAGTGGGCGCCACCGGCCATGCCGGCGTGCAGGGCGATCCAGCCGACGTGGCGGCCCATGACCTCGACGATGAGGATGCGGTTGTGGGACTCGGCGGTGGTGTGGAGGCGGTCGACGGCGTCGGTGGCCACGGCGACGGCGGTGTCGAAGCCGAAGGTGTAGTCGGTGCCGTTGACGTCGTTGTCGATGGTCTTGGGCACGCCGACGACCGGAATTCCGTTGTCGGAGAGCCACTTGGCGCCCTTGAGGGTGCCTTCGCCGCCGATGGGGATGAGGGCGTCGATGCCGGCGTCGGAGAGGTTCTCCTTGATCTGCTCCAGTCCGGCCTTGAACTTGTCCGGGTGCAGACGGCCGGTGCCCAGGATGGTGCCACCGCGCAGCAGGATGCGGTCGATGTGCTCGTCGTCGTAGAGGTCGACGCGGCGGTCCTCGAGAAGCCCCTGCCATCCGTCCTCGTATCCGACGACGGTGGAGCCGAATTCGGCGCTGGCGGTACGGACGATGCCGCGGATGACGGCGTTGAGGCCGGGGCAGTCGCCGCCGGAGGTCAGGGTGGCAAGTCGCATGGGGTCCACTTTAGCCCGCGGCCTGCGGATCGGCACCCTGTGGTCCGACCTGCGGTTCCGGCCGGAAGAAGGCCACCGCGACCAGTCCGAGACCCAACACGGCAGCGGGCAGCAGCAGGGCCACGGCCAGACCCGGGACGAATCCGAGGGAGACGGCGCCGACCTGCATCGCGGCCCCGACACTGGCGGCGCCGAGCACCGCACCCGTCTGGCGCCCGGTGTTGTAGACACCCGCGGCGGCCCCCATGTAGGCGATGTCGACGGTGCGCATGGCCGTCGCGGAGTTCGGTGCCCACACCAGGGCGTTGCCCACGCCCAACAGTCCCGCCGCCACCAGGAAGACCCACAGTGGGCCCTCCGCATACATCAGCCAGGCGATGAGCAGCAGGGTGAGGATCATCGTGGCGAACCCCGCCACCGAGAGCAGTCGCGGGTCGAGGCGATCGGCGGCGGGGCCGACCAGCGGGGAGGCGATCGCGGCGACCACCGCCATGGGGATGAGCATGAGCCCGGCGTCGCGCGAGCTGAGCCCCTGCCCGTCCTGCAGCCACAGCATGACCGGCAGCATCATCGACGACGCGGTGAAGCCCATCGTCGCGATGGAGAACACGCCGAGTGAGTAGTTGCGGTTTCCGAACATGGGCAAGGGAACCAGTGGTTCCGAGTTTCTTGTCGACGCCGTCGCCTGCAACCGGAGGAACACCGCCAGGCTCGCCAACCCGACGAGGGCGAGGGCCAGCGACCAGGCGGGCCAACCCAGGCCCGGGCCCTGCTGCACGGCGACGACCAGGGAGGCCATCCCGACGAAGGAGACCGCGACCGAGGGGATGTCGATGCGGCGGGCGAACGTCGGCAGGGTGGGCACCCACAGGGTGGCCAGCACCACCGCCAGGACACCGACGGGCAGGTGGATGAGGAAGACTCCCCGCCAGCCCACGGCGGAGACGATGAACCCACCCAGCACGGGCCCGACGAGGGTGGCCACGGAACCCACCGCCCCCCAGACGCCGAGGGCCGAGCCGCGGCGTTCGCGGGGGAAGACGCGGTTGATCACGCTCATGGTCTGCGGTGTGAGGATCGCCGCGCCGATACCCTGGACCGCGCGGGCGGCGATGAGCAGTTCCAGCGTGGGGGCCACCGCGGCGGCCAGCGCGGCCAGGGTGAACACGGTGATACCGAGGCGGAAGAGGGTGCGCTGTCCGAAGCGGTCGCCGAGGCGTCCGGTGAACAGCAACGGGACGAGCAGGCACAGCAGGTAGATGGAGGTCACCCACACGACCTGGTCGAGGCGGGCGTCGAAATCCGCCATGATCCCCGGGGTGGCGACCGCGACGATGGTCTGGTCGAGCAGGATCATGAAGAATCCCAGGCACAGGGCGGCCAGGGCGCGCCAGGCCTGGGCCGGGGGCAGGACGGTGGAACTCATTGCGCCGACTCTAGCCCGGTGTCGGCCGGGCGCAGCACGGTCACACCCCGCCAGATCGCCCACACGGAGATCACTGCCCAGGCCACGGCCAGCGCGGCGGCCGTGACGTAGATGGAGGCCTGGGTGAGCAGGCCGGAGGCGGCGATGAGGCCGATCGGGGCGGAGAACTGTCCGATGGCCATGAACACCGAGAAGGCCCGGCCCCGCAGGCGCTCGGGGATGATCTCGGTGACCAGCACCATCTGCAGCGGACCCATGAGCCCGCCGCCGAGTCCGGCGATCGCCATGCCGATGATGACCAGCCACGAGTAGTGCAGAGCGCCCATGAGGGAGAAACCGGCGAGGTAGCACACCATGGCCGCGACCCAGATCGTGCGCCGGCACCCCGTCCCCACCGCGGCGATGAGGAATCCGGAGACCATCATGCCCACGGCGTAGGCGGACATCGCCAGGCCCAGCTGCACCGGGGCGTCGATGAGCTGGAAGTGGGCGGGCATGAGAATCGCCAGGTACGGGCTGACCAGTGCGGAGGAGATGAGGGTGACCGCGGCGAGCAGGCGGATCGGGGCCGGGCGTACCACCTCGGCCCAGGAGCGCAGCGCGCCGAGATCCGGGATGTCGAGGGACACCTCCTCCTCCGCCGGCACCAGCCGCAGCAGCGCCGTGAGCCCGGCGGCCAGCAGGGAACATCCGGCGGTGATCCACAGCACTGACTCGATGGGCAGCGCGGCCATGAGGAACCCGGCCAGGGCGGGGCCCAGCAGCCAGGCCATCCCACCGATGGACTGGTTGAGCCCGGCGATGAAGTCGACCGTTTTTCCGGAGGTCCGAGAGACGTCGCCGACGAGGGCGGAACGCGCGGCCATGCCCGGGATGTCTCCGACCGCGCCGATGATGCCGAGCGCGATAAACCAGGCCATGGTCAAGCCCACAGACTGGTCAACGAGGATGACACCCACCACCGAGAGCCCGGAGATGACATCGGAAATGATCGACATTCTCTTGCGGCCGAAGGTGTCGATGAGGTGTCCGCCGAGGAAGGCCACCGCCAGGGAGGGCACGGCGATGGCGGCGGCCACCACGCCTGCCGCCGCCGGGTTGCCGGTACGTTCGAGCACCAGCCAGGGCCACACGATGGTGGCCACCGCGTTGCCGAGCATCGACGTCGCCGCCGACGCCAGATAGATCCAGACCATCACCGGACTCATCCTACGGGTCGGTAGGCTGACAGCATGGCAATGATCGATATCAAGAATCCCGCAGATGTCTCCACCGCGTCCGTCGTGTCGCTGGGCCTTCTGGGAGGCTGGCTCACGGCGCGGGAGACCGGCATCCGCCCGCTGGGCGGTGCCGTCCTGGCGGCCGCCGGTGGCTGGGCGATGCGCTCCTGGTGGACCAAGACCGACCCGCTGACCACGGCCGGGCTCACCGCACTCTACGTCGGCGCGTTCGGCGCCTCCCACCCGCTGGCCACAAAGATCGGCTCGTGGCCCGCGGTGCTCGGCGTCACGGCTGTGGCCGGTAGCGCGGCGTGTGTGCTCTCCGACCTGAAGTAGCTAGCGCCCCTCGGCGGCGTCGAGTTCGGCGTTGAACTCCCGCTTGGAGGCCTGCCACTGGTCCTCGGTCATGCCGATGCGCCAGTAGCCGGAGATCGAGACGTCGCCGCGGTTGATCTGGTGGTCGGTGAACAGATGGCGGCGCAGCTCCTTGATCATCTCGGCCACGCCGTGGATGAACCAGGCGGTGCGCCGGTCCGGGATGCCCGCCTCGCGCACCGCCTGCGAGAGTGCGGTGCCGTGGGTGGCGCCGTCGCGGGTCACCCAGTGCAGGGTGACGCCCGCCGGCTGCGGCATGTCGAACGTGGCCGCAGCGTCGGCGATCTCGACGTAGACGTCGGCGGTGGCACCGTTGGGGAGCTTCTCGACGCCCGCCGCGATCGCCGGGGCCGCCGATTCATCGCCGGCGAACACAAAGTGCTCGTAGCCCTCCTCGGGGCGCCAGGCCCCGCCCGGCCCGCGGAAGGTGATCTGCTCCCCCACCTGCGCGCGCTGGGCCCAGGGCCCGGCCAGCCCCTGGTCACCGTGGGTGACGAAGTCGACGTCGAAGGTCCCGGTGGCGGTGTCGATGCGGCGGAAGGTGTAGGTGCGGGTGACCATCTCCCCGAACACGATCTTGATGTAGTGGTCGGTGTACGGCAGCTCCGCGCCGATGAGCTCCGGGCTGTCGAAGCTGATGCGGACCAGTTCGGGCGTCAGGCGTTCGACGCCGGTGACGGTGGCGGTGCGGGCGGGACGGTTCTTGCGGGCGGGCGCGGTCACAGATACTCCTTATGGGAATTAGGTGACCCTAACCTACCAGAAGTGCGGTGGCGCGCAGCGGGTCGGTGAGGTCATAGGAGCCGACGACCGGCACGCCGCAGGATGCCAGCACCTCCCGGGCCTCCGCGGTGGCCAGCGGGGAGCGGGTCATGATGCCGGAGGCGGCGGCGACGGTGAGGCCGGCGTCGATAAGCTCGGTGACACCGGCGCGGGCGCCGAGCGCATCGGAGGCGGCGAAGACGACCTGGTCGACGCTGGCCTGGAAGGCCTCGTCGCGCAGAAGCGCGGCGGTCTCGCGCTGGTAGATGCCGTCGGCGATCTCGACGATGACGGTGTCCGCCCCGGTGTCGGTCAGCGCGGAGATCATGTTGAGGGCCAGCGCCCGGATGTCGGCGAAGGGGGTGCGGAAGGTGGTGGCGTAGCCGTAGTCGGTGAAGTCGAGGACCGCGTGAGCACCGGCGTCCTGGTAGTGCATGCGGTCATTGCCCGCCCCGGTGCCGGTGATCTTCCCGGCGCCCACCTGCTGTCCGCTGCGGCTGAGTCCGTTGACCAGGCACGCGACCACCGTGGACTTGCCGGCGTTCATGGAGGTGCCCACGACGGCGATGACGCGGGGGCGGTCCGCGCGCGGCTGCGCGTCGAGCGGGTTGGCGAACTGCCCGTAGGAACGGACGTTGACCACGCCGTCGGCGGTGGCCAGCAGGCCCAGCGGCTCGATCTCCGTCGGGGAATCCACGGCGCCGTGGGCCTCGGTGACCACGCCGGCGATGCCCCCGGCTGCCACGAGATGGCAGTGGTCGAGGCTGTCGGGCACATGCGCCAGGAAGAAGTCCGCCGCATAGCGGTGTCCGTAGGCCAGCAGCACGAGGGCGTCCTCGAACAGCGTCGCCTTGCGGGACACCGGGGTCTCGATCTGCTTGTGGCTGCGGATCCTGGTCACCCTCGCGACCACCACGTCGCCCACCTGCGGGGCGACACCCTCCCCCGCCGAGAGGTGGAATGCCGCCCGGTCCGCCTCCAGCGCCGCACCGACGAAGCGGGTGCTGTAGCAGGAGTGGACCCGCTCGGGCACCGGGAGGCGACGCAGTGGTCCGCGTGCGGCCTCGGCGCGCGACACCGCGATCTCGGTGACCGGGACGGCGGGAATCCCGACCGCGCCACCCGGCGTGGCGGCGGTCGAGGAGGGGGTCAGAAGGGTCATGGCATAGAGGCCTTTCGTCAGGAATCATATGGACCCCGGCGATCGGGGGATCGATTCCGGGGCGACGGCGGGCTCTTTCGCAGACGAAAAAGCAGTAGCCGCGGTGAAAATGTATCACCGGCGGCTACTGCGCGGGAACACGGCGGCGACAATTGTTATCCACCGTGGTCACAGGGGTTAGTTCGGGATCAGGAACGGCCCGCCTCGTAGGCTGCGCCGACGCGGTAGAGACGGTCGTCGGCAAACGCCGGGGCCATGATCTGCAGCCCGACCGGCAGGCCGGTGTCCTCGGCGAATCCGGCCGGCACCGACATGCCGCACAGGCCGGCCAGGTTCAGCGGCAGGGTGCACAGGTCGAAGTTGTACATCTCGACCGGATCGGAGACCTTCTCCCCCAGCTTGAAGGCGGTGGTCGGGGTGGTCGGGGTGACCAGCACGTCCACCTTCTCGTAGGCGCGGGCGAAGTCCTCGGCGATGAGCGTGCGCACGCGCTGGGCCTGCAGGTAGTAGGCGTCGAAGTAGCCGACGGACAGGGCGTAGGTACCCAGGATGATGCGGCGCTTGACCTCCGGGCCGAAACCGGCCGCACGGGTCAGGGCCATGACCTCCTCCGCCGAATGAGTGCCGTCGTCGCCGACGCGCAGGCCGTAACGCATGCCGTCGAGGCGCGCGAGGTTCGAGGAGACCTCACACGGCATGATGAGGTAGTAGGCGGCCAGGGCGTCGTCGAAACGCGGGCAGTCGACCTCGATGATCTCCGCGCCCTGCTCCTCGAGCTGCTTGAGCGCCGCGCGGTAGCTGGCCAGCACCCCGGACTGGAAGCCCTCGTCGCGGTTGAGCTGCTTGACCACACCGACCTTGACGCCGGAGAGATCACCGCGGGCACCCTCGCGGGCGGCGGCGACGACATCGGCGACGGGGCGGTCGACGGTGGTGGCGTCGAAGACGTCGTGCCCGGCGATGATCTCGTGGAGCAGCGCGGCGTCGAGAACCGTGCGGGCCGTCGGGCCGGCCTGCTCCAGGGAGGAGGCGGCGGCGATGAGACCGTGTCGGGACACGGTGCCGTAGGTGGGCTTGACGCCGACGGTGTTGGTCAGCGCGGCCGGCTGGCGGATGGATCCGCCGGTGTCGGTGCCGATGGCCAGCGGGGCCTGCCCGGCGGCCAGGGCGGCGGCGGAACCGCCACCGGAACCACCCGGGGTGCGGGTGAGGTCGTAGGGGTTCTTCGTCGCCCCGTAGGCGGAGTTCTCCGTGGACGAGCCCATGGCGAGCTCATCGAGGTTGGTCTTGCCCAGGATGGGGATGCCCGCCGCACGCAGCTTGGCGGTGACGGTCGCGTCGTAGGGGCTCATCCAGCCCTCGAGGATCTTCGAGGCGGCGGTCGTCGGGGCGTCGGTGGTGACGATGACGTCCTTGAGTGCCAGCGGCACTCCGGCCAGCGGGGAGGCGGGGGCCTCGCCGGCGTCGAGACGCTTATCGACGTCATCCGCGGTCGCCAGTGCGGCCTCCGCGCCGACGTGCAGGAAGGCGTTGATCTCACCGTCGGTCTCGGCGATGCGGTCGAGGTGGGCCTGGACGACCTCGCGCGAGGTGACCTCGCGGGAGTGGATCTTCTCGGCCAGCTCGGCGGCGGACAGCGAGGTGAGCCCGGAATCGGGAACAGTGTAGGTGGTCATGGGGGTCACTCCTCGCCCAGAATCTGCGGAACCATGAAACGGCCGTCCTCGGACGCCGGGGCCTGGTCGAGGGCCTCGTCGGCGGTGAGGGTGGGGATGAGCACGTCCTCACGCATGGCGGTGGCGATCGAGTGCGGGTGGCTCATCGGCTCCACACCCTCGGTGTCCACCTGCTGGACGGCAGAGACGGCACCGATGATCTCGTCGATCTGGGCGGCGAACTGCTTGAGCTCGTCCTCGCTGAGCGCGAGGCGGGACAACATGGCGAGGTGGGCGACCTCATCACGCGAAATGTCGGACACGGGGAGAACATCCTTTACGCATCGTTAAATGAACGTCGTCCATGCTACTGCAGGGGTCGGGAGCAAACTTATCTGAGGTATCCGCACGGTCCCCCAGGAGAGTTCTCTATGATTGAAATCACTGCAATGCAATATGTTTCCGAAAGGTCGGCCTCCACCTCATGTCTTATCTCATCCGCGTCCTGCTCCCCGACACCCCGGGGAGCCTGGGGCATCTCGCGGAGGCGATAGGGCTGGTCGACGGCAACATCGAGTCCGTCGACGTGGTGGAGACCTTCCACGACGGCACCGTCATGGACGACATCGTCGTCTCCCTGCCCAAGGGGGCGATGGCCGATTCGCTCATCACCGCCGCCAGCACCATCGACGGCGTCGAGGTCGATTCCATCCGCCCGTTCTCCGGCCGCGTGGACCGTCGCGGGCAGATCCAGATGCTCGCCGAGGTTGCCGCACACTCCCGCACCATCCCCCGTGCCATGGAGGAACTGGTCACCGTCACCCCGCGGTCGATGACGGCCTCGTGGGCCATCGTCCTCGACGACAAGGCCTCGGCGGAGGAGATTTCCCGCGTCGCCGCCTCGATGGCCGCACCCGAGGACGACGGTTCGCACCCCACCGACATCGACATCTCCGCCGCCCGCATCCTCAACCCGGACGACGAGGACTGGATCCCCGAGACCTGGGGGCTGCTCGATTCCTCCCTGGCAGCCACTCCCTTGGGATCCACCGGCATGGTGCTCGTCGTCGGACGCACCGGCGGGCCGGATTTCCTGGCCAGCGAGGTCGAGCACCTCGGCCAGATCGGCCGTATCGTCGGGGCCATCCTGAGCTAGCCGATGACCACCCGGTGGTTGTTGCTCGGGGGCCTTCTTACGCAGGCCCTCCTGTCGGTGGCGTTGCTCGGCACCCTGGCCCGGCCGATCGTCGTCACGGCCTGTGCCGCCTGCGTGGTGGCCGGGGCCGTCAGCGTCCGCCTCATTTTCTCCCCCACGCCGGCGCAGGTCCGCCTTCCCGGACTCATCGCCGGGCTCACCGGAGGCGCATCAGCTTTGATGCTGGCCCTCCACGGGTTCGGCCGTGAGCTCTTCTGGGCAACATTTCCGGAACCGTGGTGGGTTTTCCTGCCGTGGTTGTCCTGCGTGCTGTTCCTGCTGGCGACTGTCCTCTCCTATAGGTCCGAGCGGCGCGAACTATAGGTAGAGTCGGATCCACGACCTGACGTCCGATTCCAGGAGCTCGACTGTGCGAACACTGTTCCTGGGCGCCGCTGCCGCCCACGCCCTGCTGGTCGGCTGCCAGTGGCTGCCCGTCGACATCATGATCCTCGCCGTGGCCGGGGTGATCGCGGCCCTGGTGGTGGGCGGTGTGGTGCTGGTGCGCAACGGACCGATCGCCAGCGTGTGGGTGGGCACGGCCGCCAGCCTCACCGCCCTCATCGGCTGGGGCTCATGGCTGGTGATCTGGGCGCTGGACCCCAGCCGCAGTGATCCGGCGATCAACATCATCGGCGTGCTGCTGCCGCCGGTCGCCGTGATCGTCTATCTGGTGGCGGCCTTCCTCCCGAGCACCCGGCGCGGTGCCGCCCGCTGACCTGCCCTACTCCGGCGAGCCGGTCTCCAGCAGCCGGACGAACCCCGCCTCATCGAGGATGGGCAGCTGAAGCTCGCGGGCCTTCGTCTCCTTGGATCCGGCGTTCTCGCCGACGACGACGTAGTCCGTCTTCTTCGACACCGAGCCGGAGGCCTTCCCGCCGCGGGAGAGAATGGCCTCCTTGGCGCCGTCGCGCGTGAAGCCCTCGAGTGAGCCGGTGACCACGATGGTCAGGCCCTCGAGGGTCTGCTCCGCCAGGTCCTCGCCGTCTTCTACCATGGTCACCCCGGCGGCGGCCCAGCGCTCCACCAGGTCGCGGTGCCAGTCAACGGCGAACCAGTTCTGGAAGGACTCGGCGATGATGGTGCCCACCCCGTCGGTGTCGGCGATGTGGTCGACGGGGGCGTCGATAAGCGCGGGCAGCGAACGGTAGCGGGTGGCCAGGGCGCGGGCGGCGGTGGGGCCGACGTGGCGGATGGACAGGGCGACGATGACGCGCCACAGGTCCGTGTCACGGGCCGTGGCGAGATTCTCCAGGAGTTTGCGGCCCGAGGCGTTCACCGTGCCGGCTGTGGTGGTGTACACCCGGGAGGCCTCGAGGTCGGCCTCCGTGAGGTCGAAGAGGCCGGATTCGTCCGTGAGGATGCCGGTGCGGATGAGGTCCTGCGCCCCCTTCTCCCCCAGCGCCTCGATGTCGAAGGCACCGCGGCCGGCGAGGTAGGTCAGGCGCGAGGACAGCTGCGCGGGGCAGGAACGGGAGTTGGGGCAGCGCCAGTCGGCGTCGCCCTCCTTCTGCGGGGCCAGGCGCGTGCCGCACGAGGGGCACAACGTGGGGAAGAGGAACTCACGTTCGCTGCCGTCTCGCTTCTCGACGACCGGCCCCAGCACCTCCGGGATGATCTCCCCGGCCTTGCGGATGACGACGGTGTCGCCGATGAGTACGCCCTTGCGGGCGACCTCGGTCTGGTTGTGCAGGGTGGCCATGGAGACGGTGGAGCCGGCGACGAACACGGGTTCCATGATGGCGAAGGGGGTCACGCGTCCGGTGCGGCCGACACCGACCTGGATGTCGATGAGGGTGGTGGTGACCTCCTCCGGCGGGTACTTGTAGGCGATGGCCCAGCGGGGGGCGCGGGAGGTGGCGCCGAGCGCGCGTTGTTCGGCGTAGGAGTCGACCTTGACCACCAGGCCGTCCATCTCGTGCGCGGCGTCGTGGCGGTGCTCGGCCCAGTAGCGCACTTTCTCCACCACCTCGTCGGCCGAGTGGACCTGTTCGGTGTAGGGGCTGACGGGCAGGCCCCAGGCGGCCAGCGCCTGATAGGCCTCGTGCTGGGTGGCGGGCGAAAAGCCCTCGCGAGCACCGATGCCGTGGGCGATCATGCGCAGGCGGCGCTTCTTCACGTCCTCGGGGTTCTTCTGCCGCAGGGAACCGGCGGCGGCGTTGCGCGGGTTGGCGAAGGGCTTGCCGCCCTCGGCCTGGCGGAGTTCGTTGACCTCGGCGAAGTCCTCGATGGCGATGAACACCTCGCCACGGACCTCCAGTAGGGCGGGGATGTTCTCGCCGCTGAGCTGATGCGGGATGTCGTCGATGACCTTGGCGTTGGCGGTGACGTCCTCGCCGATGCGCCCGTCGCCGCGGGTGGCGGCGCGCTCGAGGACGCCGTCGCGGTAGACCAGCGCGAGGGACAGGCCGTCGATCTTCAGCTCGGTGAGGTAGGTCTGGCTCGGGGTGCGGGAGAGCCACTCGCGCAGTTCGTCCTCGTCGAAGGCGTTGTCGAGGCTCATCATCCGCTCGAGGTGCTCGACGTTGTCGAAGGTGGAGCTGGCGATCGTCGGCGCGCCGACCTCCATGGTGGGGCTGTCCGGGACGGCGAGCTCCGGGTGCTTTACCTCCAGCTCCTGCAGTTGGCGGAACAGCGCGTCGAAGTCGGCGTCGGGGATCTCCGGCTGGGCGTTGTAGTAGAGGTCGCGGTGGCGGCGGACCTCCTCGGCCAGGTCGTTCCACTGGCGGCGCAGATCCGGGTCAATCACAGGCTCAA
>NZ_JAUNRW010000017.1:11694-30166 GCF_030535495.1 Corynebacterium sp.
TGCCCACCTTTCCAACTTTCTGTAGTTTTGGAATTATGGAAATCGACGCCAGACTGACCGCCATCGAGCAGCGCTTGGCAGCCCTGGAGGGCGCGCCGACGGACCGGACACTGTCCGGTGACCTGTGGGTGCTCGACAACATCGACGATTCCGTCATCTTCGCCGGCGACGTCCACACCGGCGCGGGCGTCGCGAAGTATCAGTGGCACCGCCCCACGGAGTTGCTGCTGGACACCGACTGGGCCCCGCACCTCGAGCGACTCGCCGCACTCGCCCACCCGGTACGCGGGGCCATCCTGCGGCGGCTTCTCGACGCCCCCGCCACCGTCACCGAGCTTGTCGACGACGCCCTGGTCACCTCCACCGGCACCGCCTACCACCATCTCGGCGCGCTGCAGGCCGGAGGATGGATCTCCAAGGGCGCGGGCGGGCGCTGGAGTGTGCGCACCACGCGCGTCATCCCCCTGCTCACCATCATCGCCGCCACGGAGGATCACTGATGCGCTATCTCATCTCCGCCCTCGCCGCCCTCACCGTCACGGCCCTGCTGCTGTGGCTGGGCCCCCGCCCCGTGCAGGTATCCGCTGAGCGTACCGGTGACCCGGAACTTGCCGCGCGGGTCGCCGAGCACGCCGGCTCCGGCCACCACCACCTCAGCGCCCTGCTTCTCGACGCCGACGGCCCCCGCTTCGCCGGCCTCGGCGCCGACGAGCACACCGAGTTCGAGATCGGATCGGTGACCAAGACCTTCACCGCCCAGATCATGGCCAACCACATCGCCGCGGGCCGGATCACCGAGGACACCACCGTCGCCGACATCATCGACGCCGGTGACTCTGAGATCGCGGACGTGACCCTCAGGGAACTGGCCGACCACACCTCCGGCCTGCCGCGCCTGCCCCGGGGATTCCTCTTCTCCTCGCTCATCACCAGCATCACCGCCGCCAACCCCTACGCCGGAATCTCCCGCGAGGAGGTCATCGACGACGCCCTCAACGCCTCACTCAGCGACCGGGGCGAGCAGGAGTACTCCAACCTGGGTGTCGCCCTGCTGGGTCAACTCATCGCCATCGAGGCCGGCTCGACCTGGGAGGAGCTTGTCGACGAGCAGATCCTCACCCCCCTGGACATGACTGCGACCTATGCCATGACCGACGGGGCGGTGGCCGAGAGCGCGCCGCGCGGGCTGACCACCACCGGCCGCCACGCCGAACCCTGGGAGATGGGCGGGTACCTGCCCACCGGCGGGCTGCGCTCCACCTCCGCCGACATGGCCCGCTATGCCGCGCACATCCTGGAAACCGGCGTCCCGGACTTCACCTGGAGCACCGACGACGACGGTCGCCGCACCCACCACGGTGGCACCTACGGGTATCGGACGACCCTCATCATTGACGAAGCCTCCGGGCGCGCGGCCTACGTCGCCGGAGACACCACCGCCGACGTCCACGAGGTGGCGCAGGCCCTGCTGGAGGAGGAGAACTGATGATCACCTACATCGCCTGGGGCCTGGTGGCCTACCTGTTCATCTCGCTCGTCTTTTCCTTCCGGAAGGCACTGCGTCCCGGATCCAGCACGCGTTCCCTGGTCACTGACTTCGCGGGCACCATCATGCTGGCACTCGTCATCGGCGGGCTGGGCACGCTGCCCTGGAACTCGGCCGTCCCGGTGTGGCTGTGGTGGGTGAGCAGCGCACTCATCGGCCTGCTCGCCGGAATCATCGTTCACCAGGCTTTTCGACGACGGGGATGAGTCATGTCCGACCCTGCGTCTAGGGTTGAGTCCATGACCGGCTCCCACAGTTTCCAGGGTTTTGACGCCTCCCGCATGCTCTCCTTCGACCTCGAGACCACCTCCCGCTTCCCGCAGGAGGCGCGCATCGTCACCTCGGCGCTGGTGCGTATCGAGGGCCGCCAGGTCGACTCCGTCGAACACCTCGCCGACCCCGGCGTGGAGATCCCCGAGGAGGCCGCGAAGATCCACGGCATCACCACGGAGAAGGCCCGCGCCGAGGGCCGTCCGCACGATGAGGTGCTGGCCGACACCGTCGCCGCCATCAAGAAGGCGTGGGAGGACGGGTTGACGCTGGTGGTCTACAACGCCTGCTACGACCTCACCGTGCTGCGCCAGCTGACCGGGGATTTCGTGGTCACCGGGCCGGTGTTCGACCCCTATGTGGTCGACCGGGTCAAGGACCCCTACCGCCGGGGCAAGCGCAACCTCACGGCCATGTCCGAGCACTACGGGGTGGAGCTGTCCAACGCCCACGAGGCCACCGCCGACGCCCTCGCCGCTGCCAGGATCGCCTGGAAGCAGGCCCGTCAGTGGCCGGAGCTGACCCGCATGGACGAAGGCGAGCTCATGGAGTTCCAGGCGGTCGGCCACCACGACCGGCAGGTCGACTTCGCCCGTTATCTGCAGGGGCAGGGCAAGGATGCCTCCGATGTGTCCACCGCCTGGCCGATGCAGGGATAGGCCACGCAGCAAAGTACGCCGCGAAGGCCCCTGCCCAGCGACGGGCAGGGGGCTTCGCGGTATCTTTTACTGCGCCCCGGCCCGGCGGGTGAGAAAGCGCGCGACGCACAGCAGCCAGTGCACCAGCAGCAGTCCGAGGAACGCAGCACTGACCTGATCCCACCCGAGGTAGAGCGCGCCGAGGGACAGGGTGCCCGCCGGGAAGGTCGACCCCCACCAGCCGGGCGAGTACTCCGCCCAGGTGCGTATCGCGCGGCCCCAGAAGTGCCACACCGCGTAGGCGATCATCGGCACGCCGAGAGCAGCCATGACGAGGCCGTAGGTGTGGGCGAGGGGGGCGTCGACAAGCACGTGGACGGCCGCGGTGGACTGGCCGATAATGCCTAGCGGGATCCACGCGGTGCCGGCGAAGGCGGCCGGGATGCGCGGGCGCGCGGCGTAGATGCGGGCGAACAGCGGCAGGCCGGTGACCAGGCTGAGGCCGAAACACCCCAGGGCGATGGCATGGATGAGGGGTGCCCAGGGGGCGTCGAGAAGCAGGGCGAGCTGCCCGCCGGAGGTCGCCGCCACCATCGGGGAGACCACCGCCAGGCCCCAGGGGAAGCTGAGTTCGCCCTCGAAACGGCGCAGCTGGCGCAGGCACACCACCACGGCCAGCGGCATGCCGATGAGCCAGGTGAGCAGCTGCGGGGCGACCAAGTCCGTGGCCGTGCTCCACGCACTGCCGAGCGCCATGACACCCATGGACACCATGCCCCACGGGCCCATGAACTGCTGATGGAAGCCGGGGTTGCGGTGGCGGATCCAACCGACGGTGAATGTCACCAGCAGGGCGGTGGCGACGGCGAGCAGCAGCATTCCCATCCACGGCAGGCCGTGCGTGATCGACAGCGTCGCCGCGATCGAGGTGCCCATGAGTGAGCCGGCCCAGGCGGGGCCGGCGGGGGGTGGTGCGCTCATCGTGTCGTGGTCACAGGTCCCCGGCGTCGGTGCGCAGCATGTGGTCGACGATACGCGCCATGGCGTAGGCGCCGGCGGCATCGAGGAGCGAGCCAGAGGTGATGCCGGTGCGGGGGTGGACGTCGATACGCTCGCTCAACCACTGGGGGTCGAGGCCGAGACGTTCCCAGAAGCGCGCCACGGCCACGGCGCGCTCGCGCGGGCGCGCGTGCAGCTCGTCGACCACGTCGCCGGGAGAGGTGACACCGAGTCCGATGCGGACACCGGCGCTGACGGTGTGCCCGAAGCCGTCGTACTGCGCTGTGCCCTGGACCTGGTCGAGGGTCACCAGCACGGTCTCGGCGCCGGAGTCGCGCGCCACGTCCCACAGCGGCGGATAACCGGTCTGGTTGAGCAGGACCCGCTCGGCGTCGAGCCCCGCGATGACCCCGGCCAGGCGCTCGGCGAGGTCTTTCGGATTGACCGGACGGACGGGGTTGAAGCGGGTCACACCGGGCAGTCCGGCGGCGATCTCGGGCAGCAGCGGCTCGTCGAGCTGGACGACGACATCGGCACGGAAGCGGCGGGACAGATCGGCGATGTGCGCGTTCACTCCCTCGATGAGGGCCTCGCTGAGGTCGCGCAGGGCGCCGGTGTCAGTGATGACGCGGTGGCCGGAGGCCAGTTCGATCGATGCCGCCAGTGTCCACGGGCCGGTGACCTGGATCTTCAGCGCGGGCACGGTGGTCCCCCACGCCTCCTCCAGCTGGTCGAGGTCGCGGTCGAGCAGGTCGCGGGTGCGTCGGGTGAGCAGCTGCGGGCGATCGGTCATGATCCACGAGCGCGGCCCGCGGTCGACGGTGACCGCCTCGAGCAGGCTGGCGGTGCGGCCGACCGGATCGGCGCCGAGCCCACGAGCGGGCAGATCCGGGACGTGCGGGAGGTCGCCGGTCTCGGAGTAGACGATGTCGGCGGCGTCGATAAGCGAGGTACCCGGCAGCGCCCCGATTCCGTAGGCACTCACAGCGACTCCGTCCCGCAGATCGTGCCGGAGCCGAGCACCACGTCCCCGCGGCCGTCCGGGTCGGGCAGGTACAGGACCGCCGCCTGGCCGCGGGCCACGCCCTGCAGCGGTTCGGCGAGGGTGAGGGTCATGGACTCCTCCCCCACCTCCGCGTGGCAGGCGACCACACCGCCGTGGGCGCGGACCTGGACGTGGGCGTCGACTGCGCCCGTCATGCCCGGGTGCAGCACCTTGAGACGGTCGGCGTGGATGACACCGACGGACAGCGCGGTGCGCGGACCGACGGTGACGGTGCCGCTGGCGGCGTCGATGTCGGTGACGTAGCGGGGGCGGCCGTCCGCGGCCGGATTGCGCAGGTCGAGTCCCTTGCGCTGGCCGATGGTGAAGTTCCAGGCGCCGTCATGGTCGCGCAACTGCGCCCCGTCCTGGTCGACGACCATGCCCGGGCGCAGGCCGATCCGCGAGCCCAGGAAGGCCTGGGTGTTGCCGTCGGGGATGAAGCAGATGTCATAGGAGTCCGGCTTGCGCGCCACCGAGAAGCCGTGGCGGGCGGCCTCCTCGCGGATCTGCGGCTTCTCGGTGTTGCCGACCGGGAACAGGCAGCGGTCGAGCTCGGCGCGGGTGAGCACGCCGAGGACATAGGACTGATCCTTGGCATTGTCGACGGAGCGGCGCAGGTGCCCGTCGTCGTCGATAAGCGCATAGTGACCGGTGGCCACGGCATCGAAACCCAGTGCCACGGCGCGGTCGAGCAGGGCCGCGAACTTGATCTTCTCGTTGCAGCGCAGGCAGGGATTCGGGGTCTCGCCGCGGGCGTAGGAGTCGACGAAATCATCGATGACATCGGCCTGGAAGCGATCGGAGAAATCCCACACGTAGAAGGGGATGCCCAGCTTGTCGCACACCCGGCGCGCATCGGCGGAATCCTCCAGGGAGCAGCAGCCGCGGGAGGATTCGCGCACGGCCTGCGGGTCGCGGGACAGTGCCAGGTGCACGCCGACGACATCGTGGCCCGCCTCCACCATCCTCGCGGCGGCCACCGCCGAATCGACTCCACCACTCATCGCTGCCAGTACGCGCATTGCTTCCTCCCTCTTCTCGTCCTGCAGCGTAACCGCCCGCGGGCATATTCCCGAAACTCCTCATGCCCAGGAGTTCGTGCCACCGCGCCGGGCGGCTACCATGACCATCCATGGCCAGATCCCGTAGGAATCGGAAACGCTCCCCCGACGCCGACCCGAGCGCGGGTAGCGCGGGTGGCACGGGTGGCGCAGTGGCGGGCACCTACGACATCTCCACCGGCACCGCGGAGCTGGTCCCCGACACCTTCCATCCGGATGCCTGGACGCTGATGGTCAACGGTGTCCCCAGCTCGCACGTACAGATCGGGCGGCCGGACGTCCTCGAGTTCGAGTACATGCGCTGGATCGCGGCCATCGTCGAGCACCAGGTCGACGCGCGTTTCGATCCGTCCTCGCTGCGGGTCACCCACCTCGGTGGCGCGGCCTGTTCCCTGGCCCGCTACTTCGCCGCTCTGTGGCCCGATTCGCGCCATACGGTGGTGGAACTGGATGCCAAACTCGCCGACTACGTCCGGGAGTGGTTCGACATCCCGCGGTCACCGACCGTGAAGATCCGCGTCGGTGAGGCCGGGGAGGTCACCCGCGGCTTCTACCCCTGCAGCCGGGAGATCATCATCCGCGACGTCTTCGCGGGCAACCGCACGCCGCTGGATCTGACCACACCCGAGTTCTTCCGCGCCGTCCACTCGGCCCTGTACCCGGGCGGGCTGTATGTGGCCAATTGCGGGGACTACTCCTCGCTCATCGGCACGAAGACCGAGCTGGCGGGCATGTCCGAGGTGTTCCGGCACCTGGCCGTCATCGCCGATCCCCCGATGCTCAAGGGACGTCGCTACGGCAACATGATCCTCATCGGCTCCGACCGCGAGCTACCCGTCGAGGGCTCCGTGGAGGCCGCGCAGCTGGCCCGGGTGCTGCTCGGCGGGGCTGTCCCCGCCCACTACAAGGACGAGCGCTGGACGCGGGCGCTTATCGACGACACGCTACCCCGCACCCTGGACAACCGGCACGATCGTGCCGATGACGGTGCCGGACCCCCCCGAAGGCCTCCTGCATCACTGGTAAACGGCACGATCGTGCCGGAATCGGTGGATTCGCAGCCCCTTCCTCGCTAGAATCAGGCCGAACGGCACGTTCGTGCCGGAAGGTGAGGTGGATCATGAATCCGGACGACATCGGAACAGCTGCGCGCATCCGGCGGCAGGAGCTGGGTCTTCGCCAGTGGGAACTGGCGGATCTCGCAGGCGTGTCAGAACGACTCATCCGAGAGATTGAAAGGGGCAAGCCGGGCCTCCGCCTGGACACCCTCCTGAGGGTCCTCGACGTTCTCGGATACCAGGTCACCCTGTCGCAGTTTGATGCACTGTCGGCAGGGCCGCGCCCGTGACCTCGCGACTCGACCCCCGCGTGGTCCCCCAGGCTGCGGTGTATGTCGGGGACACCCTCGCTGCACATCTGACACGCACGGGAAACGACATCGAGTTCCGCTACACGGAGAACTACCTCGCCACCGGCGGTCCGGCCGTGGCCACCACCCTGCCACTCGGCGAGGAACCCGTGATCACCAGGGCCGGTGCCGTGCCACCCTACTTCGCCGGACTCCTCCCGGAAGGAAGAAGGCTGACAGCGCTACGAACCGCGGTGAAGGCATCAGCGGACGACGAACTCTCCCTCCTCCTGGCCGTCGGCGCTGATCCGGTGGGGGCCGTGGCCGTCCTCCCTGTCGGAACGACACCCACCGTGCCGATACCCCGTGTGACCGTGGACGCCACCGAGCACCTGGATTTCGCCACTGTCCTCGCGGCTGCCGGCGTTCCCGACCCGGTGGCCCTGGCAGGAGTCCAGGACAAGGTGTCCGCCCGGACGCTGGCCGTGCCGGTGGACATCGCCGGTTCTGATGCGATCCTCAAGCTCAGCCCGCCAGAATTTCCCGGGCTGGTCGACAACGAATGGGCCTGCTACCGGTTCTCGCGCCGAAATCGCCTCCGCATCGCCTACGCCGCCGCGCGTCGCATCACCGATATGTCCGGTCGGGCCGGCCTGCTGGTGAGCCGGTTCGACCGCCCTGAGGCCGGGAAACTGCCGGTCGAGGATGTGTCACAGCTCTTGGGCATCTGGCCGGCCCAGAAGTACTCCGTCACCATGGAACAGGTGGCCGACGTCGTGGCCCGCACGTGTTCCTCTCCCGTGCTCGCTCTGCGGCAGGTGGCGTTCCAGCTCGCCATGGCGTGGTTGAGCGGCAACGGTGATCTCCACGCCAAGAACATCTCCGTCCTTCATGATGGTCACGGGTTCTCCCCCAGCCCGATCTATGACATTCCCAGCACCGTCCCCTACGGCGACCATGACCTGGCACTGTCCGTCGGAGGATCAACCACGGGATTCACTCGGAAGAGGTTCAACTCCTTCACCGATGCGGTGGGACTGCCGCGTTCCGTCGCGGACTCTCTCGCCGACGAGGCGCTCCGCCTGACCGAGCGCGCCCCCGAACTCATCTCGGAGGCCGCCGGCTTCGACCCCCGCCGCGTCCGCGACCTGCGGCGGGTCCTCACCTCCCGCCGCCGCCACTGGGACCGCTGATCAGCCGGCGTTCGTCAGGAGGATGAGCAGATCGCCGATGGTGTAGTCGGGGTTGTCCACCATCACCTGCAGGTCCCCGACCGGCAGGTCGCCGGTGGCGATGAGATCGCGGACCCGGGTGGTGATCTCGTCGACGAGGACCTGCTCGATACCCAGCTGCGCGGCGGCCGCCTCCAGGGCCTCGGGCGGGACGACGCCGGTCTGCGCGGCGAGGATGAGCGCGGCCAGCGCCGTGTTGTCCCCACCGAGGGTGTCCAGAATGGTGTTGTCCGGGACCACGACCTGCCCGGCGGCACCGTCGAGATCGACCGGGCGCCCGGCGACGAAATCGCCGAGCTGGGAGCCGGTGCCGTTGAAGAGGTTGAGGTCGACGTTGGTGTCGATGCCCGGGACCCGACCGGCATCCGAGCGCTGCCAGAAGCTCAGCGCATCCCAGCCACCGACGGGCTCCGGGACGTGGTTCTGGTAGGCGGCCAGCCACAGCGGATAGTGGGAGAACTCATCGGTGTCATTGAGGTGCTCGCGCCAGAAGTAGCGGTAGGTGTAGATCATCGGGACCCGACCCGTGAGGCGCTCGGTCTCGGCGAGGAAGTCGCGCACCCAGTCCTGGAGCTGCTCGGGGGTCAGACCCTCATCCACCTCGATGTCGAGGACCGGAGGCAGGGCATGCTGCGGGGCGTTGGCCAGGGTGGCCGCGTAGTGCGCGGCCTGCACGCGGGCGTCACCGGCGGGGCGTGCGTAATGGTAGGTGCCCACCAGCAGTCCGGCCTGGTGGGCGGCGTGGACATCCTCGAGATAGTGCTCGTTGACCCAGTCCTCCCCCTCCGAGGTCTTGACGAAGGCGAACTGCTGGCCGGCGGCGGCGACCTCCTGCCAGCGGATGGGGCCGTGACCGCGCTGGTGGCCGGAGACGTCGACCCCGGAGGGTGAGGTCGGGGTGAAGGCGACGGCGGGAGCCGAGGCCAGGGTGAGCGCCAGGGCGGTGGAGGCGACGACGGAGCTGAGGCGGGTGAGAACACGCATGGTCTTCACCATAACCCAGGAGAACTCAGCAGTCACACCAATCACATAAGTAACAGGCACACCACGGGCAACACCTTCAGCCCGCCATGCCCGCCGCCCGCGCCCTGTCCACGGTGTCCGCGATAACGCCGAGCACCGCGTCGACATCGTCTGACGTCGTCGTCCGTCCCAGGGTGAAACGCACCGCCCCGCGCGTGTCGCGCTCGCTGACCCCCATGGCCAGCAGCACGTGGCTGGCCCGGTTGACCCCGCTGGCGCAGGCGGATCCGGTGGAGGCCTCGATGCCGGCGGCGTCGAGAAGCATGATGAGGCTGTCGCCCTCCGCCCCGGGAAAAGACAGGTGCAGGTGCCCGGGCAGCGCCGGCTCGGTGGTGTGGACGAGCACATTATCGACGCCCGCGAGGATCCCCTCCCGCAGCCGATCCCGCAGGGTGCGCAGGCGTTGGTTCTCCGCAGCCATCTCGGCGACGGCCTCCTGCAGTGCGGCGGCCGTGGCGGCCGCCGTCGCCACATCGAGGGTGCCCGGACGTATTCCCCGCTCCTGACCTCCCCCGTGCAGCACCGGGGCCGGCGCCGGGGAGCGCCGGGCCAGCAGCAGCCCCCCGCTGCGCGGGCCGCCGAACTTGTGGGCGCTGGCCGCCAGAGTGACCGCCCCCAGCTCCCGGAAGGACACGGGGAGGTGGCCGACGACCTGCACGGCGTCGACGTGGACCGGCGTGCCCGCCGCCGCGGCCCGTTCCACGACCTCTCCGATCGGCTGCAGGGCTCCGGTCTCGTTGTTCGCCCACATGCACGTGGCCAGGGCGGCGGGGGTGTCCAGCGCGGTGAGGTCACCCACCCGCCCGTCGACGACGGTCAGCCACTCGACCTCGGCGCCGAGGGCCTTGACCGTTTCCAGCACCGCCGGGTGCTCCAGCGGGGAGGCAACGACGCGGGAGGACGGGGAGGCGCGGTAAAGGCCGGTGACCGCCAGATTGTCGGCCTCGGTGCCGGAGGCGGTGAAGATGACCTCGACGGGGTCGGCGCCCAGGAGTGAGGCGATGAGCTCGCGGGCGTCGTCAAGCACGCGGCGCGCGGCACGGCCGGAGCCGTACTGGCCGCCCGGATTGAGCATCCCGGCATACTCCACCCACGCGTCGACGGCCACCTGCCGCATGGGCGAGGTGGCCGCGTGATCGAGGAAGTGAGCCATCTACTTCCGGGCGTTGATCTCGTTGATGAGCGCGGGGACCACCTCGAAGAGGTCACCGACGACGCCGAGATCGGCGATCTGGAAGATCGGCGCGTCCTCGTCGTTGTTGATGACCACGATCTTCTTCGCGGTCTGCATGCCGGAGGTGTGCTGGATGGCACCGGAGACGCCGAGACCGATGTAGAGGTCCGGGGAGACGGTGACGCCGGTCTGGCCGATCTGGTACGCGCCGTCGTAGTAGTCGAGGTCGACGATGTCGCGGGTGACACCGACGGCCCCGCCGAGTGCATCGGCGAGCTCCTCGGCCAGCGCCATGCCCTCAGCCGAACCGATACCGCGGCCGGCCGCCACGACGACCTTGGCGGCGCTGAGCTCCGGGCGGTCCCCGCGCACGGCCGGGGTGAAGCCGGTGACGGTGACGTCCTTGGCGGTGGCCCCCGGCAGCGCCAGGGTGCTCACGGTGCCGGCGCCGGCGACCGGGGCCGCTTCGACGGCCCCGGGGCGCACGGTGTAGATGGGGCAGGCGCCACCGACAGCCGCGGAAATCTGCACCTGATCGCCGAAGACCGACTGGGAGGCGGTGCGGTCGGCGTTGATGCCGACGACATCGCACAGCACACCCGAGGCCAGGCGGGCCGCCAGACGGCCGGCGATCTCGTTGCCGTTGACGTCGGCGGCGACGACGATCGGGCCCGGGGTGGTGGATGCCAGGATGTGGAGGGCGTCGACCTGCGGCAGGAGGAGACGCTCGGCGACATCGGCGGACTCGGCGGCCACCACGGTGGCGGCACCGGCCTCGGCGAGTGCCGGGGCGAGGGTCTCGGTGACACCGGGGGCGGCGACGACCACGGCCGTGACCTCGCCCAGCGGGCGGGCGGCGGTGATCAGCTCGGCGGTGACGGGGGCTACCTGGGAACCATCGTGCTCGACCAGGACGTAGACAGTGGACATGCTCATGCTCCTAAATACGGGGGTCGAGGGGATCAGAGGAACTTCTCGTCGGCCAGGAAACCGGCGACGTGCGCGGCCGCGGCCGCACCGTCGGTGCCGCCGATGACGTCACCGGCGGTGCGCTCCGGGCGCTGGGTGGCGGCGGTGACGGCGGTGGCGGAGTGCGCGAGACCGACCTGGGCGGGGTCGACGCCGATGGCGGCGGTGCTGAGCACGGTGACCTCGTGCTTCTTGGCGGCCATGAGACCCTTGAAGTTGGGGAAACGCGGCTTCGGTGCCTTGTCCGTGACGGAGACGATGGCCGGCAGCTGGGCGGTGAGCTCATGGCGGCCGGCGGGGGTCTCGCGGACAGCCGTGACGGTCTGGCCGTCGAGTGCCACGGAGGATACCCCGGTCAGGGCCGGGACCTGGCGGTACTCGGCGAGGATGCCGGGCAGGGCTCCCATGGCACCGTCGGAGGAGGCGTTGCCGGCGACGATGAGCGCCACATCCTCGATGGTGTTGATCGCGTTGGTCAGCGCCCAGGTGGTGCCCAGCAGGTCGGAGCCGGCGAGGGCGTCGTCGAGCAGGTGGACGGCGTCGTCGGCGCCCATGGCCAGGGCCTTGCGGAGGGTCTCGTCGGCACCGGCCGGGCCCATGGTCAGGGCGATGACGCGGTGGGCGGCCTCGGGGTTGTCGTCCCGCAGCTGCAGGGCCTGCTCCATGGCGAACTCGTTGATCTCGTCGATGACGGAGTCGACGTTGGTGCGGTCCAGGGTGTGATCGGCCTCGAGGGCCTTCCGGGACCAGGTGTCCGGAACATGCTTGACGAGTACCACGATCGCGGGCATCGGCAGTCACCTTTCTTCGGGGTGGGGGAAGTCTGCAGAGAGTCTACGCTAGGCCACGCCCGAACAACCAAGGCAACCCTTAGTTTCTGTGCGGGCGGTGCTCGCGGGGTCCGCACACGATGGCCACGCCCTGCGAACCGATGCGGGTGCACACCACCGCCGCCGGAGCCGACCCCCGCAGCTTCAGCTTCTTGCGCAGCAGGTCGGGATCGACGTCCACCCCCCGCACGAGAATCTCCAGCGACCCGACATCCCGGCCCGACAGCGCCGCCTTGAGTTTCTTCAGCGGCACGATCTCCTCGATGGCAAAACCGCTGCGCCCGGCCGGGATCTCATCGCCGGTGAGGTAGGCGATGCGCTCATCGAGCATCCACAGCCCCTCCCGCGCCGCATAATGGCGAACCAGCCCGGCGCGCACGATCGCCCCGTCCGGGTCGATGAGATAGCGCCCCGGCGCCCCGGCCCCGACCTCGTCCGGCATCCCGTCGCTGAGCCGGTCGACGTAGGCCCCTGTGATGACCAGCGCCTCCCGCCGCGTGCCCTCGGCGAGCCCGGGGGTGTAGAGGCAGGCCTCCTTGACCCCGCCGTCGACGGAAACGACGCTCACCAGCCCCTCCCACTCGGAGAAATCCAGGCCGGGGGCGCATTTGACCGCCATTTCTCGGCCCGGCCAGGCGGTGAGCAGATCCGGCAGCGGGGGCAGCAGCTGATCGGGGCGGGTGATGCGACGCCCGCCGGCCCTTCGTGCGGGATCGGCGACGATCACATCCGCTGACCGGCTCGCCGGCACGGTGGCGTCGGCGCGGATCAGCCACGCACGGTCCCCCAGGTTGTGCCGCGCCATCGCCAGGCGGACGGGGTCGAGGTCGCTGCCCAGGTAGGCCCCGCTTATCGACGCCCCCTCCGTCCCCACCGAGCACGTCACATCGTGGACGAGAGCGTCCGCGCCCAGCACGCGCCGCAGGCGGGCGGCGCGCTGCGCCGCCACCACCTGCGGCGTCGCCTGCTGGGCGGCGTCGAGGTCCGTGAGCCAGGTGGCGGGGAATTTGCCGCCGGCCACCGCCGAGCGGCGCGCCTGGGCCAGCTCCGCGACGGCCCGACCGTGCTCACCGAAGCGGGCACGGAGCACGGCGACGTCGTCCAGCAGCGATGAGCGGGTGAAGGTGAGACCGGCCGTGGCGGTGGTGATGTCGTCGGTGTGGGCCGCGAGGAAGGCGACCTCGTCGAGGGTGAAGGCCATCAGAGCCCGGGCCTGATCCGATCGACCCAGGAGGTGGTGAAGTACTCGGCGAAACGGGGGTCGTCGACCGGGTCGCCGACCACCGGGGTGAGGTCGGCGGCGTTCGCCCCGGCCAGGGCCTTCGCGGCGGTCGGGAACTGGGCGAGGAAGCTCAGCTGCGCCCAGGTGGGGATGGCGAGGCGGACGAGGCCGTGACGCCAGCCGTCGAGAAGCAAATGGGGCGGGAACCAGCCGGCGTCGTCGGCCTCGGAGGTGTCGCCGTCCGGGGACTGCCCCGGTGGGGCCACCGCGACGAAGGAGACGGTGTCGAACCAGTGGCGGTCCTTCCAGCCGCCCACCCAGCGGGCCCAGGGGCGCGCCAGGTCGGAGCACACGCGCAACCCCCGGCGGGTGAGCATGTCCGTCAGCGAGATCTCATGGGAGATGAGGTCGACGCGGTCCTGGTGGTACGGGGTGACATCGGCGATCGGTGTACCGTCCTCGTGCACGGCCAACAGCGTGCCGGTCTCCTCGAACAGCTCCCGCACCCCGGCGAAGACGACGGCGTGGGTCTGCTCGGGGCTCAGGCCGAGGCGCTCCGCGAGATCCTCGACGGGCTGGCCCGTCCACAGGTCCGCTGTGTCCCAGGAGCCGGAGGGGAAATCGCGGTGGTCGACACCACCGCCCGGGAAGACCGTCATCCCGGGGTAGTTGCGCATGGTGGACACCCGCTCCTGGGCCCACACCTGCAACCCCGTCTCCGAATCCCGGACGAGGATGATGGTGGTGGACAGTCTGGCCTGGTCGTAACCGGTGGGCGCCTTGCGCTGCGGCACTGCTGTACACCTCCTGACGGGTCGTGGGGACGGACGTACCGACAGTCTAGGTGGACCTCAGCCGCGGTGGGCGGGACGACGCCGCGTGCGACGGGCGAAGTAGCGCTCGCCGATCCGGGAGACCTCGATCGGCTGGTGGAAGGCCTTCGACAGGTTCTCACTGGTCAGCACGGTGTTGATGAGGCCCTGGGCGACCACGCCGCCGTCGTCGAGAAGCATCGCGTGGGTGAAGCCGAAGGGGATCTCCTCGACGTGGTGGGTGATCATGACGATCGCCGGGGCATCCGGATCCATCGCCAGGTCCCCGAGGTAGCCGACGAGATCCTCCCGGCCGCCGAGATCCATGCCGGCGCCGGGCTCATCGAGGATGAGCAGCTCCGGGTTGGTCATGAGCGCCCGGGCGACGAGCACGCGCTTGCGCTCGCCCTCCGAGAGGGTGCCCCACGTGCGGTCCTGCAGGTGGTGGGCGCCGACCTGGTCGAGGATCTCGTGGGCCTGCGCGAAATCCATCTCCTCGTACTCCTCGCGCCAGCGCCCCAGCACCGCATAACCGGCGGAGACGACGAGATCGCCGACCTTCTCCTCCGGCGGAATGCGGTTGCCCAGCGCGGAGGAGGACACCCCGATCGACGCCCGCAGATCCCGCATGTCGGTCCGTCCCAGCTGCTCGCCCATGACGAACGCTCGCCCCGAACTGGGGAACTCCTCCGCGGCGGCCATCCGGATGAGGGTGGTCTTGCCGGCGCCGTTGGGGCCGATGATCACCCACCTCTCGTCCAGTTCCACCTGCCAGGTGACGGGGCCGACGAGGTTGCGGCCCCCACGCTTGAAGGTCACGTCGCGGAAATCGACGAGCAGGTCGGCGGAGGAATCGTCACGGAAGTCAGTCACATCCCCCATTGTGGCCGATTTTGTGCGTCCCCTGTGGAAATGACACAGCTGGACTAGGCTCGACGGGGTAGTCCAACCCCTGCAATGTGGAAGGTGAAACACATGACCGGTCGACTCGGAATCGATGACGTCCGCCCCCAGATCACCGGGCGCCTGTACCCCGCGAAGGCTGTCGTCGGAGAGGTCGTCCCCGTCACGGCCCTGGCGTGGCGCGAGGGCCACGACGCCATCGCGGCGACACTCAACGTCACTCCCCCCGAGGGCGAGACCGTCGCCATCCACATGACGACCGACCCGCACAACCAGGACCGCGTCCACGGTGTGTTCGTCCCCGACACCGAGGGCCTGTGGACCTTCCGCGTCGACGCCTGGTCCGATGTCTTCGCCACCTGGCGCAACGCCGTGACCAAGAAGATGGACGCCGGCCAGTCCGCCGCGGAACTGGCCAATGATCTCGCGCACGGCGCGGACCTGTTCGACAAGGCCGCCTCCGCCGCCCCGGATTCCGTGTCCGGGGTGCTTATCGACGCCGCCTCCGCCCTCCGCAACGAGGACCTCAGCGTGGCCAAGCGCGTGGAGATCGGCCTGTCCGAGGTGGTCACCGCCGTGCTGCACCGCCACCCGCTGCGCGAGCTGCTCACCCACGGGCCCATCTGCGAGGTGCTCGTCGAGCGGCGCGCCGCCCTGGTCAACTCCTGGTACGAGCTGTTCCCGCGCTCCACGGGCGGCTGGGACGAGCACGGCAACCCGGTCCACGGCACCTTCGCCACCACCGCCGACGCCCTCGAGCGCGTCGCCGAGATGGGCTTCGACACCGTCTACTTCCCTCCGATCCACCCCATCGGTGAGATCAACCGCAAGGGCCGCAACAACACCCTGACCCCGGAGCCGCACGACGTCGGCTCGCCCTGGGCCATCGGTGCCAAGGAGGGCGGCCACGACGCCGTCCACCCGGAGCTGGGCACCGAGGAGGACTTCGTCGCCCTGCTCGAACGCGCCGAGGAGCTGGGCCTGGAGATCGCCCTCGACCTCGCCCTGCAGGCCGCCCCCGATCACCCCTGGGCCACCGAGCACCGTGACTTCTTCACCGTCCTGGCCGATGACACCATCGCCTACGCGGAGAACCCGCCGAAGAAGTACCAGGACATCTACCCCATCAACTTCGACAACAACCCCACGGCCGTCTACGACGAGGTCTACCGCGTCGTCATGCACTGGGTGAACCTGGGCGTGCGCACCTTCCGCGTGGACAACCCCCACACCAAGCCGGCGAACTTCTGGGAGTGGCTGATCTCCAAGGTCCACGAGACCGACCCGGACGTCATCTTCCTCGCCGAGGCCTTCACCCGCGCCCCGCGCCTCTACGGCCTGGCCAAGCTCGGCTACTCGCAGTCCTACACCTACTTCACGTGGAAGACCTCGAAGGAGGAACTGACCCAGTTCGCCTCCGAGATCCGCGATGCCGCCGACTTCTCCCGCCCGAACCTGTTCGTCAACACCCCGGACATCCTCCACGAGTCCCTGCAGGTCGGTGGGCGCGCCATGTTCGCCGCCCGCGCCACCCTCGCCGCCACCATGTCCCCGCTGTGGGGCGTGTACTCCGGCTACGAGCTCTACGAGTACGAGCCGGTGGCCCAGGGCTCCGAGGAGTACCTCGACTCCGAGAAGTACGAACTGCGCCCGCGTGACTTCGCCGGCGCACTGGCCTCCGGCGACTCGCTCGAGCCCTACCTCACGCTGCTCAACCACATCCGCCGCGAGAACCCTGCCCTGCAGCAGCTGCGCAACCTCGTCTTCCACGACGTCGACAATGACCAGATCCTCGCCTACTCCAAGGTCGACCCGGTCACCGGCAACGTGGTGCTCGTGGTGGTCAACCTGGACACCTACCACACGCAGGCCGGCACGGTGCACCTCAACCTCGAGGCCCTCGGCCAGCACCCGGGTGCCACCTTCCCGGTCCACGACGCCGTCACCGGTGCGACCTGGACCTGGGGCGAGCACAACTACGTCGAGCTCACCCCCGAAGTCGACGTCGCCCACATCCTCGTCCTGCCGACGGTCCCGGCCGATCAGCGCGAGCAGCTCGCCTGGCGGAACGTGAGCGACTACCGCGCCTGACCACCCGTGGCCGCCCGGTCCACTCCTGTAGCGTCAGGAGTGTGACCGGGCGGTCGACCCACCGCCCAGATAAAACCGATCCACCTTCCACCTGTGAGGTACAACCCATGCTCGACGAGAAACTGCTCATCCCCGACGCGGACCTGGAGCGCCTGCGCAACTGCAGTCACCACTCGCCCCATGACTTCTACGGATGGCACGCCATCGAGGGCGGCTCGGTCATCCGCACCCGCCAGCTCGGCGCCGTGCAGGTGGAGGTGCTCATCCACAACGAGGCCCACCAGGCCACCCCCATCGGTGACGACATCTGGGTTCTCGGCCTCCCCGACATCTACACCCCCGATTACCGCCTGAGCATCACCTGGCCGGACGCCGAGCCGGTGGTCATGGCGGACCCCTACGCCTTCCTGCCGACCCTGGGCAGCCTGGACCTGCACCTCATCTCCGAGGGCCGCCACGAGCGCCTGTGGGATGTCCTCGGCGCCAACGTGCGTTCCTACGAGACCGCACTGGGCACGGTCAAGGGCACCTCGTTTGCCGTCTGGGCCCCCAACGCCCAGGGTGTGGCCGTGGTCGGTGACTTCTGCGCCTGGAACAACAACCAGTACCCGATGCGCTCGCTCGGTTCCTCCGGAGTGTGGGAGCTGTTCATCCCCGAGATCGGCGCGGGCGACACCTACAAGTTCGCCGTCCAGACCAAGGAGGGCCACCGCCGCGACAAGGCCGATCCGCTGGCCAAGGGCACCCTGACTCCGCCGGAGACCACCTCCGTGGTCGTCGACTCCCGCTACGACTGGTCCGACGGCGACTGGATCCGTTCCCGCTCCGAGACCGACATCGTCAACGGTCCCATGTCCATTTACGAGGTGCACCTGGGTTCCTGGAAGGTGGGCAAGGGTTACCAGGAGCTGACCACCGAGCTGGTCGACTACGTCGCCGAACAGGGCTTCACCCACGTCGAGCTCATGCCCGTCGCCGAGCACCCCTTCGGCGGCTCCTGGGGCTACCAGGTCTCCGGCTACTACTCCCCGACCGCCCGCTGGGGTGATCCGGATGAGCTGCGCGCGCTCATCGAGGCATTCCACAACCGCGGTATCGGCGTCCTCGTCGACTGGGTGCCGGCCCACTTCCCCAAGGACGACTGGGCCCTGGCGCGTTTCGACGGCCCCGCCCTCTACGAGCACCCCGACTGGCGCCGCGGCGAGCAGAAGGACTGGGGAACCTACGTCTTCGACTTCGGCCGCAACGAGGTGCGCAACTTCCTCGTCGCCAACGCCCTGTACTGGATCGAGGAGTTCCACATCGACGG